>DASVAA010000101.1:0-25352 GCA_036376595.1 Ktedonobacterales bacterium | reverse complement strand
CGCGCGCCGGCAACAACGGCGCGATGCGCGCCCAGGCCTCCTCGGTCAATTCGCCGCGTCCAACCATTTTGCTACCCTCATTCCAGGTGCCTCCTGCACGAGGGTAACACATCGCTCTCCATTCGTCAGACAGGCCCTAGTCGCCGCCTACGATGTCGGGACCGGCCTCGTGCTGGCGCCAAAGGGGGGTGAGGCAGAAAACCAAAACCGCCCTGCCGCCGGCGGCGACCGCGACCGTGGAGGAGGAGCTCGCTGAGGAGAAGGCCCAGGCCGAACTGAGCGTGACCCCCGACCTGCTGCGGCAGGTGCGGTTGCGGGGCCGCCTCGTGACGGGGGATGCGCTCTACTGCCTCGTGACGGGGGATGCGCTCTACTGCCAGCACACGCTCTGGGCACAGATCCGCCGCGCCAAAGGGCACTATCTCTTCGTCATCAAGCTCAATCAGCCGGAGTTGTTGGAGGAAGTGGCGCTGCTCTTTGACCAGTCGCCGCCGGGCGAGCGCTTCACGACTGCCAGCAGCTACCGCACGCAGCGCGACCGCCACGAAGTGCGCACGCTCACGGCCGCGGCAGCCTTGGCCGATTACCTGGCCGAACTGGGCGGGGCGGGGGCACGGCAGGTGGTACGGCTGGAAAGCTGCGTGACACACGTCGGCGGCGCGCGGGCCGGCCAGACGACACGGCTGGTGCGCTACTTCCTGACGAGTCTAGGCCCCCACGTGCCCGCCCACCGGCTGCTGCGCCTGGTGCGGGAGCACTGGCACATCGAGAATCGGCTGCACTATGTGCGCGATGTGACGCTGGGCGAGGATGCCAGTCAAGTCAGGTGCGCTCCGGCGCGGCTCCCGAAGCGCTCGCTGCCTTGCGTAATGCCGTGCTGGGCCTGTTGCGTCAGCACGGCTACCACAGCATGGCGGCCGCGCTGCGCCATTTCGCGTGGGCACCTGGCGCCGCCCTCCGGCTCCTCGGCCTCCATCCTCCATAATGAAGAGACCCTGGGCTGTTCTGCAAGTACTATTGGCATACGTGGCTTGGCAGCCGCTGGACGGGTGTTGGACGATGCGGTTACGTCCTATACCGAATGTAGCCCGCGTCGCCCCTGACTGAATCCGGCGCGCGACCCAGCGACACCCTGGCAAGCGGTGTACGCAGTAGTACGAAAACTCACGCATAGCGGTTGGTATCGCGGGCTGCGCCTGAGCGCCCCCGGGAAACAGGTGACGCGGTGGAACGGCGCGACGGAAACCATGCGTGGACGCTCTCGCATCCGCGGCAGCCGCCGCAGACCGCGGAGCTGACCCGGCCACACGTGGCGCTTGACGGGGCGCCGGCCGCTCAGGCGCCAGTGGTGAGCGTAGTCATTCCGGCCTACAACTGCCAGCGCACCCTGCCGCGCTGCCTCAGCTCGCTGATGGCGCAGACGTACCCGCGGGCGCGCTTCGAGCTGATCGTAGTGGACGACGGCTCGACCGACGCGACGGCGGCACGCGCACTCAAGGCCGTGCGCCGCTGGGGTGGCAGGTTCCAACTCGTGCGCCAGACCAACGGCGGTCCTGCCCGCGCCCGCAATGCCGGCATCCGCGCGGCGCGCGGCGAGATCGTGGCCTTCATCGACGCCGACTGCACCGCTGAGCGCGACTGGCTCCAGCAGATCGCCGCCAGCCTCGAAGCGCACGCAGATGCCGCGGGCGTCGGGGGGCCGCTCGAACTCCGCGCCGCCGGCTCACTCGTGGCGAGCTATCTGGGCACGACCGCATTCTATCGCCATCGCCTGCGCCGAGGCCAGGTAGACTACCTGTTGACGGCCAACGCTGGCTTCCGGCGCGAGGCGTTGCGGCGCGTGGGCGGCTTCGCCGAAGAGTGGGGCGCCTGGTGCGAGGACGCCGACCTGAGCTTTCGACTGCGCGATGCGGGATATAGTCTGTTACTCGCTCAGGAAGGAGGCGTCTCTATCTTAGAGGGTCCGCAGTCGGTGCGCGCGCTAGCGAGCAAGCTGTTTCGCTACGGGCATGGTAGCGCGGTGCTCTCGCGGCGTTGGGGCAATGGCCGTTCCCCAGCGGTGGAGTTGCTGCGCCACGCCGGGGCGGTGGCGCTCTCGCCGGCCCTGGCACTGCGCCTGGCGCCGCGCGTCGGCCTTGGGCGGGCGCTCGCATTCTGGCCGCTGATCGCTGTCGAGCACACCGCATTCGTGTGCGGGCTGGCGGCCGGCACATTGAGAGGATGCTGGGGTGGACGCCGACGCGGCGCGGGCAGTGCAGTCAGCCCAGGCACCGCACATGCCGCTGGTGAGTGTGGTCGTGCCGGTGCGCAATGAGGCCGCGATGATCGCGCGCAGCCTCGATGCCGTGCTGCGTCAGGATTACCCCACCGATCGTCTGGAGGTCCTGGTCGCCGATGGCGCCAGCGACGACGCCACCCGTGCGATCATCGCGGGCCTTCCGGGCGCCGAGCGCGTTCGCGTGCTCGCCAATCCCCGCCGCGCGCAGGCCGCCGGCCTCAACCTCGCCATCGCCGTCGCGCATGGTGACGTCGTCGTGCGCGTTGACGGCCACACCATCGTCGCGCCGGATTATGTGCGCCAGTGCGTGCGGACCCTGCGCGAGACGGGCGCGGCGTGCGTGGGAGGCTTGATGGTCCCAGCCGCCGTTTCCGCCACGCCGGCTGGTGCAGCCATCGCCCACGTGATCGCGTCGCGCTTCGGCGTGCCCAGCGCGTTCCGTGTGGGCACGCGGGCTGGGCTTGCCGATAGCGTCTACCTCGGCGCCTGGCCGCGCGAAGTCCTCACCCACGTTGGCGCCTTCGACGAATCGCTGCCGGCCAACGAAGACTACGAGCTGTGCTACCGCCTGCGATCCGCGGGGAATAAGGTCTACCTCAACCCCGCCATCCGCTCGACCTACTTCGGCCGCCAGACGCTCCGCGAGCTGGCGCGCCAATACTTCACCTACGGACGCGGCAAAGCGGCGGTGTTGCGCAAGCATCCCGGCTCACTGCGGCCGAGGCAGCTCGTGGCGCCAGCCTTCGTGGTCTTCGTGGCGCTGGGTGCGCTCACGGCGCCGCTCAGCGTGCCGATCCGGCTGTTGTGGCTGGGTGTGCTCGCACTGTATGCGGCGCTGGCCATTGTGGCGTCGTCGCCGTTGCTGCCGCGGCGCGGAGCAGCCGGCGTGGCGCGCGCGTTCGCGGCGTTCGCGGTGCTGCACGTCACCTGGGGTCTGGGGTTCTGGCTTGGCATCCTCCGGCTGGCGCCGCCCGGCCCGCATGGTCCCGCGGAGAGCAGCTCGCTACGCCTCTCGACATAGCCCTCGCGAGCGACGCGCTGGCGGACGCTGGGCCGCTCCCGCTGGTTGTGTAGGCCCGTGAAGTTAGAGCAGGATGGCGTAGCAGCAGGCAGGTGGGACCGTATGGACGGCGATGGCAGCTACACGCCCGCTGAATCCTCGACGGCATGGCCCGAATGGCAGCCGATGCGCTCCCGCGCGCACCCGCTGCACATGCGCATCTCCGAGCGCCGCATCCTGCTCATGGTGGGCGACGTGGCGGCGACCGTGGTCTCGGTGCTGCTCGCCCTGCGTGTCTGGACCTGGCAGGCGCATGCACCGTTTACCGCTTACTTCATCGAGCGCCACGCCTACTGGTTCATCATCCTGCCCTTGCTGTGGGTGCTGCTCGCCAATGTCAACGACTACTACAATTTGCGCGTGGCGGCACACCTGCCAGCGAGTGCCAAGCGCCTGGTGGCGATCATGGGCCAGCTCCTGATCCTCTACGGCGCCACGTTCTTCCTCTCCCCGCGCAACTCGCTGCCGCGCATCTTCATCGTCTACTACGCCGTCATCTCAGTAGTGCTGACCGGCGCATGGCGCATGGGCCGGCTATTCCTCATCGGCTGGACCGGCTTCCGCCGCCGCGCGCTGATCGTCGGCAGCGGCCCCGCCGCCGACCTGATCATCCACGCCATCAAGCAGGAGGCGCACGCCGACTACGAGATCATCGGCGCGGTCCTGGCCACCGCCGATCCCGCCGTGCCGCCGCCCCAGGTGCCGCTGCTGGGCCGCGGCAGCGATCTGCCCGCCGTCGTGCGCGACTACGACATCGCCGAGCTGGTGCTGGCCTACGTCAACGAGATCCCCGCGGATATCTTCCAGGGCACGATGGCGTGCTACGAGCAGGGGATGGTGATCGTGCCGATGCCGCTGCTCTACGAGCAGATCACGGGGCGCATCCCGGTCGAAGAGGTCGGCGAGCATCTGTGGGCGCTGGTGCTGCCGATGCATCGCTACACCATGGCGTCCGCGCTCTACCGGGCGATCAAGCGCGTCATGGACGTCGCGTTCGCCCTCGTCGGGCTGGCGCTCTGCGCGCTGCTGCTGCCACCGCTGCTGCTGGCGATTCACCTTGACTCACGGGGGCCCGCGTTCTTCCGCCAGCGGCGGGTCGGGCGCGGGGGACGCCTGTTCACCGTCTACAAGCTGCGGACGATGGTGGTCAACGCCGAGCGCACCACCGGGGCGCAGTGGGCGCGGCGCGACGACCCCCGCATCACGCGCGTCGGGCGCTTCCTGCGGCGCACCCGGCTGGACGAGCTGCCGCAGCTCCTCAACATCCTGCGCGGCGAGATGAGCCTGGTGGGTCCGCGCCCGGAGCGCCCCGAATTCGTCAAGACACTCGCCGCCGACATCGCGTTCTATCGCTCGCGGCTGGCCGTGACACCGGGCCTGACCGGCTGGGCGCAGGTGCGCTATCGCTACGGCAACAGCTTCGAGGATACGGTCTACAAGCTGCAATACGACCTCTACTACATCCGCCATCAGTCGCTCGGCCTCGATCTGCTGATCATGCTCAAGACCGTGGGCACCATGCTCGCCTTTCGTGGCACCTGAGCGCGCGACCGATGAGCATGAGCGCCGCCCGCCCGCCCGCGCGTCCTCCGACCACCGCCAGACCACCAGGTCCACGTCCGCGTCCATGCCGTGGTACCTTCTAGCCAGCGATATCGCGCTTCCCCTGTACGGATGGGCCGCCGTGGCGTATCATACGCTCTGGCACCAGCACGCCGCCCCGTTGCTAACAGCAAGCTCCCGCACCAGTGGAGCCGCCGGCTGGGGCCAGCTCGCCGCCGGCGGAACATGCGGACCACATGCCGGCGCGCACGGTTCGTCGAGGGGGGATGTGAGGAGGAGTCTGGGGATGAGCAATCATACGCCGCGCCACCCCGCACGCCCGGCCAACGACATCGGCGAGACGCCCACCGCGCGCCTCCCCACGGTCCGCGCGAACCAGCCCCCGCCGCCCGCACCACCACGCGCGCGCGGCCTGCTGCGCGGCGCCTGGGATACGATTACCGGGCGCCACCCGGTGCCCAACCCGGTGCCCAACCCGGTGCCCAACCCGGTGCCCGTGCCCGGCTGGCGCGACCGCCGCGAGGACGGCGGCGACCACATCGGCGGCGTGGCAACATGGTCCCACGAGGACAATCCAGCATCCTCGCCGCCACGCGGAGCAGCGCCCTCCGCACCCGGCAGCGGCGAATCCGGCGTGTGGGACGCCGACACCGCCCGGATGCCCTCCGCACCCGGCGGTCGCGACCGCGTCTGGGAGGCGGACACCGCCCGGATGCCCTCCGTACCTGGCAACGGCGTGCGCACAGGCACAGGCACAGGCGCGGGCGCTGGTGCTGGTGCTGGTGCTGCCACACCTGGCGCGCGCTGGGACGGCCGGACCGCTGCGCGGTTCGGGCGGGAGCACCGCAACGGGTGGGACGAACCAGACGTCGCCACGGTCCCTGGCTCGGCCGCTGCCGCCGGCGCACCGTATCCGCCGCTCACCTCCGCGCCGCGCCGGGTGGTGCGCCGCACGCCCCGCCGCCGATGGCTCGCCACACGCCGCGGCCGGCTGATCGCCGCCATCACCTGTGCCGTCGTGCTCGCCTGCGCGCTGGCCTCGTCGCTGGTCGGCGTCTCGCAGGCGCTCCACGCGGCGGGTTTGGCCAAGGACGGCGCGCGGCATCTGAGCGCGGCCAAGAGCGACCTCCAGGCCATCGCATCCAACCCCTTCGACCAGACGACGATCGCCCGCGCGCGGGCCGAGCTGGTGGCGGCGCATGCCGATTTTGCGCAGCTCAGCGCCTACTCTGGCGCGCTCGGAGCAGCCGGCATCGTGCCGGTCGCCGGCGGCAAGGCGCAGGCGGCCAACGCGCTGCTGCCGGTCGCCATCAATGGCACCGCCGCCGGCATCGTCGCCTGCGATACGCTGGCCCTGCTGGCCAAGCACCTCTCCGGCGCGCTCAGCGCCTCGGCCCCCGCGATGACCAGCGCCGATCTCGCGGCCATCCAGCGCGACATCGCTCAGTTGGAGCCGCTCGCGCTCGCCACCCTGGACGCACTGGCGCGGGTCCCGCCCGGCGCGGCCGCCAGCCTCGACGCGCGGCTCGGCCCCATGCTGCAATCGCTGCGGGCGTCACTGCCCCAGCTCCGCCAGGGCGTGCAGAACCTGGCCGCCACCGCCAGGGTCGCGGGGAGCCTGCTGGGCATCGGCGTGGGAGGGCCGGCAAACTACCTGGTGGAGATGCTCGATTCGACCGAGCTGCGCCCGGCGGGCGGCTTCATCGGCAACTACGGCTTCCTGACCCTCTCCGGCGGCAAGCTGCAGAACCTGCATATTCAGGACGTCTCGCTGCTCAACAACCCCGCGCGGCATCCCTACCCCCCGCTGCCGGCGAACGAGCGCTGGTATCCGCTCGCGCACTACGCCTTCTTCCAGGACTCCAACATCGAGGCCGATTTCCCCTGGTCCGCCCAGAACGGCATCGCGCTCTATCATCAGCAGGGCGGCGCTGTGAACCCGATCGGCGTGATCGCCATCACCCCATGGCTGATCCAGAAGGCGATGAGCGTCACCGGGCCAATCCCCATGCCGGAGTACGGCGTCACCATCACGCCACAGAACCTGGTGGACGAGATTCACTACCACCAGCTCACCTACGACGTCTACACCAGCGGCACGCCGATCCCTGGCGATTCGCAGCGCAAAGCCTTCTCCGGCACGCTCTTCGCGCACTTCATGGAGCACGTGCGCGCGCTCCAGTCCAGCCAGCGCAGCGCCTTCTTCCGCATCGTCTTCGGCGCCCTGCGCACCAAGGACCTCCAGGTCTACCTCACCCCACCGGCGGCGGAGAGCCTGCTCGAGCTGACGCACCTCGCCGCCACGATTCAAGCCCCGGCGCAGGGCGATAGCCTGCTGGTCGTGGATGCCAACGTCACGCCCAACAAGGCAAACTACTTCATGACCTATACCCTGACCGACGTGATCGCGCTGGGCGCCGACGGCTCCGCGACCCACCACACCACGCTGACCTACAGGTGGCCGCCCTCAGCCGATAGCCAGGCCAACACCTACGGCCCGATGCGCTATCGCGACTATCTGCGCGTCTACGTGCCGCCCAAAGCCCGGCTGCTCAAGGTCGAAGGGCTGGACCACCCCAACACCTCCACGGCGTTCGGCCGGCAGGTGTGGGTCGGCTGGCTCTACGTCAACTACGGCACCACGGTCGCGGTGTCGTATACCTGGACCTCGCCCGGCGCCGCCACGCGCGACACGCAAGGCTGGCACTACACCGACCTGATCCAGAAACAGGCCGGCATCACCTGGCAGATGGGCCTGCAACTGGCACTGCCCTCCTGCCCAGGCGCCCACACCACCGCCGCCCCGTCCGGCTTGAGCATGAAGAACCCGGCAACGGCGGTGGCCTGGGAAGCGCTCACCCAGGATTCAACGATCGCGCTGACGTATACCTGCTGACCGCGGGCCCGCGGCGCCCGCGGAGGGTGCCCAACGCCCAGCGCTCGCCACAGCGTAGACTGGCGAGCGTCTACGTCTACGCCTACGTCTACGTCTACGCCCAGGGCGACACGCCGCTGGGTGGGTCGGTATGGCCTCCGACATGACCTGTCCCCATCACGGCCCCGCCGACCGCGTGATCCTGAGTGGCACCAACGCGCGCACGCGCTGCGCGCCGGCCAACTCCCCCCGCCGGAGTTCTCGCGCCCTGAGGTCGCGCGCATCCTGATCGAGACGCTGCGCGACCACCCTGGAGCCTGATCGCCTCACTCCCTACGAGACGCCGAAACGCTCCCTCCACGTGGAGGGAAGGGGCACTTCTTCCGGTCGTCGCGCACAGCGGCCTGGTCGCACCTCTACACCCCCTCCCACGCCTCGGCCAAACTGTCGCGGTAGCGGTCGAGCCACAGCCAGAACGTCTCGGCCCATTGGAGGCGCGCCAGCGCATCTTCCTCGTCGGGCGCCGCGGCATAGTCGTCCGGGGCCAGCAGGTCTTCGGCCACGCCGTTGGCGAAGACGATCGGGAAGGCGAGCGCGAGCGCGTCGCCCAGCAGCCGCGCCTCGCCCTCGGCTGGGGGCGCCTCCTCGCCGTATGCCGCCAGGAAGCGGTGCGCGCGCAGCACGTCGAGTCCTTCGCCGGCCAGCGGCGGTGTCACGCCCGGCTGCTCGTCCCAGCGCACGGCGGCGAAGTAGAGCAGGCTGTAGGCCAGCTCGTCCAGCCGGCGGCCCCAGTGCGCGGCGGTAAAGTCGTAGATCGCCGCCACCTCGTCGCCGGCACCGGCGAACGCCAGGTGGTGCGGCTGGTAATCGCCGTGCAGGTGCAGCGCGGGCAGGTCGTGTACCGCGTCCAGCGCCGCGGCGGCGGACTCCACCCGCTCGCCGGCCTCCTCCGCCACACGGGCCAGCGCAGCGCGCACGCTTGCCGGCAGCCGCTCGTCGCTTGCCGCCCGCTGGATCAGCTCGACGTAGGCGCGGGCCAGGTTGGCGGGACTGCGCTCCGCGGGCCACAGATGCGGCGGCTCCCAGGCGAAATCGGCGGAGGCCTGATGCAGCCGGCCAAGTGTGGCGGCGGCGGACGCGATGCGTGCCAGCTCCTCCGGCTCGCCGCTGACGAACGCCGCGCCAGGCCGGTACTGGAGCAGCTCGTAGATCTCGCCCGCGGCCGTCCGCGCGTAGGTCTGGCCGCCGGGACGCGCCAGCGGCACGGGCACCGGCAGCCCTTGTAGCGCCAGCGCGCGCATCAGCGCATGGCGAAAGCGCACGTCGCGCTCGGCGAGGTCGGGTGGCTGGCGGCGCAGCACGTAGGGACGTCCGGTGGACGCCCGCTCGTCGCCGAGGGCGAGGATCGGCAGGGCGATGCCCTCCAGCGCCGTGATCAGCGTCCCTTCAACACGCCAGTCCTCCGGCGCCAGCCCCCATAAGTCCAGGGCTTCGAGCGCCTCGTCGTCGAGCGTTCCAGCCGTATCCGCGCCCACGTCTGCGCCCGGATGCGTCCCATCCTGGTCTGTCTCGCCGGCCATCCTGTATCGCTCCCTCGCCCACTGCCTGTATGCCCGCATAGCGATTGCCGCAGATTGTACCGCGCGGGCTGGCTCGACGTGACTGGCGGGCGCGGGCGCGGGCGAGATGAGGCGTTACGGCCTCGCCTGCTCGCAGAGTGTGCTACAATCCAGCACTGATGGGGCCCCGGCGCCGGCGCGCCCGCAAGATTCTCGCGCCACCTGCTGTGTCACGGATGCTGGGAGAGGCGCTATGTACAGCGTGTGCTATCTGGGAGCTGGAAGGCTTGGTCGCGGGCATCTCTACGCATGCGCGATGGTCCTCTCGCTACTCGGCGCGCTGGTGCTGCTCGCCGGTTGCGCCGTGCAGGCCAGTCCGGCGACCCGCCACGCCGCGACGCCTTCCCCGACCGCACGACCCGTCCCCGCCTACGTGGACGCGCGGCTCGGCTTTAGCATCGCGCTGCCCGCGGGATGGACCGCTCAGCCGTCGCCGGGGCTGCACGCCGCAGAGAACGCCGCCGCCGTCGCGCTCACCGATCCCGCCCATCCTGGCACGCTGGTGCTCGTCTCGGTGTTGCGCGGCACGGACATGCCCGGCGCCTTCGCCCGTCGCGGCACACCCACCACGACCATCGGCCCGTACCCCGCCTTCGTGGAGGATACCTCGGCCGCTGAGGGGCGCGTGCCATGCCTGATCCGCATCTTCCTGGCGCGGGATGACGACGTGACCGGCGAGGAGTGCGCCGCCGACGCCCCGGCCCACCGCGCCGCGCTCGATGCGCTACTGGCGTCCTACACCCCCACCGCGCCGGCCAACGTGCTGCGCGTCGGCCCGCTCGCGGCCGCCCAGCAGAGCTGCGCTGCGGTGCAGCGGCAGCAGGGCTACGATCCCGCCAACGCCGGCTGGGGGCACCAGCTCGCGCGGCCCGGCGCGACCAGCCCCGCCGCCGGCTGGGGTAACGAACAGCCCGGTGTGTATCTCTGCGCCAACGACGGCTCGCCCGACCGTTATCTCTTCCAATGCACCGAGCTGGTCAACCGCTTCGATTGGGAGCTCTTCGATCTGCCGCGCTTTACCGACCACTCCGAGCTGTACTTTGACTACTATCAGGACGGCACGCGCCAGCCGGGCCAGGTGCGCGCGCTCTTCCCCGCCGGCACCTACGCGCTCTCGGACGACGCGGCGCAGGGCACCAGCGCCTTCGCCCCAGCTCCCGGCGATCTGCTCGTCTTCCAGGACGTGAACGACGCGGCACGCGGCTGGACCTCGGGCATCCGGCCAGGTACGCTGGGGCATGTCGCCATCGTGACAGCGGTGGATGCGACCCACGTCTACGTGGCGCAGGAGAACTACAACGACACCCAGTATTTTCTGGCGCTGCCGCTGGCACACACCGCCGCGGGCTGGCACATCACCGATCTGAGCGGCGTGTCCAACCGCATCGTACGCGGCTGGATTCGCCTGACGGCGCCCGCCTCCTAGCCCTGGACCGACGGCTCGTACTGATGATGTGTGGCGTACTGGTGGAAGCCGAGGCGCTCGTACACGGGACGCCCCATCGTCGAGGCTTCGAGCACGCCGGCGCGGTAGCCCCGCTCGCGTGCCTCACGCAGTGCCGCGAGCGTCAGGTGCGCACCGATCCCCTGCCGGCGATGCTCGGCGAGCGTCGAAATGGCGTAGAGGCCGGCGACTCCGGCGTCCAGGATGAGCGCGGCGGTTCCCACCGGTACCCCATGCAGGCGTGCGAGAAAGAGCCGCCAACGCGCCGCCGGCCCCAGGTCGAAGCGATCGAAGACCGCCAGCACCTGGGAATCGTACGCTTCGGGGATGCCAAAGCCAGCATTGCAGGTGTGTGCCCAGAGCGCCAGCTCGCGCTCGTCGCCGACCGGCGCGATCTCCAGTCCCGCCGGCACCGGCACGTCGTCGCTCACCGCCGCGAGGCCAACCGCCATGCCGGGCGACGCATGCACGAGCCGCAGGCCGTGCGCTTCGAGCAGGTGCGCCAGATCGGCCGGTGCCGTGGTGTGGGTGATGTACCAACTGAATGGCTGGCCCTCGGCGCGCAGCCAGTCCAGCGCCTCGCCGATGCGCGCGCCGGTCCGCTCAGGTGGCAGCTCAGCCGGCAGCTCCGTACGGAACACGCCGTTGAACTCGGCACTGGGAATGCGCGTGACGATGGCCGTGATGCCGTCGCGCTCGCGGACAGCCCCATGCGCGCGGGCGAGCAGCGCGTAGGCGGCGACGAAGTTCTCCGCGATGGCCCGCGCCAGCGACTCCGCCGAGAGGTCGGTCACGATATGCTCGCCCATGGTCTCTCCCCCACCTCGCCCATCTCTCCAGCCCATCACCGGATCGTCCGCTCCACGGCGACCGCTCCACTATAGCACGTAGCAACCGCAGGTGAGATGGAGCCGCGGACGGAGCCAGGGGAAACGCGTGGCAGGCCGCTGGCACATGCTATGGCTGCTTAATACGCGGCGCCGTTCAGGGAGAGGGCGGCGGCACAAAGCGCACCCCCAGGTTGTAGAGCATCTCGAGGCCGTCGCTGGTGGCCCAGACACGGTTCTTGATCAGACCGCGGGTCATCTCAAAGATGCTGATCCCAAGCACGGTCACGGCGAGGCCAGTCGCCGGAATCGTCACGCGCGGCAACTTCAAGACCCCTTGTTGGGTGCCAAGCATCGTCCAACGCACGGTGATGTGCCTGCCGGCCTCCAGGATGACATCAGGTCTGATCTGCATATCCGGAAACGCCGCCCGCAATGCCTTATACTCGTCAATGAAGCGCTGGGGATCGTGGAAGATGGAGATAGCGGCCTGCGCGGCGGCGGCGGCGTTCCGCTCGTTGTAGAACTCGCGATACAGGCGCTCGATGAGGGTGACGCGAGCGGACGACATGTGGCACTCCTTTGGTGACTTGTGGGTCGGCCATTCATGCGGCGCACCGGATCCACACACCTGGCCGTCACCCAGTCCGCGCGGCGACTTCTCTCTACTCAATCACCGAGTGCAGTGTACGATATAGAGTACTGTCATTCCCGTACGCAATTTTACGTATACCATTGCTTTCAGACTCTATCCCGCGAGCGCCGTGGTGTATCGCGCCGCCGCGGCGTGGCAGCAGAGGAAGCAGGGCGCGTAGATGGTTGATAGTGGCGCCGCGCCGGCAAATCGCGGTATCGTTACGGCTGGACTACTCTTCCAGAAGGAGCCTCCGCGCGTGAAATATCTGCCCCGCATCGAGCTCGTGCTGGCGCTGGCCGCGTTGGCGCTCGCGCTCATCGCCGGCCTCTTTCTGGCCGTCACCACGTTTGCGCAGCACGAGACGTGCTACGGCATCAGCGCCGACAACATCAAGTGCCATCCGATCACCGGAAACAACGTGGGCGACACGGTGGTCCGCGTCGTCTTTATCTTGAGCATCGTGCTCGCGCTCTACGTCGCCGGCGCGCTGGCCGCGTGGGGACAGGGGCGCGCCGTCAAGCCCGACTCGCGCCTCACCGCCTACATGGCGCTGCTGACCTGCGCGCTGACCAATCTGGGCGTCACCTTGCCGGCCATTAGCGGCGTTGGGTTCTTCTTCGTGCCGGCCACGATCGTCCTGCTGCTGGCCCCCGTCGCCGGCCTGCCCCCACTGATCGAGACCTACCGCGCCGCCGCCCGCGCCCGCACGCGCAAGACCTCCGCCTAACCCAACGGGCAGCGCAAGCATCCCGCGCCGCGTCCCTACGCACGCTGCCTCCCCTCGCCTCCGCAGAGGAGAGGGGGACGGGGGGGTGAGGAACCTTACCGTCTCGCACGGGCGGAGAAGAGCAGCGGCAGCGTGTTGGTGGCGTCGGGCCAGTGCCAGTAGCCGTCGTCGCGTCGCACCAGCGCCGGGAAGCGCCGGTAGAACGTGTACGAGAACTCGTGGATGTAGTCGAGGCGCAGGCCGGCGCCCAGCAGCGCGCTGAGGATCTCGCCTAGGCCGTGGCTCCAGGCGTAGACCGTGGCGTGCGCCGGGTCGTGGGTGGTGGCGCCCACGTCTTCGGCCAGTGGCGCGGCCGGTGTGAAGTACGGCGCGGCGATGCGGAACGTGCCGCCGGTGGCGTCTGATTCCGCGGCTGGGGCGAGCATGTTGGAGAACGGGTGCATCTCCACCAGGTAGGCGATCCCGCCGGGCCTGACGGAGCGCGCGACGACGCTCGCCCAGCGGTCGAGGTCGCCGAGCCAGCAGAGCGCACCGTACGACGTGAAGGCGACGTCAAATTGCCCGTCGAGCGCCTCGGGCAGCGCGTAGACATCGGAGCGCACGAAGCGCGCGGGCAGGCCAGTCTCGTCCGCCAGTTGCCTCGCCGCTTCGATTGCAGCCTCGGAGATGTCCACGCCGGTGACGCTGGCGCCCAGCCGCGCCAGCGAGAGCGTGTCGGCGCCCATGTTGCATTGCAGATGCAGCACGCGCTTGCCCGCCACGTCACCCAGCTCGGCACGCTCGATGCCGCGCAGGCTCAGGCCACCCGCGCGCACTACCTCCACGTCAGCGTGGTGGTCGGAATCCGTGTGCGCGCGGGTCCAGGCATCCCACACGCCGCGGTTGGCCTCGATATAGTTGGGCTGATCGGTCATCGCCGCCGCTTTCTAGGAATCAATCTGCGCGCGCTGGAGCCGGCCGCTGTAGTCCACGTAGACCGCCTTCCACTCGGTGAAAAACTCCATCGCGCCCAGCCCCGCCTCGCGGTGGCCGTTGCCGGTGCCGCGCGTGCCGCCGAAGGGCAGCTGGATCTCGGCGCCGATGGTGCCGGCGTTGATGTAGACGATGCCGCTCGCCAGGTCGTGCATGGCGGTCTGCGCGGCGTTCACGTCGCGCGTGAAGATGCTGCTGGAGAGGCCGTACTTGACGCCGTTGTTGATGGCGATCGCCTCCTCCAGCGTATCCACCTCGATCATCGAGAGCACGGGGCCGAAGATCTCCTCCTGGGCCACCCGCATGCTCGGCGTCACACCACCCAGCAGCGTCGGCTGGTAGAAGCTGCCGCGCGCCAGCTCGCCCGCGGTCGCCTTCTCGCCGCCGCACAGGATGCGTGCCCCATCCTGCCGCGCGACCTCCATGTAGCTGTGGACGCGCTCCTGCTGCGTGGCGTTGATCAGCGGGCCGACATCGGTCTCCGGCTCCAGGCCGTGGCCCAGCCGCAGCTTCGCGATGCGCTCCAGCAGGCGCTCCTCCAGCGCCCGCGCGATGCCGCGCTGCACAATCAACCGGCTGCACGCGGTGCAGCGCTGCCCCGTGGTGCCGAACGCACTCCACAGGATGCCCTCGACTGCCAGATCGAGATCGGCGTCGTCCATCACGACGATCGCGTTCTTGCCGCCCAGCTCCAGCGTCACACGCTTGAGCGTGCGCGCCGCCTCGACATTGACCTCGCGGCCGACCTCATTGGAGCCGGTAAACGACACCGCGGCCACGTCGGGGTGACGCACCAGCGGCATGCCAACCTCGGAGCCGCTGCCCATCACCAGATTGAACACACCCGGCGGCAGCCCAGCATCGGCGAAGACGCGCACGAACTCGACCGCCGAATGGGGGGTATCGGTCGCCGGCTTGAGTACCACGGTATTGCCGGCGATCAGCGCCGCGAGCGTCTTCCACGAGGGAATGGCGACGGGGAAGTTCCAGGGCGTGATGCAGGCGACGACGCCCAGCGGCTCACGGATGCCGTAGGCCGCTTTGTTGGGCAGCTCCGAGGGGACGATGGTGCCGAAGAGGCGGCGCCCCTCGCCGGCCATGTAGTAGGCCATGTCGATCGCCTCTTGCACGTCGCCGCGCGCCTCGACCAGCACCTTGCCCATCTCGCGCGTGAGCGTGCGGGCGATCTCCTCCTTGCGCTCCTCCAGCAGTCGCCCGACGCGGAAGAGGATCTCGCCGCGCGCGGGCGCGGGGGTGCGGCGCCAGCCATCGTACGCGGCTTTCGCCGCGGCGACCGCCGCATCCACGTCGGCCTGGGCCGAGCGCGGGAAGCGCCCGATCAGCTCGCCGTTGGCGGGGTCGTGGTTCTCGAAGGTCGCGCCCCCTGCCGCCGGCCGCCACTCGCCCCCGATATAGTTGCCGTAGGTGGTCACGTCGCTTGCGCTCGCACTCATGGCCCTTGCCTCTCTCCTGCTTATGGGCGCCGTGCGTGCGCCGCCCTGAAGCTGCCTATTCTGACTGATAGCGTCCGTTTCGCACACGCCGTCGTGCATGCGATGGCTGTGTCCGCACCCATGAGCGTACCATCTCGCGCAAGGACGCCGCCCATCCTCCCGTCAGTCCGGCATCCTTCATGCTCTACTGCCTTGCTGATGGAGCGGCAGCCAGGAGCGCGTGGAAGGAGCGCGGGAGCATTATGGGCGAGATGGGCGAGCGCGGACACATGCCGCCGCGGCGCGAGCGCGAGGGCGGCGAGACCCAGGGAGACAGCTCGCGCGGTCGCGTGACGCCCTTCCGGCCGCGCCGCGCGGACGCCTCACGCGCCCCGCGGTCCGCACGATTGGCACCGGTTCCGGCGGGGACGGGACCCGGTGGCGTGGGCGTGGACCTGCGCGCTGGTCGCAGCTCGTTGCCCCCGATCCCCAGCCGCCCGCAGCGCGAGGAATCTCCGCCGTCCCCGCGCCCCGCAGTGGTCTACACGCCCGGTGCGACGACCACAACCGCGTCGTCCCCGCTTGCCGCGCCATCGCGGCCCCCCAGCGGCCAGCCCAGCCAGCATCACCGCCGCACACGCCGCATCGCGCTGCTGGCGCTGCTCTGCGCGCAGGTGCTGGTCGCCGCGACTACCGTCTGGGCACTCACCACGCCACGCTTCCAGACACGCCGCATTCGCGTCGCGGGAACCGACGACATGCTCGTCGTGAGCCGCGTCCAGGCGCTGCCGCTCACCGGCTGCAATATCTTCGCCTGCGACACCGTCGCGCTTGCGCGCCAGGTCGAGCGTCTGCCGGCGGTCGCCAGCGCCACCGTCAGCACCGTCTACCCCGACGGTCTGCTGGTGCGCGTGACACCACGCCAACCCGCGCTGGTCTGGCATACCTCGGCGGGGGAGTTGGTGCTCGCCACGGATGGCACCGTGCTCGGCGCCGTCTCCGACGACCCGACGTTCGCACATCTGGCGCTGCCGCGCGTCGAGGATGGCTCCGCCGCGGCCTTCGACGGCAAGACTCCGCCGCCGGGCGCGCGGGTTGACCCGCTACTCGTCAACATGGCAGCGCAGTTGCGGAAGGGGATACAGCCGGTGCTTGGCAATGGCTGGGCGCTCGACTACGACACGCGGAACGGTCTCGTCGCCGTGAATGGCAGCGGCGCCCAGGTGCTCTTCGGCACGCCGCGCGTCGCGGCGCAGGCGGCCGACGACACGCCGAGCGTCGCGGCGCTGCTGAGCCAGCCGACAGCGGGCCAGGTGGCGAAGGGCGTGCGCATGCAGCTTGCCGAGCTTCACGCGCTGCTTGGGCTGCTCGCCGGTCGGGGCCAACAGGCGGCGCTGATCGACCTGCGCTGGGGCGCGCATCCATATTACCGGCTGGCAGGCTAGCACGGCTGACGGCAGGAAGGGGCATCGGCTCACCCCGCGCCAGGTGTAGTGGCGTGGGCCACGCCTCGCCTCTGCATCTGCCTTTGGCTCCCCCTCTCCCTGCGGGGTGAGGGGGTTGGGGGGGTGAGGACTCCACCTACGCGGAAGGATGGATCGAACGCATGGCAACACTCGCCCCGCAGCTCTTTGCGGGTTTGGATATCGGCGGCGCGGCGATCACGGCCGTCGCGGTGGTGCGCGAGCCGGATGGCCGCATCGCGTACGTGCAGAGCGCGCGCGTCGAATCGGCCGGCGTGCGCGACGGCGTGGTAGTGGACCTGGCGACCGCGACCGAGGCCGTGGCACGCGCGCTCTACGAGCTAGAGGACCGGCTCGACAGGCGGCTGCCGCCGCTCTGCCTGGGAGTCGGCGGCCGGCATGTCCAGAGTGTGAACCTGCGCGGCGAGACCGACATCGCGCCGGTGGGCCGCGAAATCGTACCAGACGACATCGCGCGCGTGATCGGTGCCGCGCGGGCGGGCCTGCGCCTGGGCGAGAATCGCGAGCTGCTGCACGAGATTCCGCGCGCCTACATGGTGGACGGGCAGGTGGGCGTGCGCGACCCACGCGGCATGGCGGCGCACGATCTGGAGGTCGAGGTGCATTACGTCAGCGCGGCGGCCACCTCGCTGCGCAATCTGCTCAAGTGCGTGCGCGGCGCGCGGGGTATGCCAGAAATGGTCGTCTCTGCGCCACTTGCCGCCGCAGAGGCGCTACGTGAGGCGCTTCCCAGCGCGCAGTGTCTGGCGATCGCCGACATCGGTGCTGAGACCACCAACCTCACGATCCAGGTCGCTGGCACCGTCTGGCACAGCGAGGTAATCGGCGAGGGCGGGGCGGCCATCACGCGCGAGCTGGCGGCGCAGCTCAAGCTGCCCTACCCCGCTGCCGAGGCACTCAAGCTGGCGCATGGCACCTGCGATCTGGCGCGCCACGATGAGTTCGCCCTGGTGGAGCTGTCCGACATGGGCGGTGACTTGGCAGGAGATGATGCCGCGGATGTGGTGCCGGCCGCTGAGCTGGCGCGCGTCATCCAGCAGCGTGCCTATCGCTGCGCCGATCTGTTGGCCGAGCGGCTCGAAGACGCGCGCCGGCTGGGCGTGGAGCCGGAGGCGCTGGTGCTGGCCGGCGGCGCTGCCGCGCTAGATGGCATCGAGGCGCTGCTGGGTCGCGCGCTGGAGGTGCCGGTCTATCGCGGCCGGCTAGCCGGCATCGCGGGGTTGCCCCCCGTGCTCGAATCGCCGGCCTACGCGACCGCCGCGGGGCTGGCACTGTGGCACGCGCGCTACGGTACCGCCGGCGAGCGCCCGGCGCGCCACCGCGGTGTGCTGCCGGGCCTCATGACGGGCATGCGGCGTCTGCTGGGCGCGGCCAGCGCATGACGTGAGACGTGACAGACTGTGACGATCTCGTGAGAGCAGAGCAGCCAGGAGGGTGCGAGCATGGAGCCAGCGGAGCGCGACCAACGTGAGCCAGTGGGCCATGACGGTGCGATGCCAGGAGCCGAACAGGCCGCGCAGGCGGGAGTCGCGCGGCTGGTGGTGGCGGGCATCGGCGGCGCCGGCTGCAACGCCATCAATCGCATGATTGAGGCGGGTGTGCGGGGGGTCGAGTTCCTGGCCCTCAATACCGATGCGCAGGCGCTGGACCTGTCGCGCGCGCCGCGGCGACTGCGGCTGGGCGAGGCGCTCACACGAGGGCTGGGGGCGGGCGGCAACCCCGAGTTAGGTCGCCGCGCGGCCGAAGAAAGCGACGCGGCGATCCGCACGGCACTCGACGGCACCGACATGGTCTTCGTGACGGCCGGCATGGGCGGCGGCACGGGCACGGGCGCCTCGCCGCTGGTGGCGCAAGCCGCGCGCGAGCTGGGTGCGTTGGTGATCGCCGTGGTCACCACGCCGTTCGCCTTCGAGCGGCGGCGCAAGATCGTCGCCCAGCATGGGCTAGCGGCGCTGCGCGAGGTAGTGGACGCGCTGATCGTGGTGCCCAACGAGCGGCTGATGGAGTTGGCCGAGCGCGACCTGGGACTCTTCGAAGCGTACCGCCGCGCCGATGACGTGTTGCGCCAGGGCGTGCAGGGCATCAGCGATCTCGTCACCATCCCCGGCCTCATCAACCTGGATTTCGCCGACGTGCGGGCGGTCATGGCCGATGCCGGCTCGGCGCTGATCGCCACGGGCGGTGCGGACGGCGAGGATCGCGCGATGGTCGCGGCACGCCAGGCGCTCACCAATCCGCTGCTCGACGTAGACATCGCCGGCGCGCGCGGCGTGATCTTCAACGTCACCGGCGGCGAGGACCTCACCCTGCGCGAAGTCGAGGCCATCGCCGCGCTGATCACCGAGGCCGCGCACCCCGATGCCAACATCATCTATGGCACGGTCTACGATCCCGCCGCCGTTGGAACGCTCGCCGTCTCGGTCGTCGCCACCGGCTTCGAGCCGCGTGTCCGGCACGAGCGCGGCGCGGGCCAGCTCGCGGCGTCGCAGCCGCACCACTACGAGCGTCCCCTGCGGTCGGTCGCCCCGGCTGCCCCGGTTGCCCCGGTCGTCCCACCGGACGCAGCGCATCGGGGTTCCTTTCCGGTGCCGCCGCGCGACGAGCCAGAGGACGACCTCGATCCTGCGAGCGGTTTTTCTATCACGCCGATCGAGCCATATGTCATGCCCGCGCAGAGCGCCCCGCAGCGCTCCCTTGGCGGCCGGCTCGCACCCGACGAGGACGACGCGCGCACCCCACGCGAGCAGCCAATCCAGCAGGCGCCAACGGCCGCCGGCGCGCGCTCGCGCGTGCCAGGCTACCACGGCGACGAATTCGTGGCCGGCGACGAGTCGGAGCCGCAGGAAACGTCCCAGTCCCATGGCCCCCATCGCCGCTGGGAGATCTTCGGCCGTCGCTCGTAGGCGATGGGGCGGTCGCTGCCGATCGTCGCCCGCTGCCAGAGGCATTCTCCGCTATTGCTTCCCCACCTTTCACACCTGGTGGTGCATCGCGCTTCCACGCGCTCGCGATTGGCGATGATCCAGGGTCCAGCGGCGTACCCGCTACCGATCCGTGCTGCCGCGCCAAGAATGGCGCCGAGGGGAATGGGAGCGCTCATCCCACCTGGGGAGGCAGCACGATGAACCTGGATGACCAACTGGCCGAGCTGCTGGCGCGGCTTGGTGTGATCCTTGAAGACGACGAGCCCGCACATGACGGCGATGGTGCGGATAGTAGTGAGCATGGCAAGAGCGGCACCTCGCCGGGGGGGCAGACCGCAATCTCACCCTCCGGGCGCTTCACGTTCGGTGGCTCGGCAGCGCACGCCGCCGAGGACGAGAACTCCGAAATCGCGCTTTCCGCGCCGCCGGAGGTTTCACTCTTCCAGACCTCGCGCGAGCACTATGGTGTGTTCTATCGCCTGGACCTGGTCGCCGCGCTGCCACATCTGCGCATCTTCATGCCCGACGACGAGGGCGCGCTCAAGATGCGCTGCTATCTGGTCCGCGCCGCACCGCATACGCCGCTGCACGATTGGTTCGTGCGCGCACGCGAGCATGACGGCTCGCCGGCCTACGAGGATGCCCGCGACGCGGCGCGCCAACATCTGCTCTTTGCCACCGGCGAGCTAATGAAGCGTCTCTTCTGGGGCGGCGACATCGAGCGCATGAGCTTTCCTGCCGAGATTGAGGTGCTGCGACTGGTCTAGTTGGTTGTCGCGGCTGCCGAGACTATCCCTAGACCTTTTAGCCCTTGACGTTGTGCGTAGCGGTGCATATGCTGTGGCGAATGTGTGAGCTTGTTCGGCGGGAAGGCTCGGCGGCCGGGGCGCCGAGAGCGGAGAGGCGGCAGACAACTATGACGACATCATCACGCCGGCCGCGCGGCACGGCAATCCCGGCAGCACGTATCGGCGACGATGCGGGCGGCGAGAGTGTGCTCTCCAAGCAAGAATTTGAGCGCGTCGCCGACTTTCGCTATTCTCTGCGCTGCCTGCTGCGCCAGACCGAGCTGGAAGCGGCGAAGCTTGGCATCACGCCGCAGCACTATCAACTGATGCTCGCCGTCAAGGGATTTCCTGGACGCGAGTGGGCCAACATCACCGAGCTGGCCGAGCGACTGCAGGTACGCCACAACGCGGTGATTGGCCTGGTGAATCGCGCCGAGGCGCGCGGCCTGCTCGAACGGCGGCACGATCAGACTCCCGGCGACCGGCGCGTGGTCCAGGTGCATCTGACGCCCGCCGGGGACGAGGTATTGCGCCAGCTCACGGCCGTGCTGCAGGCGGAGCGGGAGCGGGTCAGTGCAACGGTCGTCGAGCTTGCGCAGGATGTCGCGACGGCTGCCCATTTCCGCCGCGCGCCGGCGCCTGGGCGCTGAGTCCGCCACCATCCTCCTGTGCGGCCCCACGTGTGGCGACTTCTAGAGAGGCCGCAAGCTCCTCCGCATCGTGCGCCTCATCCAGCTCGCCGGCTGCCGCTGCCGCCGGCGCGTCCGCGTGTGCCGCATGGCTCGCTCGATGGTGCTGCACAGCGCGGATGAGGAGATCGATCAGCAGCACCAGTCCAACGGCGTAGAAGTGGAGCGCCGATTCGAGGCGCCCGCTCAGGTGGACCACCCGCGAGACCGTCGGGTCGCCCAAGATCAGATTGGCCGCCGTCCATGCCAGCACCACAGCGGCCACATCCATGAGCCACTGCATGTGCTCGACCAGCCGCGCGATGATCGAGCTGGCGACGAACAGCAGCACCATGCTGAACGTGATGCCCGCCACCAGCAACAACACGTTGCCGTCGGCCAGCGCACCGACGGCAATCACGTTGTCGAGGCTCATCGTGATGTCGGCGATGATGATCGTGAGCATCGCCGCGAACATGCCTCCGCGCGCAAGGCTGCGGGTGCGGTCGCCCTCGGGCAGCAGCAGTCGAACGCCAATTACGAAGACCACCACGCCGCCGAAGAGGCGCAGGTACGGGACCAGGAGCAGCGTGGTGGCCACCGAGGCCAGCACGAGCCGCAACACGATGGCGCCCAGGCCGCCAAAGAGAATCGCGATCATGCGCCGCGGCCCATGCAAGCGGCTTGCCGCGGCGCCGATCACAATGGCGTTGTCACCGCTGAGTACAATATCTACCAGGGCGATGCCGGCGGCGGCGGCCCAGAACGAGTAATTCACGCAGCCTGCTCCCCACTCCGGGCGCCGCGCGCATGCCGCACGGCGTCAGCCATCCCACGCCTCACTCCCCCGTTGTACCACGGCATGTCTACCGCAGAAATACGCAGCAGTACCGAGGTAGGCCTGCCAGACAGCGACAGCTCGCCCACTTGAGCGACGCAGGAGCATCTCGCATGCCGATTTCGTCATCGCACACCGCAGCCGGCGCCAGCCCAGACCTCCGCGCCACCGCGACCGCCGCTTCTATATCAGCCGGGCGATTCGGCACGCGCATTGCGGGAGGTGCGCCGTGCGCCATGCGGCTACGGCCGGCCATGCGCACCCAACACTGATGTTGACGATGCGAGGCGCGTTTACGTTGGAGGGATCATCGGCATGCGACTTCTGCGTCCTGAGAAATACGCCGCGACCCGTCATCGCCTGCGTTCCCTCAGTCCGCACGCACGCCGCTCGATGATGGTCGGCTTGGTAGTTGCTCTGTGGCTTGCTCCAATGGCGTTGGCCGCCACCTGGATCCATGCGCGCGCGAGGCACACGCCCGCCCCAGCTCCCGTCACGGTCAGTCCTTCGAGCATCGCCTCGCAGCTCAGCGGCGCGTCCCGAAAGACACCGGCCATATATGATTTCACCGCCCCCACCTCCTCCGGCGCCAACATCCCTATCGGCGGCTATTTCGCGCTGTACTATGCCGCGCACGGCGGCACTGCGCTGCTCGGCGCGCCGATCACGCCGGTCTATCCGATTGCCGGCGGATGGGTACAGGTCTTCAGCGGTGGAGCATTGGTCTACCCGACGGGACATGGGGCCAACGCGGCGGCAGCGCTCGGCTTCGGCAACCCGTCGCAGCCCACCTTTGCCGGCAACGTGCGCGACGATGTGACCGGCATCATTCGCCTGCCGCTGATACAACCCCTGCTGCGGGCCGGCAGCCTGGTCTCCGTTGCCGGCAGTGGTAGCGGCACGCCCAGCTACGCCGACCTGCGCCAGGATGTCACACCGATCGCTCTGGCACCCGCTCGCGACGGCCGCGGGGCCACAACAGGCGCCAGTGAGCCGTCTTTCACCTACCAGCAGGCCGGCCACTCGAATACGGGGCAGATCATCCCTCAGGCGATCTGGCAGTTTATGAATCGCGGCGACATCACGCCCGATGGCTGGCAGGCCGACATTGGCATGCCCTTGACGCTGCCCGTGAGCATGACGGCAAGCGCGAGCGACGGCATCCACCAGCTTCAGGTGCAGGTCTTCTATCATGCCGCGTTGATCGAAGACGATGGCGTACCGGGAGCCGCCTCGGTGCCAGTCATATCGGCGCTGCCCACCGGCCTGGCGTATCTTCAGACGCTCGGCCCTCCCGCCGTCAGCCTCTCCAACGCGAAGCATGCGTGGGTAACAGGCGATGCCGCCGTGCTCGCTGCTCCTGGCGCCGGCCAGCAACGCGCCCAGCTTGGCCTGAACTTCCCCGTCGACCTGTCTGGCGGCACCCGGTGGATCAGCGACGACCTGTGGTACGCGATCCACTGGGCTGGCCCCAAAGCAAGCGGCAACGGCTGGCTCGACGCGGCGATGCTGAGCTTTACGTCGCCTGGCTCGGGCGCGCCGGTCTGGTCGGGATTCGATGCCCTCTCGCCGGCGCTCGCGAGCTATCTCAGCGGCCTTGGCGGTGATACCGGCGCCGCCGTCTACGACGAGACGCACAATCGCTATTACACCTACAACGCTAACAATGGGTACATCATGGCAAGCTCCGCCAAGGTGCCGATCATGATCACCTTCCTCGAGATGACCGAGGCCCAGCATCGCCAGCCCAACGACGACGAAATGTATCTGCTCACCACAATGATCGAAAACTCCGACAACGACTCCGCCGAGGCACTGTGGCTGGAGGAGGGCGGCGCGGGGGCCGTCGCGGCGATGATGCACGGGCTAGGCATCTCAGGTTTGCAGCCTGATTACGACGGCGAGTGGGGATACAGCACCGTCACCCCGCTGGCGATGGTGCGACTGCTGACCGCGCTGCACGATGGCCGCGTGCTGAACGCACAGGACCGCACGCTGGCGCTTGGCTTGATGGCGCAGATCGAGTCGGATCAGCAGACCGGCGTGGGCAGCACCGCGCCGCAGGGCGCGTCGTACTGGATGAAGGACGGCTGGGTGCCCGCACCCAATGGCCTGTGGGCGATGAACAGCAGCGGCATCGTCACGATCAGCGGCGAAACGTACATCGTCGCGGTCTACAGCCAAAACAAAGTCTCGCTCGATGATGGCTGGGGCATCGCCGAGCACGTCTGCGGCGCGGTCGGCCAGCTCCTCACCTCGTAGCCCCAGCCGCGGGATACTGGCGAGTGCGCCTGCCGCGTGTCGGCGGGCATCCTTACGTTGCGGCCGAGTCCGCGCTGTCGTCGCCGGCCACTGCCGATGTGGCGCTCGCCCGCCGCATCTGCTCCATGTCAGGACGGAAGAGGTCTGAGAGCGCCTCACGCAGCCGCTCGACGCCGGTGCCGCGCAGCACATAAACCGGCACTCCGGCGGCATGCGCCCGGTCCACACGGTCCGGCTGCCGGCGGTAGAGGCTCTTGAGCACCATCAGCGCGTCGGCCTCGTGCTCGTCGTTGGTGATTACCGCAGGCAAGCCCAGCTCGCGGATCGCTTGTTCCAACTGAGTGCGATTGAGGCCCATGGGGAAGATGCGCCGCTTGCGGAACATCCGGCCGCCCGTCGCAGGCTCCGGATCGGTGGCCGGCAGCTCGTCGCGCTCGATTAGCGCCGCGCCGCGCGCCAGCTCTGAGTCGAGCCAGCCGGCGCTGGCAAAGCCTTCTTGCGCCCGACCAGTGGGTTCGTGGGCTTGCTCCCACCAGGCCGTTGCCGGCCGCGGACCTGCCAAGCCACCGGAGCGCGGCGTACGCCGGCTCGCTAGCTCTTCGCGCTGAATGGGCGCCTCACGTGTGGGCAGTCCGACACCGTCGGCCCGCGCGGCACGTGGTGCGCGCTCGACCCAGCGGCGGATGGTGCCGTCGGACTGCCGCTCGCGCATCTCGCGCTGCGGTGCCTCGCCACGCAGCAGCCCGTCCACCGCCGCGGCGACATCGAGATGGACGCCCACCCGGTCGCGTTCTTCCTGCTCGACGAGCACATCGAAGGTGGGCGGGGCCTTGCGCTCCAGCACCGTCTTCTGCGTGCCGCGTCGCCGCGCCTCCTCATCACCCAGCGTCACCGCCTGCACCCCCCCCACCAGATCGCTGAGCGTGGGGTTCACCAGCAGGTTGTCCAGCGTG
>DASVAA010000100.1:0-11770 GCA_036376595.1 Ktedonobacterales bacterium | reverse complement strand
GGCACCCGCTCCCCGCGCGGCTCGACCACGCGCATGGCGCTCTACTCCCTGGCCGCCACCTGGACGGCCCAGGGCCACAACCCCCTGCACGAATTTCGCCGCCTGCTCCAAAGTCCCTTACCCCAAATCTGAACACTTACCCCCGCACCTACGTCTTGACAGGACACGCGCGGCATGGCATAGTTGGCTCAAACATGACGAGTCAGTCATGTGACGATTCGGTCATGTTAGGCGGGCTGCTCACATCGCTGCCGCCGCCTAAACGTCGTGAGGGTTCGACACTGAGGAGAGGAGTCGCAAGTCTCATGAGCGCAGCATCTTTCTTGCCGGGCGTCATGTCGCGCATGGTCGAGACGCCGCGGCTCCGCCAACATCTGCTTGCCAGCGGGCCGGAAGACGGCGTGCCCGTGGTCCTCGTTCACGGCAACGTCTCGTCGGGGCGCTTCTTCGAAGAGACACTGGCCGCGCTGCCGCCACAGTACTGGGGCATCGCGCCCGACCTGCGCGGCTTTGGCGAGAGCGAGACGCAGCCGGTGGACGCCACCCGCGGTCTGCGCGACTTCAGCGACGATCTGCACGCGCTCTTCACCGCGCTGGGCTTCGGCCCCGACCGCAAGCCACACCTCGCCGGCTGGTCTATGGGCGGCGGGGTGGTCATGCAATACGCGATCGACCATCCCGACGCGGTGGCCTCGATCACGCTGATCGATCCCCTCTCGCCCTATGGCTTCGGCGGCACGCGGGGCGCGGACGGCGCGCTCTGCTGGCCCGACGACGCCGGCTCGGGCGGCGGCACGGCGAATCCCGACTACGTCAAGCGGCTGGCGGAGAAGGACCGCGGCGAGGAGTCGCCCAACTCGCCGCGCAGTGTGATGAACGCCTTCTATTTCAAACCGCCGTTCCGCGCAGCACCGGAGCGCGAAGAAATCTTCGTGGACGCGATGCTAACCACGGTCATCGGCGAGGACAACTACCCCGGCGACAGCACCATGTCGGCCAACTGGCCCAGCGCGGCGCCGGGAACGCGCGGCGTCAACAACGCGATGGCCCCCACCTACTGCAACCTGAGCGCCTTCACGAGCATCTCGCCACGCCCGCCGGTGTTGTGGATGCGCGGCGCCGACGACCAGATCGTCTCGGATAGCTCGTTTCTGGACTTCGGCACGCTGGGGCAGCTGGGCTTCGTCCCCGGCTGGCCAGGCGCCGACGTCTACCCGCCGCAGCCGATGGTGTCCCAGATGCGCGCCGTGCTCGACGGCTACCGTGCCAACGGCGGCTCGTACGAAGAGGTGGTGATCGCCGACTGCGGCCACGCGCCACACATCGAGCAGCCGGAGGCCTTCCGCGCTGCGCTGTGGCGCTTCCTCGCGCCAGCCAGTGCCAGCAACGCTGGGGCGCCCGATGAGCCCACGGCCGCGGCGACGCCTGACCCCGAACCTGCAGCCGAACCAGCGGCATCTGCCCCCGAACCCGTGTCCACCGCATCTGAATCAGCACCCGCGCCGGCACCAACACCTCCGCCATCGGGGCAGCAGAGTGGGCGCCCGAAGCTCTTTGGCTGGCTGCGGCGAGGATAGCGACAGGGTAGCGGTGGTCGCGACCGGGTAGACTTGTGGAGGGACGCGTCAGAGGCGCACGGCATGTGCCGTCGGGAGGAGAGACGTTAAGCGACGCGTCTTACTCACGCATCATCAGGAAGGGGCAAGAACGCATGGCGACGCTGGAGGGCCGCGTGGCGCTGGTGACCGGCGCGGCAAGCGGCATCGGGCTGGCGGTGGCGCGGGCGCTGGCGGCGGAGGGCGCGCGGGTGACGATGGCCGACCTGGACGCCGAGGCTGGCGGCCGCGAGGCGGCCGCGCTGGGCGCGCAGTTCGTCGCGGCGGACCTGGCGCAGCCGGGAGCATGCCGCCGCGTGGTGGAGGGGACGCTGGCGCACGCGGGGCGGCTTGACATCCTGGTCAACAACGCCGGCGTGCAGCACGTCGCCCCGATCGTCGAGTTCCCCGAGGCGCGCTGGCGCCACCTGATCGAGCTGATGCTCACCGCGCCGTTCCTGCTCACCCAGGCGGCGCTGCCGGGGATGTACGAGCGGCGCTGGGGTCGCGTCGTCAACATCGGCTCGGTGCATTCGCTGCGCGCCTCGGCCTTCAAGTCGGCCTATGTCGCCGCCAAGCACGGCCTGCTGGGACTGACGCGCGTCACGGCGCTTGAGGGCGCACCCTACGGCGTGACCTGCAACTGCATCTGCCCCTCGTACGTGCGCACGGCGCTGGTTGAGAAGCAGATCGCCGATCAGGCGCGCGTCCACGGCATCCCCGAATCGGAGGTGGTGGAGAAGGTCATGGTCGCCGAAGCGCCGATCAAGCGCCTGCTGGAGCCAGCGGAGGTCGGCGCCTACGTCGCGTTCCTCTGCTCCGAGGCGGCCAGCGGCGTGACCGGCGGTGCGGTGACGATCGACTGCGGCTGGACCGCACATTAGGAGGATGAAACCGCAGAGGGAGCGGAGAACGCGGAGAACGCGAAGGAT
This sequence comes from Ktedonobacterales bacterium, assembly GCA_036376595.1. Taxonomy (GTDB): domain Bacteria; phylum Chloroflexota; class Ktedonobacteria; order Ktedonobacterales; family JADMIN01; genus SMAG-U1939. The sequence goes on along the minus strand of DASVAA010000100.1, from coordinate 9,243 downwards.
GGGCAATGGGCGCCCGTCGGTCGAGATGATACCCTCGGAGCAACGCTGATGGCGGACCGCAAGGCGCATGACTCCAGCGCCGCGCTGGACGCGGAGGGTGGCGAGGCGGACAGCGCGCGCCCGGAAGCACACGCCACGCGCGACAATACGCCTGTGCCCATGCCCGCGCTGCCGGTGCCGATGACCGCGCGCGGCGAGGCGACACGGCGGCGCATTCTCGACGCCGCCGAAGGGGTCTTTGGCGAGGTCGGCTACTACGAGGCCAGCATCTCAGAGATCACCCACCGGGCGGGCGTGGCCCAGGGCACCTTCTACATCTACTTCCACACCAAGCGCGATGCCTTCGTCGAGCTGATCGAGGACATCGGCAATCGCCTGCGCGCCGCCACCAGCGCCGCTATCGCCGGAACGCCCGACCGCATCGAAGCCGAGCGCCGCGGCTTCGCCGCCTTTCTGCGCTTCGTCGCCGCGCACCGCCAGATCTACCGCATCGTGGAGGAAGCCAACCGCGTGGCGCCCGAAGCCGCGCGCGAGTATTACCGCCGCATCAGTCAGGGCTACCAGCGCGGGCTGCGCGCCGCGATGGCGAGCGGCGAGATCCAGCCGAACGACGCCGAGGCACTCGCCGCCGCGCTGATGGGCATCGGCCACTTCGTCGCGCTGCGCTGGCTCATCTGGCCCGCGACGCTTGGCGCCACAGCGCCTGGTGCTGACGAGACCGGCGAGGCCAGCTCCTCCCCGCCAGAGGTGCCCGAAGCTGTATTTGCCGCCGTGATGGAATTCATTGCCCGCGGCCTGGGCACGCCACGCTGAGCCATCCTGGCGGATCGCCGCGCGCTCGTTGTCGGCACTATCCTCTCTATGCTATCCTGGGCAAGTCAGCTACGGGACACCGTGTAGGCCGAGGCAGTGAGGCAGTATCGCGCGCAATCGCACCATCATGCGGCGCAGCGTGCGGGACGCCGGGACGCCCGGCGGGAGGGGTGGCGGTATGGCGATGGGGTGGGGCCACCGGCGAGGGGCGGACCGCGACATCGAGCGGCGCACGCGCCAGATCAAAGAAATCATGCGGCTAGGCACCGAGCTGCGCGCCGAGATCGGCCTGGAGAACGTGCTGGCGCGCATCGTCGAGGGCATCGTCTCGACGCTCGGCTTCCGGGTGGCGGCGCTCAATCTCATCCGGCCAGGAAGCGATCACGTGGAAATTGCCGCCACCGCGGGTCTCACCGACGCCGAGCGCCAGCGGCTCTTGCAAGATCCGCCGCTGGTCGCCGCGCTGCTGGATGCGATGCGCCCCGACTTCTGCCATGGCCACTCGTACATCATCCCGCACCAGCACAAGTACCTGTTCGAGGGGGTGCCGGGCGTCACGCCGTATGCGCCGCAGCCGCCCAGCGCCCACCACGGTCCCCACGCCTGGCATCCCGAAGACGTCTATCTGGTGAAGCTGCTCAGCCCACGCGACGAGCAGGTGCTCGTCGGGATTCTCTCGCTCGACCAGCCCGAGGACGGCAAACAACCCTCCGAGGAGACCATCGAGATGGTCGAGCTGTTTGCCAGTCAGGCCGCGCTCGCCATTGACACCTCGCAGATCTTCGCCGAGCGTGAAGTCGAGCGGCTGGCGATTGAGGCCCAACTCGCCGACATCCTGCTCCATCTGGAGCGGCTGCGCCAGGGGGACCTGACGACGCGCGTGCGGCTCGAAGGGCAGGCGCTCAGCCCGATGGCGGCATCGCTCGATGCCGTGGCAGAGGCGCTGGATACGCTGCTCGGCGATGTGCGCCGGGCCGGCGAGATCGTCAGCAACAGCGCCGCCGAGACGCGCGACGCCACCGCGCGTCTGGTGGAGGATGCGCAGGCGCAGGCGCAGCAGATTCTCGAGGTCGCGCGCGCCGTCGAGGGCATGGCGAACGACATCGAGAAGATCGCCGCCATCGCGCAGGGCGCCAGCGAGATTGCCCGCGAGGCCGGCGAGATCTCGCACGAGGGCCGCCAGGCCGCTGAGGGCGCCGCCCAGGGCATGATCGCCGTGCGCGAGCTGGCGATTCAGACGGTCAAGAAGATGAAGCGCCTGGGCGAGAGCGCGCAAGACATCGGCGAGATCGTCCAGACCGTCGCGGAGGTCGCCCACCAGACCAACATCCTGGCGCTCAACGCCACCATCGAGGCGTCGCGCGCGGGCGAGCATGGCCGCGGCTTCGCCATTGTCGCGCAGGAGATTCGCACGCTCGCCAGCAACAGCGCCGAGGCCAGCAAGAGCATCCAGGCACGGGTGAAGGCGATTCAGAATGAGACCAACGGCGTGGTGGTCACCACCGAGCACAGCATGCAGCAGATCGTCGAGCAGTCGGACCTCGCCACCAAGGCCGGCGCGGCGCTCGACGCCGTAGACAGCGTGACCCAGCGCATCGCCGCCGCGATCGGCGAGGTCAGCGACACCGCCGCGAGCCAGGCCGCGACCGCCGCGGCCGTGGCCCAGGCCATCGCCAGTATCGCCAGCATCACCGCGCAGGCTCGCGACGGCATGGCGGCCACCGGCGCCTCGATGGACCAACTGGTCGAGACAGCACAGACGCTGCTGCGCTCTATCGGCGTGTTGACCCTCAGCGGCGCCGCCGCGCCTCAGCGGCCAGACGAGCTGCCTGCCCTCGGCCCTGCCGGCGGTCCGTTCCCACCCGCGACACCTGCCGCTCCAGCCGCCTCGGCGTGGCCCAGCTCGCCCGCGCTTTCGGCCACCATCTCGACGCCGCGCGGCAATACGGTCCCGCTCGCGCCCGACGCGCTGCTGCCGTCCGAGGGCTGGGATACGCAGCCCTCCATTCCCTCGATTCCCTCCACGCCATCGCACCCCTCGACACCCTCGCTGCCGGGCGGCGTCCACGCGCCCGCACAGCCATACTCCTCTCGAAAGGCGCACGGCGAGGAGTGAGGTGGCGAAAGTCGTGTTCCTCCGCCGCGCGGCGCCGCACTACACCATGGCGCGCCACCAGCCTCTTGGAGGCTGCGCGCGACAGCGGCAGGCGGGTGACTGGAGGGCGGGTTATCCGGCCGCGGGGAAGCTTGTGGGCAGCAGCGGGAGGGCGGGCGCGCCATCGGCGACGGGCCCCGCCGCAGCGGCAGAGGGTTCGATGACCGCCACCCCAATAAGCTCCGCGGTGGCCGAGCCGAGCGCGCTGGCGAGCCGACGCACAACGTAGGGCTGCGGCTCTTCCTTGCCGTGCTCGAGGCGGGTGATGGTGTCACGGCGCAGGCCGGTCAGCTCAGCCAACTGGCTGATGCTGAGGCCACTTCGCTGGCGCGCCTGACGCAAACCACGCAGTTTCATGCCGACCTCCTCATTGAGGTGTGCCGTCTCCGGCTGGGCCACGCTGCCCGTGCCGGGCGCTGACGAGTGGGTGCCGCGGCGGGCGCGCATCTCGGTGCCCATGCGGCCCGCTGGCTATCGTCAATACCGCACGCTCAGTGCCACGGTCTGGGACGCCAGCCGCACATCAGTCGAGAAGCCCTGCCGCTACCGTTCGACAAGGCCATTGTATCAGATGGCCCCTGCCAACGCAAAGGCACTTTGGTGGAGGTGCGAGGGGATATTCTCGCACCGGCGACCGGCGCGGCGCGCCAATGCCAGGGGGATGGATGGGTGGGCGGGGCGGCACGTGCGGCGCCGCCCCACGGACTGGTCGCCACCGCGGGCGTTGCGATCCCGTAGAGGCATCCTGACAGAGGTTCCTACGCGCCGGGGAAGTGGCACGCCGCGAACTGACCCGGCTGCTTCTCTTCCAGCGGCGGACGCACCTCGCGGCAGATCGGCTGGGCCTTCCAGCAGCGCGGGTGGAAGGGGCAGCCAGATGGCGGATTGACCGGGCTGGGCACATCGCCGGTGAGGATGATGCGCTTGCGCGTCAGCTCGACGTCGGGGTCGGGCACGGGACTGGCCGAGAGCAGCGCGATGGTGTAGGGATGCTGCGGATTGTTGTAGACGGCCTCGCCGCTGCCCAGCTCGGCGAGATGCCCCAGGTACATCACCGCGACGCGCGAGCTGAGGTGGTGGATGACCGAGAGGTTGTGCGCGATGAAGAGATAGGTCAGTTGGAACTGCTCGCGCAGGTCCGCCAGCAGGTTGAGCACCTGCGCCTGGATCGAAACGTCGAGCGCCGAGACCGGCTCGTCGGCGACGATGAACTTGGGATTGAGCGCCAGCGCGCGCGCGATGCCGATGCGCTGCCGCTGGCCGCCGCTGAACTCGTGCGGATAGCGATAGAGCATGTTGGCGTTGAGGCCCACCACCTCCAGCAGTTGCTTGACGCGCGCCTCGCGCTCCGCCTTGCCGCCGCGGCCAAAGTTGGAGAGCGGCTCGCTGACGATGCGGCTTACCGGGTAGCGCGGGTCCAGCGAGCTGAACGGGTCCTGGAAGATCATCTGCATGTCGGCACGCATGCGCCGCAGCGTACCGGTGGACATCGTGGTCAGCTCTTTGCCCTCGAAGTTGACCGTGCCGCCGGTCGGCTTGATGAGCTGCAAGATCGCCCGACCAAGGGTGGACTTGCCGCAACCACTCTCGCCCACCAGCCCCAGCACCTCGCCTTTGCGGATCTGCAGGTCCACCCCGTCCACCGCCTTGACCGCAGCGACGGTGCGCCCCAGCAGACCGCCGCGGATGGGGAAGTGGACCTTGAGGTCGTGTATGTCAATCAGCGTGTCGCCGATCCGCGTCTCCGGCGCCTGCCGCATCGTCTCTGCCGCCATGAGTGTACTCCCTCGACTCTGTGCTCTCTGTCCGTGCTCTCTGTCCGTGCAATCTGCCTGCCCGACTCGCGCGCCTGATCTAATACGGATAGAAGCAGGCCGCCACCTGATTGGGGCCTTTCGTCTCCAACGGCGGCAGCTCGCGCCGGCAGCGCGGCTGCACCTTGCGACAGCGTGGCGCAAACGGACAGCCAGGCGGCAGGTCAATCAGGCTGGGCGGCTGCCCGCCGATGGCCGCCAGACGCGACCCTGGAGCGGTATCGGGCCGCGGAATGGCCTCCAGCAGCGCCTGGGTATAGGGGTGGGCAGGGGTCTTGAAGATCGTGCGCGTCGGCGCGGATTCCACAATGCGTCCGGCGTACATCACGGCCACGCGGTCGCAGGTGCCGGCAACCACTCCCAGGTCGTGGGTGATGAGCATCGTCGCGGTGCGGAACTCGGTCGCCAGTCCCTTCATCAGGTCGAGCACCTGCGCCTGGATCGTCACGTCGAGCGCGGTCGTCGGCTCGTCGGCGATCAGCATCTGGGGGTTGCACGAGAGCGCGATAGCGATCATCACGCGCTGGCGCATGCCGCCGCTAAACTCGTGGGGGTAGTGATCGAGGCGCCGCCGCGCCTCAGGAATGCGCACGCGCTCCAACATCTCGGCGGCGCGGTTCATCGCCGCGCGGTCGTCCAGTTTGAGGTGCGCCTTGACCGCCTCGGCAATCTGAAAGCCCACCGTCAGCACCGGATTGAGCGACGTCATGGGGTCCTGAAAGATCATCGCGATCTTGCCGCCGCGCAGCTCATAGAGCCGGTCTTCATCCACATCGAGAATATCTTCGCCACGGAAGAGGATCTTGCCGCCGACGATCTTGCCCGGCCGATCAACGAGTCGCATCACGGAAAGCGAGGTAACGCTCTTGCCGCTGCCGCTCTCGCCCACGATGCCAAGCGTTTCGGCCTCGTCTACATAAAAAGAAACATCCTCGACCGCTTTCACCACGCCGGAGCGGGTAAAGAAGTGCGTGCGGAGGTTTTGAACTTCAAGCAGTCTTTCGGCCATGCCTGCCTCTACTTTTTCGATTGTCTAGTGGGCGCTCGCGCGCCGATGGCGGTCATTCGCCCGCCGCAGGCGGGAATCCCGCGAGACAGGAGACGGAGAGCGTACCGCGCGCCGTGTCGAGCGATGCCCGGCCGGCGCGCTCGCGCGTGTCGCATGCCCCCACACGGCGTCTCGTCCATGCGGGGGTCGCGGCTAATCCTTGGTGCGCGGGTCGAAGGCATCGCGCACGCCGTCGCCGACGAACGAGAAACAGACGACCAGCAGCACCAGCATGAAAGCGGGCCAGAACAGCGCGGTCCACACGCCGTAGATCGCCTCGAGATTGTCGTTGATCATCAGGCCCAGGCTCGACCCAGGTGGTCGAATGCCCACGCCGAGCACGCTCAGACCAGCCTCGCTGACGATAGTGGTGAGGATGTCGAGCGTGGAGGCGACGACCACCAGATTGAGCAGATTGGGGATGATGTGGCTCCAGATGATACGCGCCGTTTTGGTGCCGTTGGTCTTCGCCGCCTCAACGTACTGCTGCTCTTTGAGCTGAAGCGTGGAGCCGCGGGTGTAACGCATCATCAGCGGCCAGGCGAGAAGACCAATGGCAAGCGTCAGCAAAACGATGCGCCCCCAGACGGAGCCGTGGAAGAGGTTATCGAAGATCGGGCCGAGCGCGGCGCCCATCAGGATGATCAGCAGGATGCCGGGGAAGGCGAACACCAGGTCGGTGAAGCGGTCCAGCACAGTGCCCAGCCAGCCGCCGTACCACCCGGCCAGCGTGCCAAGCAGCACGCCCAGGCCGATGTCGAGCACCTCGACCAGCAGCGCCACCTCAATCGAGACGTTGACGCCGGCCATGAGGCGCGCCAGCATGTCGCGGCCGATGTTGTCGCCGCCCAGCGGATAGGCGAGCGAATGGGGACCGAGCGGGAAGAGGGTGCCTGGGGCGCTGGTGTAGGTCAGATTGGAGTAGGTGTAGTTGTGATAGACCTCAGGCCCGATATTCTTGCCTGTCAACCCATCCACGAGCTGAGGGCCCATGTGGATATAGAACAACGGGAAGATATAGCTGAAGATGACGACGAACACGATGATGCCGAGGCAAGCCACCGCACGCCGGTCACGCAGGAAGCGCCGGAGTGCCGCACGCATGGGCGAGATCGATACCTGCTCTTTGGCCTCGTAGATCTCTTCTTGCCCTGGCGTCGCCGTGCCGAGAAATGGTGGCTCGACAGGTGAATCCACCGAGCGTTCGACGGTATCCATAGCTCCCTGACCCTTCTGATGTGCTCCTGTGCGACCGCAGGTGCTACCACGGGGTAAAGCCCCGTTTGTCTCCGGCACCGGCGAGAGGCGACTACGAGACCTTGATGCGCGGATCCAACAGGCCGTAGACGACATCCACGACCAAGTTCATGATAGCCACGGCCACGGCGACCAGAATCACGGTGCCCTGCACCACCGGCATATCCTTGGCATTGATTGAGTTCACCGCCTGGAAGCCGATGCCGGGGATGTTGAGCAGGGTTTCGGTGAAGAACGCACCACTGACTGAGAAGGCAATTGCCGGGCCAAGCGCCGTAACCAGGGGCACCAGCGCATTGCGGAAGGCATGGCGGACGACCACCACGCGCTCGCGCAGCCCCTTGGCGCGCGCGGTGCGGACGTAATCCTGCGTCAGGGTATCGAGCATCGTCGTGCGCATCAGCCGCGCGTAGAAGCCCAGGGTCACGGCGCAGAGGACGAGGACTGGAGGGATGATGTTGATGGGATCGCCCCAGCCCGCGGTGGGCAGATGCGGCAGGTTGTGGGCAGCGAGCTGCACCATGGCGATCTGGTAGATGGGGATCGTGACGTAGGTGGGGATCGAGAAGAGGATCAGCGCGGAGGTCATCGAGATCGTGTCGTACTTGGTGCCGGCGCGTGCGGCGGCGGAGATGCCGATCGGTACGCCGATCAGGACGGCGAGCGTGAGGGCCAGCAGCCCAATCTCCATCGAGATCGGCACGCCGGTGCCGAGAATACTCCAGACGGTGCGGCCGCGCTGGGTGAAGGAGAGGCCGAGGTCAAGGTGCAGCAGATTGTTGAGGAAACGCGCGTACTGCTGATACCATGGCAGATCGAGACCGTAGAGGTGATACAGTTGCTGGAGTGACTTCGCGGTACATTTGCTCCCGCAGAGGTTGTTCACGGGCGAGCCGGGAGAGACGTAGCCCAGGATGAACGTGATGAACGTCACGCCGAACATCACAAAGACCAAGCCGGCCAGGCGCTTGAGTAGGAAGCGCGGTCCAATGCGGCCGGCGGCGTAGACCAGCAGGGCTACGACCCCCAGCAGCACCACAATCACCGGCAAGATCCCTAACAAGCCACTCATACAGGCACCTCCACGCGCCGGCCCCCATCCGTACCGGCGCCGCTCAGTCGTTGACGACTCGTCCGCGGGATTTCCCCTGCGCTGACGTGGCGACGCATGAAACCGGCCAAGGTTTACAACATCTTGGCCATGACAGCGCCAGCCGCTAGGCAGGGCGAGCACAACCGCGGCCTTGCGGGACCCCGCCCGCCGCGGTGCCAGATTACGCCAGTCCAAGCCGGCCCATGTCGCGCGAGCGTATCACCCACAACTTTAGCCAGCGCCATATTTTGCCAGCATCATAACACATGCAGAAATCTGTCGAAAAGCTGTGGCAGGTATTCTGAGCGGATGTACGCATTTATACGTGGCACGCAAGCCGCGCCCATGTCACCCGTCGAGAGGCGTACGCAGGCACAACATCATTCGGATGCGGTTACGCCCATCTACGACGATACCGGCGGAGTGGAGCGTACCCCGCTCCGCCGGTACGTGCTGGGTGATCGGAGCAGCAGGCAGCACTGTGCCGCGACTCCGACCACCCCGTCGCCTACCGTGCCTCAGACGCCTCTCGGAGCGGAGAGCCGCTCGTTGACGCGTCTGGGGCATGCGGCAAGGCTTTGCGCTAGATGGCTACATCACGTCAGGTCTAGTGCTGGGCGACGTAGACGTTGGGCCACTCGGTGGTCGGCTGGTTGCCCTGCGCGTCCTCCAGGAAGCCCTTCATGTACGTGCGCGCCATGTACTGGTTGCCGTACTGGAACACCGGGCAGACCGCCACCTGGTTGATCAACAACTGCTCCGCCTGGTTGTACAGCGACATGCGCTGGTCCTGCTGCGACGCTTGGAAGATCGCATCGGCCTGCGACATGAGCTGGTCGGCCTGCGGCACACTGGCGTTGTTGTCGTTGTAGGAGGAGGTCGTCGAGTACAGCAGCGTCAGGAAGTCCTGCGGATCGGGGTAGTCGGCGATCCAGCCGAAGCGGTAGGACTGCACCTTCTTGGCCTGCTCTTGCTTCAGAATCGTCGCCCAGTCGGTCGTGTCCGTCTGCACGTTGGCGCCCGTCAGCACCTGGTTCCAGCCCGAAATCAACGCCTGCGCGTA
>DASVAA010000099.1:0-23413 GCA_036376595.1 Ktedonobacterales bacterium | reverse complement strand
TGCGCTTGAGGTACTTGCGGCGTTCGTCAATCGTCATCTGCTCGTCGTCGTCGGCCACCGCCATGCTCGTGTCCCCTCGGTAACATTTTCATTTGAGGGAACCGTACCAGCCTCGGTAACATTCTAGATGAGGGAACACGCACTCTTGACAGGCGATAGCATCCCTAGCTACTATTGGTTCCGTAACGGAAGTAATGGTATGTAGGGAAACCGCTCCGGTGGCATGGACCGCCGGAGCGGCGACTGCGACACAGGATTGCGGAGGAGGCGTGAGCCATGGCAGAGGCAACATCGGCGGCAACGGACGCGACGACACCCGGCGTCTGGAAGGCCGACCCATACCACACGCAGGTCGAGTTTGCCGCCAAGCACCTGGGCATGATGACGGTGCGCGGCCATTTCGCCGACGTCAGCGTGACCGGCACGATTGACCCCGACCATCCTGACGCGACGTCGGTGGAGGTCACCATCCAGACGGCGAGTATCCGAACCCACAATGAGCAACGCGACAACGACCTGCGATCGTCGAACTTCCTGGAAGTGGATAAGTACCCGACGATCACCTTCAAGAGCGCCACAATCGAGCACGTCGGCGGAGACCGTTACAATATGACCGGCGACCTGACGATCAAGGGCGTGACCAAGCCGGTGACGCTGCACGGCGTGCGCTATGGCGAGTTCAACGATCCCATGATGGGCCACCGGATTGCCTACAGCGCCGAGGGCCAGGTCAACCGCCGGGACTTCAACATGACGTTCAGCCCAGTGCTTGATGGCAAATTCGTCGTCAGCAACGAGATCCAGCTCATGATCGAGGGCGAGATCGTCGAGCAAAAGTAGGCGGGAAGACGGCTCATGTCTACCTCAGTGAGCGTTGCGTTTCTCATCCTGCGCGTCGTCGGCGGGCTGACCCTTGCCGCGCACGGTGCCCAGAAGCTCTTCGGCTGGTTTGGCGGCCCGGGCCCCACCAAGCTGGCGCATGGCTTCCAGGCGCAGGGACTCAAGCCCGGATGGCTCTGGGTCAGCCTGGTGATCCTGGGGGAGTTTGGCGGCGGCCTCTCGCTCGCACTCGGCCTCTTGACCCCCTTGGGTGCCGCTGGCGGCGTCGGCGCGATGGTCATGGCGATCGCCAAGACCCATTGGAAGAACGGCTTCTGGAACAGCAAGCGCGGCCTGGAGTTCCCGCTCGCGCTGCTCACCATCGCGGTCGCCATTGGTCTTGCGGGACCTGGCACCTATTCGCTGGATGCCCTCTTTGGACTGAAGCTCGCTCAGCCGCTGTCGTTCATCGTGCTCGCGCTGGCCGCGGTGGTGGTGGACGTTATCGGCCTGCTCATCAGCCGCCCGGCTCCAGCACCGGCCTCCGACAACCAGCTCCCAGCGCGCGCCTCGTGACGTGATTGAGGATTGCATCACCACCCGTTCCAGTGCGCCACACGGTCCAGCGGCTCGCGCGGTGCGGGTTTGAACTCGGTGCCCAGCGTGTAGGCTACGGGGATCAGCGCCGCCTGCGTCACGCGCTCGTAGGGGATGCCCAGCGCCTCGGCGGCCTCGCGCTCGTAGAAGAGATGCACTGTCGTCCACGAGGTGCCGAGCTCGCGGGCACGAGCGGCGAGCATGAAGCTCCACACCGCCGGCAGAATCGAGGCCCACGCGCCGGCCTGATCCTCGACGGATGCCCCCTCGTAGCGGCCCCAGAGGCACGGCACCAGCAGCACCGGCGCCTCGTGCAGGTGATCGGCGAGATACTGGGCCGACTGCGCGATCTTCACCCGCGTCGTCGCCTGCTCTGGCGCCTTCTCGGCCAGCTTGGCGAATGCCTCGGGCTGGTTGAACGGCAAGCTGAGGTACTTCGCCCAGCCCTTACGGTAGATGTCGCCCAGCGCCTTGCGCTTGTCGGCGTCGGTCACCACCACGAAGTGCCACGGCTGGCGATTGCCGCCATTGGGCGCTTGCAGCGCCAGCTCCAGGCACTCGCGGATCAGCTCGTCGGGCACGGGACGCGAGAAGTCGAGGCGCTTGCGCACCGCGCGGGTGGTCGAGAGCAGCTCGTCGGGCGTGAGGTCGAGCGTTGGCATGGGTTGATTCCTCCTGTGGCGGACATTCGCTGACAAACCGGCAAGGATGGCTGCATCTCAAGGATAGCGCGCGCTCCATCGTTCGCGCCGCCAATCTCTTCCACGCCATGTATAGCCGCTCCTGGCTGCCTCAGTCCTCGACCCGCAGCTCCTTGCCGCTGCGCGCGACCACCAGCGCGGCCAGCTCAGCTGCCGTGAGCGATTGACCAATGTTTATCAGCACCTGCTGCACGCGGCGCACCGGCCACTCGACCGTGTCCTCATCAATATCGCCGATTACCTTATATCGCGTGATCCTGCCGCGCGAGACGTGCGCTTCCACCTGTTCAACATCGTCCCACCGCAGCACATTCATCTGTCGCCCGCTGCGCATGCTCAGTCCCTGAGTATCAGCGAGCACTGTATGCCGATCAGGCAGGAGTCCGAAGACGAACAGCATCGCGCCGATGATGGCAGGGAGGAGGAGCACTCCGGCGAGATATTGCTGTGGCGGATGAGACGGCGCAATCACGTTTGGCGGCGTTTGGAACTCGTTGAGCGACCAGAGTGCCGGCAGGGCGTCGGCGGCCAGCAGCAGCCCCAGCCCGCATTCGATCAGGCGATCGCTCAACGGCTTGCCCCACCACAAGCCATAGATGCCGGTGCCAGTGGTGTCCGGCGGTGGCGCGACCTGGAATGGCGGCAACGTGCCATCTGCTGAAGCGTCCAGTGGCGACAGCAACTTGACATACGCCGCGATCGCGACGCCAAGCAAGATCAGGCCAGTAACGCCGAGCGAAAGCGCGACGTAGGCGTTGAGTAGCAGCTCGTGGGTAAGCGGCAGGAGGAGCGCCACCACCGCCAGCGCGAACGGCAGCGAGATCAAGATAGCGATGGTCACCGTGCCAGAGACGGAAACCCGCCGCGCGGGCGGCGCGGAAGCGGACGGCGCTTGCAGTTGAGGCGACAGCGTACGCGGCGTGAGGCCGGTGCGCGCGGCGATCAGGTCAAGCAGCTCACGGCGGAGGTTTTCGTCCTGCACTGCCAGCTTCTTCTTACCCTCCGGCATGTCCCACTCGATGAAGACGTCGCGCCCGTAGAGCGTGTAGCCCCGCTGCCGAGTCCTGTCCAGGCTGAATGTCCAGACCTCCAGCAGTTGTGCCTCGCCCCACGGAATCACTGTGTCGCGATGGCGTCTGCGGCTGAAGATCAATCCGTCTGTGGTGGCAGTGATAATCGTGGTGGGGCCTCGGCCGACATGCGAGATGACGAGCGGCTCCGCCGCCACGTCAGGCGCTCGCGCAGGATCAGGGACGATGCGCGAGTGCGGCATGGCGGCGAGATCGCCTGAGAGCGCCCGCGCCCGGAGTCGCTCGCGCCGCCTCGCGCGCAGCAGCACCATGATCAAGTACCACCCGATGAAGACGAACCAGATGGCGCCAAGGGGATTGATGTCGAGATAATGCAGCACGCCAGGTCCGTAGACGCCGTAGATACCCATCACAGACCAGATGTACCATGCCTCTGGCCCTACGATGCCAATGAAGACCAAGCCAAGCGCGAAGGCGCCCAATCGCCAGTGCCGATCCAGAGAGTGCATGCGTTGTTCCTCAACAGGCACGTCAGCGTGAGACTCGCCTGCACCAGTCTAACAATCCATCGCAACAAGCAGAAGGAGCGCTACACACTTCATCCGTCCCCTCCCCTTCGCCCTATTTTCCGCAATTGCCGCTCCCTGCATGATATACTTGATGGCGTTGGAACATCTGTGCAGCCAGAGCACAGGGGAGATGGCGTATGACGGACCAACCGCCGCATCCGGTCGGCATCACCAAAGGGCCGGGCGAGACGATCCACGAGTACACCTTCATCTCGCGCGACGAGCAGCGGCTGCTCAAGAACGGCGAGTACGTCTACTACGAGCTGGACGCAGCCGCGACTGATGCCGGTGCGCCCGCTCGGCCCAGCGGCAATGGCGCGCGTCCCTCTAGCTCCGGCGACCCACGCCGCGTGCTGGGGCGCATCCTCAACCGCGTGCCGGTGCAGCTCTACCCCGATACCTTCCTCTCCGAGCCGGAGGTCGCCCCGGCACAGGTGGCCGCGCTGGTGGGCTACGACGCCCGCGCCAGCGACCTCTTCGAGCTGCACGTTGCCATCATGGGCTACTACGACGCCGGCTTGGGCACCTTCATCAACCCCTGGATTCCCCCTAGCTCCGGCACGCCGATCTACCTCGCCGGCGATGAGCTGCTGGCGACCATCCTCTCGCGCAAGCACGCGAGCGCCCGCGGCAGCGCCACCATCGGCTCGCTGCTCACCCGCGCGCCCGACGCCGTGCCGGTGGTGCTCGACGTCAAGGACCTCGTCAGCACGCACCTGGCGATCATCGCCAGCACCGGCTCCGGCAAGAGCTACCTGGCCAGCGTGATCATCGAAGAGCTGATGCGCCCCTATAACGGCGCCGCGGTGCTGATCGTGGACCCTCACGGCGAGTACGGCACGCTGCAAGAGCTGCCCAACCACGACGAGTTCGCGGCATCGGCTCCCACGCCTGCCGGCAGCAGCGGCAACAGCCGCATGCCCGCGCGCCCCGGCTATCGCGCCCGCACCCGCGTCTACCAGCACGATGCCGTCAAGGTGCGGCTCAACACCCTCAGCCTGGGCGATCTGCGCTACCTGCTGCCCGGCCTGACCGACAAGCAGCACCACTTCCTCGGCCGCGCCTACGAGGCCGTCACCAAAGGCAAGAAAGGCCACCACTGGACCGCCTCCGATCTGAAGGCCGCCGTCGCCAGGGTCGGCAGCGACAAAAACGATGAGAGCGGCGACGACAGCGGCAACAGCACCGTCGCCGCGCTGAGCTGGAAGATTGACGAGCGCCTGGGTGAGAACACGATGGTCTTCGACCCGCACTCGCACCTCGACCTGCGCGAGATCTTCCAGCCGGGGCAGTGTACGGTCTTGCAGCTCAACGAGATTGACGAGCGCGACCAGCAGGTGATCGTCGCCACGCTGCTGCGCCGGCTCTACAACGCGCGGCTCAACACCGAGAAGGGCAAGGTGCATGACGGCGACGAGCAGTACCTGCCCTACCCCGTCTTCGCGCTGGTCGAGGAGGCGCACCACTTCGCGCCGCATAGTGACGACGTGGTCTCGACGCACATCCTCAAGCAGATCCTGGCGGAGGGCCGCAAGTTCGGCATCGGCATCGGCCTCATCAGCCAGCGGCCGGGCAAGCTCGACCCCGACGTGCTGAGCCAGTGCCTCACGCAGTGCATCATGCGCATCGTCAACGAGGTGGACCAGAAATCGGTCGCCACCGCGGTCGAGGGCGTTGGCCGCGACCTGCTCGACAACCTGCCCGCGCTTTCGCGGGGGCAGGCGATCGTCGCCGGAGCCGCCGTCAACACGCCCGTCGTCTGTCGCGTACGGCCGCGCATCACGCCCCACGGCGGCGAGAGCAAAGACGCCCCCGCCGAGTGGCTTGCCTACCATACGCCGCAGCAGACCGCGGCCCGCGAGCGCGAGACGGCAACGCTGTACCGCGACAATCGTCCCATCGGGCCGTTCCGGTAATGTGTCGCACGTCCCCATCCGGAGCGGGCGTCCGCCCGCGGTGGGCAGCGGGCGTCCACCGGACGCCCCTACGCCCTCTCGGCGTCCTCTGCGGTTCCTCTCTGGCTGCCCCTCGCCCAGCAGGTGCAGGGGGCGGGACATGTCCCGCCCGTGGATCAGGGGTGACGACATCTACCGCCGTCCGCCCCGGCCCTTCGGGTGGCGCTGCCGCTCTATCCCTGTGCCGCCGTCTGCGTCATTCCCACTGCCATCTGCCGGCGCTGGCGCCTGCGTGCGGGGTACCGGACCAGAGCTGGCTCGTGTTCGTGCCGGCCCGCCGCTGCTCCTGGGCGTCCCGCGACCCACACGCGGCGTGCTGTGCCCCAGTCGCGGCCGCGAGACACTGCTGGCAAGCCGGGCCATCACCCCCACCATCAGCGCTGGCGACGCTCGTCGTTTGGTTTGTGCGGGCCGCTTCCCACTGCTACCCTCGCCCGGTCTGCGCGCCAGCGGCAGCAGCATGGTGAAAACGCTCCCCTTGCCTGGCTCACTGTGGACGGTGATCTCGCCGCCGTGCGCCGTCGCGATCCACTGCGCGATCGCCAGGCCCAGCCCGCTGCCGTGCTGATCGCGCTCGCGCGCCTGGTCGCCGCGGAAGAAGCGCTCGAAGATATGGGGCAGAATCTCCGGCTCGATGCCCATGCCGGTGTCCGCCACGCTCACCGCCGCCCGCCCGCCTTGTAGCGTCACCGAGAGGCGGATGCGACCGCTGCCGGGCATGTATTTGATGGCATTGTCGAGTAGGATCAGCATCACCTGGCGCAGTTGCCGCGGATCAGCCATCGTCGCCGCCGGCTCCAGCGCGCCCACGCCGAGCTGAATCTTGGCGCCCTTGCGCCGCGCCTGAAGCTGCGCTCGGCCGTGGCGGAAGATGTCCATTACCAGTTGATCAAGCTCCACCAGCTCGCGCCGCCCGCGCATCTGGTCGTCGAGCAGCGCCGCGTGCCGGCCCGATGCTCCCGCCGCGTCCACCCGCGCCAGCAGGAGCAGATCGTTCACCAGCCCGGTCATGCGCTCAGCCTCAGCGTAGGCGTCTTCGATGGCGGCCGCGCGCTCGTCAGGGTCGAGGTCGCGTGCGCGCATCAGCAACTCCAGGCTGCCCTTGATGGTGGTCAGCGGGGCGCGCAGCTCATGCGACGCATCGGCCACGAAGCGCCGTTGCGCGTCGGCTACGCGCTCCAGCGCCGCCAGCATTTGATCGAAGGTTTCGGCCAGCGCGCCCACCTCGTCGCGCGGCCCGCGATAGCCCACACGGCGGCCCAGCCCGGCGACGTCGGCGTTCATCGCGATGGCCTTGGCGGTCCGGGTCACCACCGCGATCGGCCGCAGTCCGCCGCCCGCGATCAGCCAGCCGCCGAGTGAGGCGAAGATTACCGCCACGATGGCGCCCACCAGCAGGATGCGCCGCAGCGTATCGAGCGTGCGGGCCATGTCGTCCACTGGGCGGGCAATGGCGACCGCGCCGACGATCTGGCCGCTGCTCACGCTAGGACACGTCGAGCCTGGTGCGCGTACCTGCTGGCTATCGCTGCCGGCGGGGAAGACCACCGGGTAGACCAGGATGCGCAGCAGCGTGGCGCCCTCGGCCCGCGTGTATGGGTGGCAGGTGCCGTCCTCGATGGCGGCATTGACGGCGTTGGTGTCGAGCGGCAGCCCGGTGCCGTTGTTGGCCGGCGAGATGTTGGGTGCGTAGTAGGCAACTTTACCGCTTCTGAGGATCACCTCGAAGGTGAGGTTGAAGTTCCTGAGCAGGCTGGTGGCGGCGGGGCTTAAAAGCAGTTGGTGCTGAATCTTGCTGCTCTGAGCGGGGTCGGGCGTAGGCACAGGCGTGGGTACAGTGGTGGGAGTCTCGCCAGCGGCAGGCGTGCCACCTGGCGTGGCAGTGGCCGTCGCCTTCGGGGTGGGAGACGGCGTCGCGGACGGGCCGGGTGTAGCCGATGGTGTCGAGCTGGCGGCAAGCAGCTCGTTCTGCAGCGTCCGCGCGACGAGCTGCGCGTCGCTTTGCAAGCTCGCGTCCAGGCTCGACTGCAATTGGAGCTGGAGCACCGCCAGCGCGATCAGGCTAAACAGCGTCAGCGTCACCGTCAGGAGTGCGCCGTACCACAGCGCCAGCCGCAGCCGGATTGAGATTGAGTTGAGCAGCCGCTCGCGCAGCCCCGGCGCCTTCTTCGCCCTCGCCTGCGTCCGCATGCGTCTCACTCCCCTCTCCGCCCTCCGCGTTGCTCGGAGGGCGTCCACCGGACGCCACTACACCGCCCGCTCGCCAGCCATCCCCAGTCCGCGCGGGCGGACTTCGCGGCCGCCCAGCCCTCCAGGCGCGGTTTCAACTGTCGGCTGTTGTGTTAAGGCGCATGTGCCGCGCCAAACAACACTTGCCCGCCATTACCTCGTTACCCGTCCTGCTTCTCGCGCAGGACGTACCCCGCACCGCGGATCGTGTGCAGCAGCCGCGCCTCGTTCTCGGCCTCCATTTTGTTGCGCAGGTAGCCAATATAGACTTCGAGCACGTTAGATTCGCCCTCGAAGTCGTAGCCCCATACACGCTCCATAATGATATCGCGCGTCAGCACCTGCCGCGGCCGGCGCATGAAGAGCGCCAGCAGCTCGTACTCGGTGGTCGAGAGGCTGAACTCGCGTGTTCCGCGCCGCGCCATGCGCGTGCCGGTATCCAGCTCCAGATCGGCGAAGCGCAGCAGCTCAGGCTGCGCGTCGGGATTGCGGCGCCGCAGCAGCGCGCGTACGCGCGCCAGCAGCTCCTCCAGGTCCATCGGCTTGACGAGATAATCGTCGGCGCCGGTATCCA
Source organism: Ktedonobacterales bacterium (assembly GCA_036376595.1). Classification (GTDB taxonomy): domain Bacteria; phylum Chloroflexota; class Ktedonobacteria; order Ktedonobacterales; family JADMIN01; genus SMAG-U1939. Next base: position 14,938 of record DASVAA010000099.1, on the reverse strand, counting down.
GCCCCTCCACGCGGTCGGGCACGCCATCTTTGGCGGTGAGCATCAGAATCGGCACCTGGTCACCCGCCTCGCGCAGCCGCTTGCAGACCTCGAGCCCACTGATTCCCGGCAGCCCGATGTCGAGCACGATCAGGTCCGGCGGGCGTTCGGCCACTTTGCGCAGCGCCTCGTCGCCGCGCCGCGCAATCTCCACGCTGTAGCCCTCGTAGGCCAGCGTGCGCCGCAGCACCTCCGTAATATGCTTGTCGTCATCCACCACCAGGATATATGCCTTCACGGCCCTTGCCTCTATGTATATGTCATGCACAGCGCCGCCCGCCGTTGGCGCGCCCGTCGCGCTCGCCGCGCGGCGGCACGAAACGTGCTGGCAGCTATAGCGCGCCATGGGAGCGGTGTGCCAGAGTCTTACTCCCGTTTCAGCATTCTATCATCTCCAGATTATCGGGGCGTGGTATACCTCCTCATGGCAGCGTCCGGCGTAGCGCCACAGCGGACGCTTGGAAGGAGATAGCGTGAGCGAGCGCCAAGGAGCAGTAGTGTCGTCTACCGCGATGCATGAGTCCGGACTCGGACCCAGCGTGGAGATACGAGAGCAAGAGCGCCGCGAGCGCGCCCAACAGCGGTTGATCTTCGTCACCAACCGCGGACCTATCGAGCATGCCTTCGGCCCCGATGGCCTTCCCGCCGCCTCGCGCGGCGCCGGTGGCGTCGTCAGCGGTCTGCTCTGCGCCGCGCAGGACCGCCCGGTCTCGTGGATCTCGCTGGCAATGACCGAGGCCGACCGCGCTGTAGCCGACGCGCAACCCGGCGGCATCGAGGGGCCAGCGGGACTGGAGCGGCTCGCGTCGCGCCTGGTCGCGCTCCCCGAAGACATCTTCCGCCGCCACTACGACGGCTTCAGCAATCGGATTCTGTGGTTCGTGCTGCATGGCATGGCGCCGCTGCGCAAGCCGGCGGAATCCACCGTGCGCGATGCCTGGGAGCGCGGCTACGTGCCGGCCAATCAGGCGGTCGCCCGCGCGGTGGTGGCTGAGCTGCGCCGCCAGGGCGCGCGGACGCCGGTGATGCTGCACGACTATCACGTGATGCTGGCCCCCGCGCTGGTGCGGCGGGAGGTGCCCGACGCGCGCTTGCAGCATTTCATCCACACTCCCTGGCCGGAGCCTGCCGCCTGGCTCGATGTGCCGCGCGACATCGTGCGTGCGCTCTTCCGCGGCCTCGCCGCCAACGACGTGATCGGTATGCAGACGCCGCGCGACGTGGAGCGGTTCCTGCTGGGCGTCGAGAGCTACTGCCCGGAGATGCGCATCGATCGTGCGCGGCAGACGATCGCGTGGGTGGGCCGCGAGATCGCCGTGCGCGCCTATCCCATCGCGCTCACGCCACAGGTCGTCGCGGCGCTCTCGTGCGCTCCCGCCGCGCTGGCCGAGGCGCGCGAGATCCTGGACCCGCTGCCCCAATCGCCTGACCATCAGCTCATCATGCGCGTGGACCGCGTCGAGCCGACCAAGAACATCCTGCGCGGCTTCAGCGCCTACGAGCGGCTGCTGCGCGAGCATCCCGATCTGCGCGGGAGGGTGACGTTCCTGGCGCTGCTCGTACCCTCGCGCGAGGGTCTGCGCGAGTACCGCGAGTACGCCGCCGAGGTAAGCGCCGCTATTGAGCGCGTCAACGCGCGCTTCGGCACGCCCGCCTGGACGCCGATCGTCGCCGTCACCGGCAACAACCACGACCGCGCGCTGGCCTGCATGCGCCGCTTTGACGTGCTGCTCGTCAATCCACTGATCGACGGTATGAATCTGGTCGCCAAAGAGGGCGCGGTGGTCAACCGGCGCGGCGGCGTGATCGTGCTCTCGCGCGAGGCCGGTGCCTACCAGCAGCTCCAGTCAGGCGCGCTGGGCATCGCACCCACCAGCGTTGCCGAGACCACCCAGGCGCTCTACACGGCGCTCAGCATGCCGCCCGACCGGCGCGCGGCGCTCGCCGCCCGCCTGCGCGAGGCGGTGCTGCGCGAGGATGCCGGCGGCTGGCTGGCGGCGCAGCTCGCCGAACTCGATCGCGTGCGCCCCGCGCAACCGCTAGGCGCCGCAGCCGAGATGGAACGACCCCTGATGACGCCACATCTGGCCGAGGCACGCCGCGCGGTGCGGACCGCTCCGCTGCCCCCGCTCGTCCCGCAGATCGAGTCCGGCGGCGCGATGCGGTATCCCCCGCCGCCCCTCGCTCCATAGTGTCCTGCGCCAAGCGGTTGCAACCGCGCCTGCGGGGCCTGCTTCGCGGCCACGAAACCCGCTGTCGCGGCGCACATCTCGCGCGCCATTGACATGCCCCATGCGCGCCGCATACACTGCCGCCGTCGCAGCCATCGAGATGCCACGCCTTCGCCCTCATGGGCAAGCGTGTGGTGGCCGCGCACCAGGGAAGGCGGGACGCGGGCATGCCCAGCAAGCGCGAGGAGCTGGTGGTCCGCCCGCTCACGGCGGAAGATGCCGCCGCGGTGCGCCGCATCCTCCAGACCTCCGAATATACCCACTACCGCTTCGCGCCCGACGAGCTGCCGCGGCTGCTGGAGCGCCTGCCCAGCGCCGGCGTCTTCGGCACCTCCGCGGGCAGGCTGGAGCGCGTGATGCAGGGATCGCTGCGTGCCTTTCTGCTGGTCAACTGGGCGGTGCCGCCTAGCGCATGGATCGGCGGCTTCGGCCTCACCTGGAGCGAGGGCGCCCGCTTCGCCGAGTACCTCGATCTGCTGCTGCCCCAGGTCGAGCGCCAGGCCGCCGCGCGCGGCGCCACCACCCTCTACTACTCCGGCGGCGACGTGGCCGGCGATTGGCTGCGCGGCACGCTGGAGCAGCGCGGCTTCACCCTGCACTCGCTGCTGCGCTCCTACGACAAGCTCGATTTCGCCGTGCCCGACGAGGGCAGCCAGGCCGTGCGCGTGCGGCCCTTCCAATCGAGAGACGCCGAGGCACTCACCGCGCTGGAAGAGCGCTGCTTCGAGCAGCTCTGGCGCTACGACGCGGCGGGATTCCGCGAGGTGGCCGAGACCTACCCCTACTTCGTCGTCGCCGAGGACGAGCAGGGCATCGCCGGCTACCAGTTCAACGCCGTGGACGACACCACCGGCTATCTCGTGCGCATCGCCGTCCATCCGCGGGCGCAGGGCAGCGGCGTGGGCACGCGGCTGATGGCCGAGGCGGTGCGCTACTTCCAGCGGCACAGGGTCTGGCGCATCGTGCTCAACACCCACGAAGACAACACCCGCGCCCAGGCGCTCTACGAGCGCTTCAACTTCGTCCATGTGCCGCCGCAAGGCTTCGTGCTCACTCGCGCCATTGCCTGAGCCTGCTACACTATCGCAACCCCTCAAGCTGATACACGCTCAGCGGGTGTGTCTTGCCCTTCACACTGAGCGGCGCTAGTTCGCGCGCGAGGGCGCACGGCGCGGCCGTGAGGTAGGTTGCCGCGCTCAGCAGGATCGTGTTCGCCGTGGCCGCCGACTGCAGCCGCTGCGCCGTGTTCACCGCGTCGCCGATCGCCGTGTAGTTCTGCAAGCGCCCGGCGGCGCCGATGTTGCCCACCACCGCCGGACCCGTCGCTACGCCGATGCCAAACTCCAGGCACACGGCGCCGGAGCCTTGCGCCGCGACCGCCAGCGCGTGCCGCTCCAGCGCGGCACGCATGGCCCACGCCGCGCGCACCGCCCTCCGCGCGTGATCGGACTGCGGCAGCGGCGCGTTGAAGACCGCCATCAGCGCGTCGCCCAGGAAGGCCGTCACCGTGCCCTCCTCCTGCCAGACGGCCTCCGTCAGCAGGCGCAGGTACTCGTTGAGCAGGCGCATCAGCTCGGCCGGCGCTGATTGCTCGGCCAGCCGCGTGTAGTTGCGCACGTCGGCGAAGAGCACGCTCACCTCGCGCGTCTCGCCACCCAGCGTCACCGCCGAGGGGTCAGCCAGGAGCTGACGCACCACCGCCGGATGCACGTAGCGGCCGAAGAGCTGCTGAATCTGCTCCGTCTGGCGCTGGCTGTGGCGCAGCTCGGTGAGATCGTCCACCACCATCGCCACGCCCAGCGCCTCGCCGTCGCGTGCGTCGCGCAGCGGCGAGACGTTCAGCCGCAGCGCCACCTCGCCGCGCGCCGGCAGCGTGCGCGTCACCTCGTGGCCCAGCGTCACGTCGCCCGCCGCGATGGCGCGCGTCAGGATGGCGGCCAGCTCGGCGTCGCCCAGGCTCGCCAGCACCTCCTGGTAGGGCCGTCCCATTGTGCGCGCTCCCGGCACGCCGAAGATGCGCTCCGCCGCCTGGTTGTACGTCGTGATCAGGCCGAGCGTGTCGGCGGTCACCACCCCGCTGGCGATCGAGGCCAGGATGCTGTCGGTGTAGCTCTTCATCGCGCTGATCTCACGGATGTGACGCCGCAGGTCGGCGAAGAGCCGCGCGTTATCAATCGCGATGGCCGCCTGATTGCAGAACGCCGCCAGCAGGTCCAGCGCGGTGGCGTCGAAGAGCGCCGACTGGTTGCGACTATCCACGTAGACGATGCCGACGCCCTTGCCGCGCACCCGTAGCGGCGCGCACATCACCGAGCGGATGCCGTACTGCACGACGCTGGCCTGCTGGTGCAGTCGGTCATCACCCTGCGCGTCGAGCGAGAGCAGCGGCTCCTGCGTCTGCCACACGCGCTCGACGATGCCGCGGCTGATATTCACGTCGCCCTCGCGCAGCGGTCCCTGCTCGGCGCGCGCAGCAACGAAGCGCAGCCCGTCGGCGGCCTCGTCCCACAGCATCAGCGCGCCGCGCTCGGCGCGCACCACGCCGATCAGCTCGGCCAGCACGCGACTCAACAGGTCGTCGCTGTCGAGCGCCGAGTTTAGCTCCTGGGCGATGCTGTAGAGGCTGGAGAGCCGCTCGCGCTCGCGCTGCAGGGCCGCGATGTTGGTCTGCGCCACCTGCATCGAGCCGCCCAAGCGGCCCAGCGCCGCGCCCAGCCGCGCGAGCCGCAGGTCCGCCTGCCGCGCCACGCCCAGCGCGTCAGCCAGCACCCGATTGCGCGGGTCGCCCAGGTCGTTGGAATACGAGCCTTCGACGAACGGCTCCAGCCGCGCGGCCTGCTCGTGAAGCATCCCCGCCACACCGGCCAGCGCCTCGGCCACCGCCGCCACGTCGCGCTGAGCGCTGTCGTGTGCGGCATGCGCGGCGCCCGCTGTCTGCCGCGCGTTGGAGGGCTGGCCGATGTAAGTGTTCAGGCCGCCGTGAGGCTGCACCGTGGGCGCGGGGAGTGGGGGACCAAACCGCGCCGCCATCGGGTCGTCGGGCGTGCTCGGGCCGCGGCGCGCGACGGCCGGCAGGCTGGCGACGTGGAAGCGCTCCTCCTCGTCGTCACCCTCCACACGAGGCGCCGCGCGTGGGTCGTGCTCCTGCCGGCGGTCGTCCACAGCGTGCCCCCTATCGTCCTGAGATACCAGTTCTCCGCCCGACACGCCACCACATCCCCCGGCCTCTCCGCCGTTCAGCGTGTCGCGGCCGTGTCCGCGCCGCCCGGGGGCACCGGGGTGTGCGGACTCAGTCTACCACGAGCGGGCGAGGCGCGCCTGACCTCTTACAGCTCGGCTCGCCTTCGCCCACCCTCTTCTTCTCCGTCTCCGCGTCCTCCGCGAATCTCCGCGTCTGCCTCCCCCTCGCCTCCGCAGAAGAGAGGGGGCCGGGGGTGAGGACTCCGTTACCGCCCGTTGCGGCCGGGACCGGGCTGGTGGCCCTGGCTGCGCGGCCCGGCCGGAAAGCCCATGCCGTTGCCATTGGGACCATTCGGGCCATTGGGGCCGCCCCACTGGCTGTAGCCGTCGTAGCCGCCGCCTGGCCCAGGCTGGCCGTAGGGATCATCAAACACCTGGCTCGGCTGGCCCGCGTTCCAGGGAGCGCGCGGCGCACGTGGCGCGAAGGGGCCGGGACCACCCATCTGCCCGCTGGGGCCTCCCATGCCCATTGTGCCGCCGCGCGGACCCTGCGGCATCGGCATCGGCAGCGCTAGCCGTCCACCGCGCTGCCCGCCGCGACCTGAGGGAGCCGCCACCATCGGGGCCGGCGCCATCCCCATCCCCATCCCCATCGCGTCGAGCTGTTCCATCTGCTCGACCTCATCCATTTGCGCTGCGCCGTTGGCGAGCCGCGGCCGGCCGCCCACCACGCGCTGCAGGTTGCTCACCACCTGCTCCAGCGCGTCGGCGCTCTGGGTCGCCGCCGAGGCGCCGGCCACGAGCTGGTCCGACACCTGGATCGTCACCGTGATCGCCTTGTCGAGCCGCTCGCTGCTGGCGTGCTGGCGGCGCGCGGCCTCGTCAATGTAGCGCGACAGCTCCAGCAGGTGCTGCACCGTGCGCTTGGCTTGGTCTTCGGTCAGCCGGTCCCAGTAGTCGTTGAACCAGTTGCTGGCATCCATGATGCGCCGCGCCGCCTGGTTCATGGCGTCCGAGAGGTAGCGCACGCCATCGAGGCCCGTCTTGCAGGCGTCCACCACCCACTGCTGCTCCGAGGCGGAGTTTTCTTGGCGCGAGGCGAGCAGCTTCAGGGCTACCGCCGCGCCCTCCACCTCGCCGGAGGCCCCCTGCACCGGGCCGGCGGTGCGGCTGCCGATCAATAGACCGAACAGGATAGCGAGGATCGCCACGACGCCCGCCGAGAGCAGCGAGGTCTTGAGCTGGTCGTCGGCCACCTGGGTTACGGTGGTCAGCGGGCTGAGTACGAAATAGGTCCAGTCCGGGCCTATCGCGTTGCCGCTGGCGGGATCGACGACCGCCACCCGCTCGCGCACGTACTGGTACTTGGCGTTGGCCCCGGCGGTCGCGATACTCTGGAACGAGCTTTCATTGCCGCTCGCCGTGAGCGCGGAGGCGACGTCGGGCAGGCTGTTCACCGCGGGAGGCGTCTGGCTGCCGTAGCGCTGCTCGCTGGCGATCAACTGCTCGGCGTTGGCGGTGAGCGGCGCAATGGCCGTGAAGAGGTCATCCTGATGCGCGTCGGCGATGCGCACGCCGTTGCTATCTACGATGAAGGCGTACGAGCCGCTGCCGTTGGCATCGCTCTCACCGGTGACGATGTTGTAAATGTAATCTAGCCGCAAAGTCGCGCGGAGGAAGCCAAGCACCTGCTTGGCACCTGGCACGGCGACCGGAGTGTAGAGCTGGACGTATGCGAACTTCTGCTGCGCGTTGTAGTACACCGCCGAGATGAGCGACTTGCCCTGCTGCAAGACCGGCGCGAGATCTTCCTTCGGCGCGGGCGCGACATTGCTTGGCGCGCAGTTCTGGGTAGACGATGTGAGCAGCGCGTCGCCGCGCCCGTCGAAGAGACTCCAGCCGAGGTAGTTCTTGTCGCGCGCGGTGCCGACATGCAGCGCACGGCAGTTGGAGCCTTCGTAGAACGCCTCGCCGAGCGTCGGGCTGGCGCAATTGGCCTGCGCCTCGACTGCTGCCGCCTCGGCGGGTGGCAGCGCCTGCGCGTCAATGCACGTGAGGTAGGCAGGCGTCGTCGGGAGTGTGACCAGCGCCTCGCCGTCCTGCACACGCTCGCGCAGGTATTCGGTGATCAGAGCGCTCTTGGCACGCGCATCGGTGGTGAGGGTATTGGTGCCCTGCGAGATCAGCGTGCCGCGCGCGAAGTAGTCGTTGACGCCGACGACCGCGGCCAGCGGCAGGATGGCCGCGAGGAGGACGAGCAGCGAGAGGCGCACGGTCAGCGGGAGCCGGCGGCGCGGCGCGCGCCCTGCGTTCTTGGAGTTCGCCATGACAGAATAACCTCACTTCGCCTGTGGCGGCGCCATCACGGCGTGCGCGCCCACCGCGGCTTCTTCCAGGGCCGCGACCACGAGCTGGTACAGGATGGATACAGCACCCTACGGCGGCGAGAGCGCGGGCAACGAAACCCAAGCCGAGACGAGCATAGCATACCCCGACTGCCGCCGGATAGCGCGCCACCAGCCCGCCGGGATGACTGCGCTCGACGGATGCGGCGGGCCATCGCCTAGTGTCGCACGGATGGTCCAGCGGGCGGGCGCAGCGTGGTACTTTCGGGCGCCTTATGTACAGCCTCGCGCGACCGTCGCACCGCCTTGCGGCGCGGGTTAGTTCGGACACTTGACAAACCACGCGCCCCCGGTTACATTTGCTCACAGCAAACTCCCTGTGCAATCGCTGCGCGAGCTGTTCGCTCGCCCACCCGATGCCACGTGACCTGGCGCGGCGCGGGCGTTCGCCGAACGCCCCTACGGATGCGGAGCGTGATGGGCGCTGGAGACCTCGCAGCCGGCGTGATGCCCATCACGTTCCGCGGGAGGGTCCCGCGTGAGCCGTACCGTCCGGCGCCTCGTGCGCGATATGCGTACCAAAGGCTCGGTCCCGCACCACGACCACGGCTATCGCCGCGGCGCCGACCCGCGCGCCATGCGCGAGGCCAACCGCCGCCTCGTCCTCAACTGCATCCGCCAGCAGGGACCGCTCGCCCGCGTCACCATCGCCCGGCGCACCGGCCTGTCGCGTACCACGGTCAGCAGCCTGGTGGATGCTCTGCTCCACGAGGGCCTTGTGCGCGAAGGCGAGCCGCAGAGCGCCCCGCCGTCCGGCGGCCGCCGGCCGATCCTAGTGCATTTCAACGAGGCCGCGGGCTACGTCCTGGGGGTGGACCTCGGCCGCACGCACTACACGGTGATCGCCGCCGATCTGGCGGCCCACGAGCTGGCGCGCGAGTCTGGCCCGTGCAACACCGATTGCGGGCCTGAGGCCACACTTGGCCTGCTGGTGGACGCGCTGCGCACGTTCGCCAGCGCGCATCAGATCACCTGGGACCGAGTCGTCGGCATCGGCATGGGCATCCCCGGCCCGCTCGATAGGCTCCGCCGCACCCTCGTCTCGCCGCCGCGCATGCCCGGCTGGCACGGCGTCGAGATCGACCGCCTGCTTGGCCGCGAGCTGCACCTGCCGATCTACATCGGCAACGACGCCAACATGGGCGCGCTGGGCGAGAGCCGCTTCGGCGCCGGCCGCGATGTCGAGGTGCTGACCTACGTCAAGGTAGGCACCGGCATCGGCTGCGGGCTGGTGATGAATGGCCGCGTCTACACCGGCAGTCGCGGTGTGGCCGGCGAGCTGGGCCACGTGACACTCGACGAAGACGGTCCGCTGTGTGAATGCGGCAACCGTGGCTGCCTCGAAACGCTCGCCGGGGGGCCGGCGATCGTGGCCGACGCGCTCAAGCACCAGTCGGGCGTGGATGCCGTGCGCGACGCCGGGAATGCCGGAGCCACCACAGGTGCCGCGAGTGCCGTGGGTGTCGCGAGTGCCGTGGGCGACGCGGTGGACATCAGCGACGTGGTGCGGGCGGCGCAGGCCGGCGATGCCGCCAGTCGCGCGGCCATCGAGCGCGCCGGCGAGCGGCTCGGCATCGCGCTGGCCGGCGTGGTCAATCTCGTCAATCCGTCGCTGATCCTGCTCGATGGCGGCGTGGCCCGCGCGGGCGAGCTGCTCATCGATCCAATCCGCCGCGCGATCGCCGCGCGCAGCCTGGCCGCCGCATCGGATGGTCTGCGTATCGAGCAGGCCGCGCTCGGCGCCCATGCCATCGCGATGGGCGGCATCGCCGCCGTACTCGATGCCGCCTTCGCTCACACCACCTCAACCGAAGCCAGCCTCCTCGCGAGTGCCGCCGCCAGCGCGGCGGCGCCGTGAGCCGCGACCCTTGGGCCGCGTGCCGCGACCCTTGGGCCGCGTATCGCACGTGTTCGTACACAGCAGACCCGCAGAGGCGGGGGTGAAAGGAGGACGGAAGCCAATCGCCGAATCGTGCGCGGACCGCGTTCGCGTGGGTATCGTTGGGATGCGCCCGCATCCGTGAACTAGGAGATGAGACTGTGCACCGCTTCCATTCCCTGCGCTGGCGCACGGCCAGCGTAACACTGCTTGGCGCTACCATCCTCGGCGGCATGCTCGCCGGCTGCGGCGCCGGCAGCACGACAACCGCGCCCGGCAGTGCCGCCAAGGGCTGTATGAAGGTCGGCGTGCTGCTGCCCGAGAGCGATACCTCAGCCCGCTGGGAGGGTGAGGATCATCCGCTGCTCGACAAGTACATCACGCAGGCTCTGCCCGGCGTGCATATTGACTACAACAACGCCAACAACAACGCCGACACGCAGCAGAGTCAGGCCGAGGCCGATCTGACCAAGGGCGACTGCATCCTCGTGCTGGCGCCGCAAGACGCGCAGAAGTCGGCCAAGATCGTGGATGACGCGCGCAAAGACGGCGTCCCAGTGATCGCCTATGACCGCCTCGTGCAGGACAGCAACCTTGCCTTCTACGTCTCGTTCGACAACGTGCAGGTCGGCAAGCTCCAGGGCCAGTACATCGCCGATCATTACTCGGCGTACGCCAATGGCGGCGTCCCCAACATGGTCATGATTAACGGCTCGCAGACCGACAACAACGCCGTGCTCTTCAAGAAGGGCGCGCACGATGCGCTCGATTCGCTGATCAGCGGCGGGAAGATCAAGCTGGTGGCCGAGACCTTCACGCCGGACTGGAACAACGCCACGGCGCAGACCGAGATGGAAGGCTACCTGACGTCGAACAGCAACAACATTCAGATCGCCTACGTCGCCAACGACGGCATGGCGGGTACTGTCATCCAGGCCCTTAAGGCGCAGAACCTGGCCGGCAAGGTGCTGGTGACCGGGCAGGACGCGACGGTGCAGGGCTTCCAGAACATCCTGATGGGTTACCAGTCCATGACCGTCTACAAGGCCATCTCGAAGGAGGCCTCGGCGACAGCGCAGCTCGTAGCGGCGCTGAGCAAGGGCAACAGCACCTCTTCGCTGACCAACGGCACGACGGCGACGACGACCGGCGGCAGCATCCCGTCGGTGCTTGAGGTCCCGGTGGCGGTGGACAAGACCAACATCACCAGCACGGTGCTCGCCGACGGCTTCGTGACCAAGGCTGAGATCTGTCAGGGCATCCCCGCCGGCACCGACGGCATCTGCTGAGCCTGACCTCCCTCACGTTCGCGCCGCGGACATACGCTCTCCCCGAGCGTGCGCCCGCGGCCGGCAGTCATGCCCGCCGCTGCCGGACGCTGCTGGTGCCGGCGCGGTGGGCGTTGCTCCTGTTAGACGTGACTGATAGACTGACCCTCGTAATCGTGGCGTTACCGTGGCGCGCTGGCCGCGGCGCGCCGCCGCGAAGTGGAGGTGCGTGATGGCCGAGAACTCGGTGCCGCTGCCCCCGCCGCCTGTGCGCAGCGACACTCCCGCGCTCCGCCTCAGCGGCGTCAGCAAGAGCTTTGGCGCCGTGCAGGCGCTGCGCGATGTGGATTTCGAAGTCTACTCTGGCGAGGTGGTCGGCCTGGTCGGCGACAACGGCGCCGGCAAGTCCACGCTCATCAAGACCATCGCGGGCGTCAACATCCCCGACGAGGGCGAGATCTTTGTCGAGGGCAAGCGCGCCCACATCTCGACGCCGCAAGACGCCACGCGCCTGGGCATCGAGACGGTCTACCAGGACCTCGCGCTCTGCGATAACCTCGACGTGGTCGCCAACCTGTTTCTGGGCCGCGAGACACGCCTGCTGAGGCTGCGTGGTGGCATCAGCCCGCTCGACGAGAACTCCATGGAGGCGCGCACGCTGACCGTGCTGCGCCAGCTCGACGTCAAGATTCCCTCGGTGCGCGTGCCGGTGGCCTCGCTCTCCGGCGGCCAGCGCCAATCGATCGCGGTCGCCAAGACGATCTTGCGCAATCCCAAGGTCGTGCTGCTCGACGAGCCAACCGCCGCGCTGGGCGTGGCGCAGACCCAGCAAGTGCTGAAGTTGATCCGCCGGCTGCGCGAGCAGGGGCTGGCGGTCGTCGTGATCTCGCACAACCTGGCCGATGTCTTCGCGGTGGTGGATCGCATGGTGGTGATGCGGCTGGGCCGGCGCGTGGCGACGTTTGAGATCGGCAAGGCGACGCCCGAGCAGGTGATCGCTTCGATCACCGGCGCTGAGGGCGGCGACGTAGCCGGCGAAGAGAACATGCTGAGCGGCATGGCGTAGGCGAAGGGGAGGCGACGAGCATGAGCAACGAAGCATCGAGTGCGCCGGCTGTCGCGCAGCAGGGTCCCCCGCCCACCAATCCGGCGGCGGCGCAGCTCAAGGAGCGGCGATTCTGGCGCGGCGAGCTGGGGCAGGTCCCGGTCGTTATCACGCTGATCGTGATCGCGCTGTACTTCCAGTTCGCCAGCGGCGGATTCTTCCTGGTGCCGCGCAACCTGAGCAACCTCTTCTTGCAGATCGCCACCATCGCCTCGCTGGCGCTGGCCTCGGTGCTGGTGCTGCTGATCGCCGAGATCGACCTCTCGCTGGCGGCGGTCGCCAGCCTGTGCGGCGCGGTGATGGTCACGCTGTCGGTGTTCCACAGCGCACCGGCGTGGGTGGCGCTGCTGGCGGGGCTGGTGGCGGGCGCGGTGATCGGCGCCATCAATGGCTTCTTCGTCGCCGTGATGCGTATCCCGTCGTTCATCCTGACGCTGGCGGGCCTGATCTTCTACCAGGGCCTGCTCGAGAAGGTCGAGTTCCCCAACACCACGATTCGCCTCAACGACTCGACGCTCACCGGCATCGCCACCAACTACCTGCCCGACTGGGCAGGCGTCACCATCCCGATCATCATCGTGGCGGTCTACATCGCCGCCGTGCTGCTCAACCGCGCCCTCCGCGCGCGCCATGGCCTGCCCAATCCACCGACCTGGGAGCTTGGCGTGCGCCTGGGGGTGGTGATCGTGCTGGTGCTGATCGGCGAGGCGATCTTTGAGGGCTTCCTGGGGGTGCCGATCTCCACGGCGATCATCCTGGGACTGATCCTACTGTTCTGGCTGATCCTGCGCTTCACGCCCTTCGGCCGCCACGTCTACGCCGTCGGCGGCAATGCCGAGGCCGCTCGGCGCGCCGGCATCAACACCACCACCGTGCGCATCGCGGTCTTCGCGCTCGCCTCCACGCTCGCCGCGGTGGGCGGCATCCTCGAAGCCTCGCGCACCGGCGCCGCGGCCACCCAGGTCGATAACTCGCTGCTGCTCGACGCCATCGCCGCCGCCGTGATCGGCGGTGTCAGCCTCTTCGGCGGACGTGGCTCGGCCTGGGCCGTGGTGCTTGGCTCGCTGGTGATCGGCAGCCTGGCGAACGGGCTGGCGCTGCTCAATCAGGAAGAGTACGTCAAGCTGATGGTCGAGGGCGCTGTGTTGCTGATTGCCGTGCTGGCCGACGCCATCATCCGCCGTCGCAGCGCCGTCAGCGGGCGCTAGGGTCCCCGCCCCGGCCCCAGGGGCGGGACACATCCCGCCCCTACACTACGCCCTGTGGCGGCGAGGGGAAACCAGGCGGACGCGAGCGCGAAGAGCGAAGAGAAGGAGCACCAGAGCATGAACGCGGAGGAGACGGATATGCCAGAGCTAGGGGACGATCTGCGCGTGGCGGTGATCGGCTATGGGCTAGCGGGAGCCGTCTTCCACGCGCCGCTGATCGCCGCCACACCGGGCCTCCAGGTGGCGGCGATCGTCACCGCCAACCCCGCGCGGCAGGCGCAGGCACACCGCGATTTCCCTGCCGCCATGCTGTTGTCGGCGGCCGAGGAGCTCTGGTCCGATCCCGGCAGCTACGACCTCGTCGTGGTCGCCGCGCCCAATCGCATGCACGTGCCGCTGGCCCTCGCCGCGCTCGAAGCTGGCCTGCCGGTGGTCGTGGATAAACCGTTCACCGCCTCGGCCGCCGACGCCGAGCGGCTGATCACCGCGGCGGAGCGCGCGGGCCGGCTGCTCACCGTCTTTCAGAACCGCCGCTGGGATGGCGACTTCCTGACCGTGCGCGCGCTGGTGGCGGGCGATGCCCTCGGCCCCATCACGAGCTTCGAGTCGCGCTTCGAGCGCTACCGGCCCGCGCCCAGGGCAGACGCCTGGCGCGAGCTGCCGGCGCCGGAGGAGGCCGGTGGCCTGCTCTACGATCTCGGCAGCCACCTGATCGACCAGGCGATGCAACTCTTCGGACAGCCCACCCAGGTTTATGCCGAGCTGCACCAGCGGCGCCCCGGTGCGCTGGTGGACGACGATGCCTTCGTCGCGCTGGAGTTCCCCGGCGGTGTCACCGCGCATCTGTGGATGAGCGCCGTGGCCCGCATCCTGGGCCCGCGCTTTCGTGTGCTGGGGCTGCGCGGCGCCTACGAGAAGCAAGGGCTGGACCCGCAAGAAGAGGCACTGAGGATTGGACTGCGACCGGGGGCGGAGGGCTGGGGCGCCGAGCCGCGCGAGCGCTGGGGGCAGCTTTCGACCGACCTTGCGGAGGTGCATGTGGACGGCGCCGTCGAGACGCTGCCCGGCGAGTACGAGGCGTTCTATCGCCTGCTGCGCGATGCGCTGGCTGACGATGGGCCGCCGCCGGTCGATCCGCGCGAGGCCCTGGCGGCGCTGCGGGTCATCGGGGCGGCGCGTACGAGCGCGCAGCGCGGCGCAGCGGTTGCGCTGGCACGGGGAGGATAGTGGCGGGGTCAGCGATAGTAATACACCAGACCGCGGGCTTCGAGGTCGCCTAAGAGGGCCGTGACCTCATCCACCGGCTTGGAGGAGAGTCGCGCCAGATCGAGGACCGTATGCTCGCCATCGGCCAGCAGCAAGATCGTGCGGTGGCCGCGCGAGAGGTTGTGGCTGGTGACGACCTGCATCAGATCGCGCACGTCCGGCGCGCGGCGTGGCCGGCTTGCCAGGAAGTTGGGCGAGGGCTGCGCGCGCTCAGCCGGCGGGGGCGCGAATGGGCGCTGTTGTTGTTGCTGCTGTGGGTAGCCGCCTGGTCTGGCGAAGCTGCCGGAGCCGTCGAATGAGCCAGCGCCATATCCTCCCGTGCCCGCACCCAGTCCACCGCTGTTGCCGAAGGCACCC
>DASVAA010000098.1:0-24061 GCA_036376595.1 Ktedonobacterales bacterium | reverse complement strand
TGTTCATCACCTACACACCACCGGCTGGACTGCTGGGTCAGGCGGCCGAGAAGCTGGGCGCGGGCTCGATCTTCGAGCGCGACCTCCAGCGCGATCTGCTCAATTTCGCACGGATGGTCGAGGAGGCGCCGCCGGGCGCGCGCGACCCGCTCTCGTCGAGCTACCTGTTCCATAGTGGCTCGGCAGCCAGCGAAGAAAGTGCGCCACCTAACGACGATGGTCTATAGCGGCATGTGCTACGCCGCGGCATAACAAGCGCAGGAGCAGAACGACCATGACAGACCTGAGCAAGATGCGTGTAGCCTGCCTGGCGAACGACGGCGTCGAGGAGGCCGAGCTGACCGAGACGGTGAAGGCGCTGCGCGACGCGGGAGCGCAGGTCGAGGTGATCGCGCCGCACGCGGGGCAGATCCAGGCCTTCAAGCATGACATGCCGTCCATCAAGATTGACGTGGATCAGACGCTCGATCAGGTGGACCCGCAGCGCTATGACGCGCTGCTGCTGCCGGGCGGCGCGCTCAACGCCGATTCGCTGCGTATGCTGCCCAAGGTACAGCAGTTCGTCGTCTCGATGAACGGCGACCAGAAGCCGCTGGCGGTGATCTGCCACGCGCCGTGGGAGCTAATCTCGGCGGGGGTCGCGGCCGGCCGCACAATGACCAGCTACTACACGATCCAGGATGATGTGCGCAACGCTGGCGCGCGCTGGCTCGACCAGGAGGTGGTGCGCGACGGCAATCTTGTCACCAGCCGCCAGCCCAGCGACATCCCCGCCTTCAATCGCGCGATGCTCGAGCTGTTCGCGCAGCAGCCGCATCCGGCGATGCCATAGCGGGGCGCATGCATATCGGTGTCGGCAGACTTGGACCAACGGATGAGGAGTGATCTATGAGCGAGGAGCAGCGGTTGGATGAGGCGGCCGAGCGCGACGAGGTGTTTGCCAACGAGGTGACGCCGCTTGGCGTGACCAAGGAGGATCAGTCGGGGCCGCGCGCGGAACGCGAGGCGGCGATCAGCGGCAGCTATGCGCCGGGGCCGGGGAGTGGTCCGGAGGGCACCGGCGCCGATCTTGGCGCATATCCCGGCGGCTCGCACGCCAGGGGGGAAGGACCGAACCAGCCCGATAATCCAATCGCAGGAGGCGGCCGCACCACCACGCGGCGCAATACGCCCCAGCAGCCGGCAGGCAAGATGACGCACAAGTCACATGCAGCTGAGGACGAGGCGGCGCGCGGGCCGAAGACCTCCGGCGATCCGCAGGCCTATCAGGCGGATGACCAGGGGACGCCGTATCAGCACACCCACGAGGGCAATCTCTCGTTGGCGGGGGGCAGCTCGGGCAGTGGCGGCGGCGGCGAGGAGATCCTCGATAGCATCCAGGGTGAGCAGGACCTGGACGAGACGGAGCGTGCCCGGCCGCCGCGGCCCTATCCGTCGTCTGCCGAGCCGGTGCCCGATGAGATGTCACCCGGCCAGCCCGAGCCGGGCGAGCCGCTGGTGCCCGGCGGCAAGGACTCAATCGAGGAGCCGGAGGCCAAGACGCCCGGCGCATGACCGTGGTCCCGTCTACGGCGAGGCCTGTTGTCCCGATTGGCGCACGCGCAGGCTGAGCCAGGTCGCGCCACCCATCAGCAGCAGGGCGAGGCCGCCGATCACCAGCGGGATCGGCACGCCCGAATCCACCGCCAGCGCGGCGCCGCGCAGAGCCGCCACGCCCACGAAGACCGAGCCGGCGAGCACCAGCAGCCGCGAGCGCGTGCCCACGCCGGCCAGTGCCAGCGCCAGCGCCTCGACGGCCAGGATTAGCGCGTAGAGCCAGTTCGGGTCGGTGGCAAAGGATTGGCCCAGCGTCGGCAGCAGCAGCACCGCCGCCCCGGCGAACGAAAGGAGCTGGCCGAGCGGCGCCGCGTAGCGTCCCAGTCGCCGGTCGCTGGGCGCCAGCGCGCCTTCGACGATCAAGAGGCTGCCCGGCGTCAGGATGTATGCCTGCATATTGTCGGCGCCCAGCCAGCGCGCCTGCCACGAAACCGCCAGCGCCGCCAGCATGCCCGCGGCGTAGAGCGCGAGGTGCCAGCCAGACGCGCGGCTCTGCATGGCGAGCAACCCCGCCAGCGCGAGCAGCGCAACCACGGCTGCTTCGGTCGGCGCACTCCGTGGCGCGAAGGCCGAGGGCGCAATCAGCGCGACGAGGGTGGTGCCGGCGCCGGCCAGCAGCGCGCCCCACCGCTGGATGCGCTCACCCGCGCCGCGAGTGGTGCGCCACGGTTCCGGCGCGGATGCCAGGCTCAAGCCCACTGCGGCGTCCGCAATCCCCCACCAGAGGAAGCCGCGGTCACGCAGCCACGGCAGCCGCCGCCACAGCTCGCCGAGTCCCATGTAGATCCAGCTCAGGCCGGCGAAGGCCAGCACACCCTGCCACTCGGCCCAGTGCAGCGCGCCGATGCCGGAGCTGAGCGCGAAGACGCCCAGCGCGAGCGCCAGCGGCAGCACGTCGGCTCGCGACTCCGCGGCGGCGATCAGGTACGCGGCGACGGCCAGCGCCAGCAGCGCCAGCGGCTCGAACGACGGCTGCGCCTGCCCCAGGACCGCGGTCGCCCCAGCGCTCGCCGCGGCCATGAGGTACGCCGGCCACGACCAGCGCGGCCCCACAAGCCGCCCGACGGCGAAGCCGATCGCGGCGAGCACCAGTGCCAGCGGCAGCAGCGCGTGGGCGTCGGGCTGCACCAGCGCGGCCCAGATGCCGTACGCGGCGGGAGCGAAACCCGCAAGCGGCGCCGCCTCGACCACTGCGACGGCATAGGCGGCGGCGGCGAAGATCAGCAGCAGCGCCTCGGTGGCGCCGGGATTGGCGTGCGGCACACGCGCGACCGCGAAGAGCGAGGCCTGCGCCGCGACGGCATAGAACGCCAGCGCCCACGCGCGCCCAAAGCGCAGCCGCGCCGCGATGCCGAGCGCGACACAGCCGAAGGTGATCGCCAGCGTCGGCACGAGGTTCTCCGGCCCCGGCAGCAGCCGCGTGGCCGCCAGCGCGTAGAGGAAGGCGGCGGGGGTCGCGTAGGGGAAGCGGTCGAGCGCGGCGAGCGCGTAGGCGGCGGCGGCGAAGATCAGCAGCGCGACCACCTGCCATTTGGCGGCGTTGCCTTCGAGGTCGGCCAGCGTGGCGACGGTCCAGACCGAGGCCAGCGCCGCCGCGCCGTAGAGCGCGAGGTTCCACCAGCGGCCGCGCCACAGCCGCAGCCCGGCGCCCGCCGCCGCCGCCGCCAGCGTGAGCGCGAGGGCCGGCGCGTGGTGATGCAGCGAGAGCACGGCGCCCAGGCCCTCTAGCGCCGGTACGATCATCGCCTCGGGGCGCCGCTCCCACAGCGCCACGAAGGCCGAGAGCGCTGCGACGGCCAGCAGCGCCCAGGCGGCGAAGGAAACCTCCAGCAGCTCGGCGTGGGCCGTCGAGACGGCAGGGAGCTGGAGCATGACGGCTGCGAGCAGTGTGGCCCACAGCGAGATCACGTAGAAGGCCAGCGCCCAGGCGCGGCCGAGCGCACGCCGCGCGGCGATGGCGACGAGCGTGGCGATCAGCATCGTGAGCGCGATGAGCCAGCCATTGCGGACGCCGAGGGTGCCGGGGAGCGCGGCGAGCATGCCAAAGACGGCGACCACCGGGCCGGCCAGCGCCGGCTGCCGCTCGCGCATCCCGGCGATCAGCGCCAGCAGCGCGAAGGCGGCCGGCACGGCGGTCTCGAAGCCGCGCGTCTGAAGCGTCAGGAACTGGAGCGCGTAGAGCGCATTGCCCAGCGCGACGACGTAGAGCGGCGTGCCGAAGCGCCGCAGTGCCGCGAGGGGGCGCGCGCTTCCGCTGCCTGGCGCCCGCAGGCTGAAGGCCACCGCCCACAGCAGCAGCGCGAGGCCCCCTGAGGCCAGCGCGGCGACCAATTGCGTCTGCGTTGGGTCCGGCCCGCCGCCGGGCGGCAGCACGCCGCCCAGGAAGGTGTAATAGTCCACCGAGAGGTACAGGCCCGCTAGCAGCAGCAGCCACGGCTGCGCCTCGACGACTGCGACGACCGTGGCGATGACGCAGGCGGCGCTCAGCGCGAGCGTCAGCGAGGGATTCTGCGCCGGGCCAGGCCACGCCAGCACGACGGCGATGGTCGCGACGGCCAGTGCAAGCGCCTCGATACCGTGGCGGAGCAATCGGCGGTTCGGCTGCCAGCGGTGTAGCGCGGCGACGGCCACGAGCTGGGCCATCGCGACAAGCGCCAACGCATCGGCGGTCGCGCTGGGCGAGGCGCCGCGCCAGGCGCCCCCGGCGATGGTTGCCTGGACGACGGTCGCGGCGATCAGCCACTCGACGGCATCGAGCACGACCGGAGGAATCGGCCGCGGCAGCCGGCGCAGCGCGGGCGACCAGCAGACCGCGAGTGGCACCAGCGCGACGGCCACACCGGCGTAGGCAGCGACGGGTTGATCCGCCCCGTAGTACGCGTAGTAGCCGCTCCAGAGGCGCAGGCCCAGACCCACGCTGCCGATGACGGCGAGCGCGCTGGCGGCGGCGGCCACGATCAGCGCCGGAGCGTGCAGGGGCGTCCGCCGGACGCCCGGCAGCAGGGTCATCGCGACGAGCAGCAGTGCCGCGCCCGCCAGCGAGGCGAGCCACCAGAGCCACGACGCGTCGGCCCACGAGGGGATCGCCAGCGCCGCGACGACGAGCGCCGTTGCGCCGAGGTAGGCGTAGGTGACGAACGCGGTGCGCCACGCCAGCAGCAGGTAGATGGCGGCGGCGTAGGCGGCGGCGGCGCAGACCATGCCGGCGACGGGGAAGCCCACCGCCTGGAGCGCGAAGCGATAGACCGCCAGCGCGACCAGCGGCGTCATCAGCGCGAAGACGCCCAGGTAGGCGCGGCCGACGGTGCGCAGATGCACCGAGCGGCGCAGCGCCAGGCCCAGCGCGCCGAAAACGACGTAGACCGTGAGGACCACGGCCAGCTTGAGCTTGTCGCCCAGCACCTGCCACGCGCCGACCTCGAAGCTCAGCGTTGCCACCAGCAAGAGGAAGCCGCCCAGGTAGGCCATAATCGCAATCGCCTGCTCGGCCAGGAAGGCGCGCCAGGAGAAGACGGGACGTGGCGCTGCGGGTGCGGCGGGAGCAGCTTGCGCAACGAGGGGGCGGGGGGTGGCGCGCATCGCCGCAGTGCCCGCGGGAACGAGCGGGACGGAAGATAGCGCGGCGGATCCGTGAGGGGTGGAGGATGGCGCCGGAGCTGGAGCAACCTGGGGCGCTTGGGCGGCAGGTGCGCCCTGGCGCTGTGCGAGGTAGCGCGCGGCGTACTCATCGCGCAAGGCTTGTACGGTGTACCGGCCGTCGCCAGCGGCGATGATCGCGTCGAGGGTCTGGACGCTCCCGTAGAGGGTATTCAGCTCGGCCACCAGCTCCGGCGCGACCGGCTCGCCGCAGCTTGGGCAGTAGCGTGTGCCAGGCGCCGAGCGCGTGCCGCAGCGCGGACACGCGAGATGCATCGGTCCCATGTGGCTCATCTGCATGACCTTTCCATCGCCCGCCGTCAGCCGCTCGGTCACTCCCGCGGCTCCAGTGTACATGACCCGGCGGTCCGTGTCTGCCGGCACTCCTGCTGTGTCGTATCCAGTCTGCTCCGCTGCGCTCGCACACGCCAGGGATAACCCGCATATGCACCCGCACGATGGCGCGCATCCCATCGTGCGGGCACGCGTCGCCGCGCTCGTCCCCGAGCTCCGCCGTGGACTGCTGGCCCGCGATATGCCGCGCTGCGTCACGCCTGATGCGGTATCTAGTAGACAGCGCGGAGAGGTCCATCTGTGCGCATGCTGCTACTCGTCGGCGGCTGTTTCCGAGGCACGTGGCACGCGGCTCATGCAACTGAAGCCGCGGCCACCTGAGGTGGCGTGGCTGTGCCGGCCGCGGCAGCTCGCCAGCACCACTTGACGGGATGGCCGCGGTGTAGCAGTGTTCCCGTACCTGATAGATGCAATCGTGGGTCGTTATGGCTCAGTTTCACGAGAAACGCCTCCCGAATGGCATGCCCGAAGGAGCACACCAAGTGCGTACGCGCGACCCCTGTTAGAAGGCGCCCGCTCGCCTGCGTATCGCGGGTGCGCCTGGTGCCCGCGCCCCTCCCTCATCCCCAACCGATCCGAAGCGATCTCGCTTGCCGTTGTGTTGGGAGAGGAAGGATTGTGCTGTGCCTCCGACTGCCATGACCTCGGCGCCTCCGCCACGGCGTGACGCGCCCATCACTGTCCGTGTCGCCCGTGGCGCGCTCTTTACCACCGCGCTGCTCGACGAACTGACCACCGGCCTGCTGGTCGTCGCGCTGCCGCTGATCCGCGATAGGCTGCGCCTCTCGTACGCCGAGGCGGGGCTGATCTTCACCGTCGGCGCGCTCTCCAGTGTGTTGATCGAGCCGCCGATCACCCTGGCCGCCGACCGCCGACCGCTGCGTGTGCCGATCCTCGCTGGGATGCTCGCGCTGGCCGCCGGCTACGCGCTGGCAGGACTGGCCCCCAATTATGCGCTGCTGCTCGCCGCGGTCGCGCTGATCTTCCCGGCGATCGGCACCGCGGTCGGCCTCGCGCAGTCCGCGCTGATCGACGCCGCGCCGCCCCATCAGGCTGGGCGCACGATGGCCCGCTGGACACTGCTCTCCGCGGTCGGCGATCTGCTCGCCCCACTGGCGGTCGGCGTGGGCGTGGCCGCCGGTATGGACTGGCTGGGACTCTGTCTCATCGCCGGCTGCCTCTGGCTGGCGTCCGCATTCGTCCTCGCCCCCGCGTGCTTCCCGTCACCACACGGGCAGGGTGAGCTGGCTGGCGAAGCATCGTCGGACGAGCGGGATGGCCTGCGTTCGCGGCTGCGCGATCTGCGCGACGCGCTGCGCGATCGCGAGCTGCTGCGCTGGGCGGCGATCTCGACGCTGGCGACGACACTCGACGAGGTCTTCCTGGCCTTCGCCGCGCTCTACCTGCACGACCACCTGCACGCCTCGCAGGAGGCCATTAGCACTGCCATTGCGGTGGCTGTCGCCGCCGGCCTCGCCGCGCTTGTCCTGCTCGACCACCTCGGTCACCGCGTGGAGGGCCGGCGCCTGCTGCCCTGGATGGCGGTGCTGGCGCTGCTGGGTGTCGTGCTGCTGCTCCTCGTGCCGACGGTGCCGCTGGCCGTGCTGGCGCTGGCCGTCGTCGCCTTCGCCGCCGCGGGCTGGTATCCGCTCGCGCAGGCCGCAGCCTACGCGAGCGGATACCAGCCCGCGGCGCTGGTGCGCACGGTCAGTCTCCTGGGCGATCCCATCGAGGTTGTGCTGCCCGGCGTCACCGGCCTGATCGCCGCGCGCTTCGGCCTGTCCGCCGCGCTGGCATTCCTCGCGCTTGGCCCGCTGGCGATGTTGGTGCTGCTCCCGCGCCGCCACCTGTCGTGACGGAGAATCCCGCTCCGTCTGCCGATGTCGAAGTAGACGCGTTGAAATAGAAGATAGAATCTCGTGGCGAGCCTTGCCATGAGCGAGGGCGGATCTATGAATCAGCAATCGTGGCGACGAAAGCCTATCGCACCTGAGCACTTGCGGGCGCGGCTGCGGCACGTCCGGTGGATCGGCGGCGGGAGCGGCGCCGGCAAGACGACCGTCGCTCGCAAGCTCGCGGCCGATCATGGCCTACGACTCTATAGCTGCGATGACTCGATAGCTGAGCACGCTCGCCGATCTCATCCTGCCGACGAGCCGCTGCTGCACGCCTTCCTCGCCATGTCTATGGACGAGCGCTGGGCGAACCGCTCGCCGAGCGAGATGTTCGAGAGGTTCCCGTGGTTCCAGGGCGAAGGGTTCGGTCTGATCCTCGGCGACCTGCTGGCGTTGCCGCGGGAGCCGCAGATTGTTGTCGAGGGGTTTCGTCTACTGCCCCGCCTGGTCGCGCCGCTCCTGAGCCGGCCCAATCAGGCCGTCTGGCTCATCCCCACGCCCGAGTTCCGGCGGGCCGCTTTTGACAGACGCGGATTCACCTGGGACATCCCGAGGAAGACGAGCAATCCGGAACGCGCACTGTCCAATCTGCTCGCCCGTGACCAGCTCTTCACGGACGAAGTATTCAAGGGGGCGACGGCGCTGCGCCTGCCGACGATCGCGGTCGATGGCACACTTGGCGCCGACGAGCTGGCGTGGCGCGTCGGCGCGGGCCTCGGCCTGCGCGCGCTGTGAAAGCGTATCGCGGGCCGGCGTGAAGCCGTCCGTTCTTCAACGTCCTCTGCGTCCTCCGCGGTTGCTCTCTGGTTCTCAGCGCGCGGGCCGCAGCCCATGCAGCAGGTCGGCCTCGGCGAGGATGGATCGCAGCCGCACGCGCGCCTCATCGCCCAGCGGCGGCAACGGACGGCGCGGCGCGCCGCCATAGTGCGCGACGAACTGTAGCGCCGCCTTCAGCCCCGGTACGCCGTAGCCTGAGGTGACGGCCGTGTTGGGCGGCACCAGTCGCGCCTGGAGTTGCCGCGCCTCGTCCAGCCGGCCCTGATCGAAGAGCGCCTGCAGCTCCAGCACCTCGCGCGGCGCGATGTTGGCGAGTGCCGCAATCGCGCCGTGCGCCCCGACGACCAGCGCCGGCAGCAGGAATCCCGCGCTGCCCGCCAGCACCACAAAGTCCTCGCGCGCGCCCGCCGCCACCTCGGCCAGCTTCGCCACGTTGCCGGAGCTATCTTTGAGGCCGATGATGTTGGGGTGCGCCGAGAGCGCGATCACCGTCTCGGCGTCGAGGTCGATCCCGGCGGAGTTGCCCGGCATGTTGTAGATCAGCACCGGCAGCGGACTGGCATCGGCCACGGCGAGGTAGTGCGCGCGCAGTACCGGCGGCGTCATCGCCGAACGGTAGTGGTGCGGCGGCAGGATCAGCGCGATATCGGCGCCCGCCTCGGCGGCGACACGGGTGAGCGCGATCGTCTCGCAGGTCGAGAGCGCGCCCGCTCCCGCGAGCACTTGCGCCTCCGCTCCGGCCGCCTCCCGCACGGTCGCGATCACCTGGCCGCGCTCGTCCGGCGTGAGGTGCATCGCCTCGCCGTTGGAGCCGAGCGCCACAAAGTTGGTGATGCCGTGCGCGCGCAGCCGCGTGATGTGCTCGCGCAGCGTCGCCAGGTCGAGCTCCTCGTCCGTGTCGAAGAAGGTCGGCACGGGCGGGTAGATGCCCCTAATCTCCATCGTTCCGCCCTCCTATGCTTTGGCTCCTACCTTCTTTCTGGTCGCGGCGGTTCCCGGTCGTGCGACTATCGCTGGGTCGGTGCCGATGATCTCCAGGAAGCGAATCGCCTGGTTGATCAGGTGATAGAAGTTGGGGACTGAGTACTTCTCGTTGGGCGCGTGGATGTTGTCGTCGGGCAGTCCCGTGCCCATGAAGACCACTGGCAGGTGCAGCTCGCTATCGAAGAGTGCGCCCACCGGTATCGAGCCGCCGGAGCGCTCCAGGACCGGCGGGCGCCCCCACTCCTGCTCCAGCGCCCGCTCCGCCGCACGCATGTACACATTGTCGATCGGCACCAGCACCGCGTCGCCGCCGTGGATCATGCGTACTTCGGTCGTCACCCCCGGCGGCGTCAACTCGGCCACGCGCCTGCGCAGCAGCTCGAAGACCGCCGTCGGTCGCAGACCTGGAGGCAGCCGCAAGCTCACCTTGGCCGTCGCCTCCGACGGGATCACGGTCTTGGCGCCCTCCTCGACGAACCCGCCGCGGATACCGTGGACCTCCAATGTGGGTCGCGCCGTCGCCCGCTCGCGCGCGTCGTGTTCCTGCTCGCCGGGCAGCACATCCAGCCCCATCTCGTGCTTCCAGGTGTCCAGCACATCCACCGGATTGCGTGCCCACAGGTCGCGCTCCTCCTGGGTCATCGGCGTCATGCGCTTGTACAGCTCGGGGATCGTGATGCGCCCGTTGGCACCCTTGAGGCCGACGAGGATCTGTGCCAGCGCGTGGATCGGGTTGGGCGCGATGCCGCCGTACTCGCCGGAGTGCAGGTCGTGCTGGGCGCCGCGCGCGGCGATCTCGGTGTAGACCATGCCGCGCAGGCCGTAGACCAGCGCGGGCACCCCCGGCGCCGGCATGCCCGTATCGGCCACCAGCGCCACGTCGGCGCCGAGCTTCTTGGGATTGTTCTTGACGTATGCCTCGATGGACTCGCCCCCAGCCTCCTCCTCACCCTCGATCAGCACGCGTACGTTCACCGGCAGCGCGCCGTTGGCCGCCATCAGCGACTTGAGCGCCATGATCAGCGCGTACATCTGACCCTTGTCGTCCACCGCGCCACGGGCGTACAGATTCTCGCCGCGCACCTCCGGCTCGAACGGATTGCTCTTCCACTCCGCGAGCGGGTCCACCGGCTGCACGTCGTAGTGACCGTAAATCAGCACCGTGGGCTTGCCCGGCGCCTCCAGCCACTCGCCGTAGACCAGCGGATGCCCCGCGGTCTTGAGCAGCTTGACCTTCTTCAGCCCCGCGTCTTCGAGCGCGTTGGCGACGTACTGCGCCGCGCGGCGGATGTCTTTGCGGTGCCGCGGCAGCGTACTGATGCTGGGGATGCGCAACAGGTCTTTGAGCCCTTCGAGAAATTCGTCGCGGTGCTCGTCGGCGTACCGCAGGGCGGAGTCGGTCGCCGGAGTCGTCGTCGCCATCGGGGATGCCTCTTCCTCACGCTGCCTCATCGTCACGCATCGTGGTCGGTTTCGGTTGTCGTCGCGCTCTGATCTCGCCCGCTGGCGCGCGCCGGCGGCGGGCACGTATAGACTCATCGTAGCAGCGTGTGCAGATCGTGTCCAGGGCACAAAATACCCCCTTCCCGCGATTTGGGAAGGGGGTCGATAGCAGTGTGATCGCTACAGGCTGATCAGGCGGCTGAAGAGGCGAGTGAAGATCGCCGCGCCCAGCAGTGTCGGCGTCCACTGGCCGACGAAGCGGCTCTGCATGGGCTTACCCTGCCGCTGCAAGATCGCTGACCAGATGCCCGATGAGGCGCTGGCGGCGACGTACGCCCAGCTCGCCACCGAGGTCGGCAGGTTGGTCGTCATCCGCCGATCGCCCAGCAGCCGCGTGAGTGTCGCGTAGCCCAGCAGCGTCGGTGCCCACTGGCCGACGAAGAGCGCACGGTGCATGTCACCGCGCGCCCGCAGCGCCGCGGCGCCGAACATGCTGGCCGCCGAGGCGCCCGTCAGTGCCCAGCCACCAATTGCGTTGGGCAGGTTGACTGGGTTGGTGTAGGCTTTGAACGTCGCGGTTTGGCGCAGGTTCTTGCCGATGAAGTACGCCGCCGTGCCGCCGATCGCGGCCGCCGCGACGGGGATGCCCAGCGGCCGCATCACGCCGCCGATGCCGAGAGCATACTCCTGCTGGAGCTGCTGCGCCTGTTGCATTGCCTGCTGCGCGGTCTGGGTCGCCTGACCGGTGGCGCTGGCCAACATCCCACCGGCGCCGCCGCTTGTCGTGCCGCCCTCCATCTCCTGCTTGAAGTTGGTCAGGTCCTCATGTACCTCGCGCTTGGTCACCTGCGTGAGATCCAGGAGCGCCTGGCCCACCTTGCCTGCCGGCGGCGCGTACTCCAGCCGCACGCGCACCTCGGTCTTGTTAGGTCCCAGCGGATCGAAGGTGACAGTGCCGGCGTTGTAGGGACCCGACGTGCTGCGCCACGCAATCTGGCGGTCCGGCTCCATCTCGGTCACGACGGCGTCCCACTCCTGCTTGATACCGAAGATGCGCGCCACCCAGTGATAGCGATTGTTGCCCAGCGGTGTCACCTGCTCGACGTTCGACATGAACTGCGGAAAGCTTTGAAAATCGATCCAGCGGCGATAGACCTCACGAACCGGTGCGTTCACCTCGACACTATCCTGGAAGACGAGATTGTTCCCCGTCATCTGGGGAGCTGAGCTTGCCTGTGTCATGCGCACTTCCTCCAACATGCTAACCAGCACACTCTACGGCCGCGGCCTGTCTCGTCCCCGCATGCACTGGCTTGGCTCTGTGGCTATGACACGGCGCAGCCTCGCAAGCATGCGCTGGCCACACACGGCGACCACCACGTGCTCGCGCGGCTCACTGTGTCCGCGCGGGGACGCGCGGCATGGGGGAGTGTGTGCCGCACGGAATATGCCAAAGCCGCCGCGCTTGACCTATGGTACGGGCTGCGGCGCCGACGGTCGCACCTCGATCATGCCGTCGCGCACACGCGCCTCATAGACCGGCTGCGGGAAGGTCGCCGGCCCGTTGACCAGCGAGCCATCTGCCAGCCGGAAGCGCGAGCCGTGCCACGGGCACACGACACAGCCCTGCTCCAGCGCGCCCTCGGCGAGCGGACCGCCCAGATGCGCACACATCTCGGTCAGCGCGTAGAGCGTGCCCTCCTGGCGCACCAGCAGCACCGGCACGTCGGCGATGGTCACGCGCTTCATGTCGCCTTCGCCCAGCTCGGCCTCTGGCAGCGCCTGGGTCCACTCGTCTGGCAGCACCTGTTCGGGGATGTGGGTGACGCCCAGCCGCTGCCCGAACACCAGGTCGCCACCGATATAGCCGCCCACCGTCACCGCTCCAAAGCCCAGCAGCGCCGTAATCTTGCCCGCGCTACGCTTGCCATTGAGCCGGCAGAGCAGGGAGACGCCATAGAGACCGGTCGCCGCGATATTGATCAGCGCGTGGCTCAACCCGAGGCGGCGCTGGCGGCCGATGGTGTACTGCCACTGCGCCGCGCCGGTAACGGCGGATGCCAGCGCACCCAGCAGGCCCACGCCAATCGCGGCGTCGGCCCCGGCATTCAGCTCCGATCTCCCCGCGAACGTATCCAGTGCGTCGAGAACCATGCTGAGTGTCCAGGCGCCGATAGGCAGATCGGTGAGTACTGGATGCAACGGGTGCCCCAGCCAGACGCCGTTGAGGAAGTCATCCAGACGTGTCGGACCGCCGCCGGGCTTGGTCAGTACCTTGTTGACGGCTTTGGCGACCTGCTCGCTCGGCGTCTCCAGCCAGGTCTGGTCCTCGATGACGTTCATCGCCTCTAGCAGTTCCATCACGCTCTCCATCGCCCCGGGCGTCGCGTCACCCGCCGGCCGCCTCACCCTGAGGGGTTCGCCGCGCGGACCGCTTCCCGGTCGCGCAGCGCATGTCCCGCACGTCGTATGCCGGGCGATGGATGTGCTCGTCTGGACTGCTGAGACGCCGGCAGCCTAGATTGCGGCGGTGGTCATGCCGTGCTGCTCCATGCCGCGCAGGCGGAAAGCCAGACCGATCTCGACGATGCCGAAGATGATCGCGTAGACGCCGATGATCAGCGTTGCCGCCAGGAGACCCGCGCCCGGCGCGAAGAGCATGATGATGCCGAAGATCACCGAAAGCGCGCCCGCCAGGATCAGCAGCCATTCGTTGCGGATGACCTCGCGCAGCCGTATCGCCTCCGCGATCTCCGCGATGCCGGTCAGAATCGCCCAGATGGCGATCAGATAGGCCAGGAACAGCAACGTTATCTGCGGCACAAAGAAGGTGATGATGCCAATCACGATGCCAATCACGCCCGCCAGCATCAACAGACCCCAACGTTCGCGCTCCTCGATGCGCCGGATCGCCGCGATGATGGCGAAGATGCCGTCCACCAGCGCGTAGGCGCCGAAGAACAGCACCAGCACAAACAGCGTGGTGCGTGTGGCGAAGATCGCCAGCAAGCCGAAGATGATCGCGATGATGCCGCGAATCAGGATCGCCCACCAGTTGCGCGTATGCACAAGGGTCATCCGAGTCCTCCCATCCTTGTTGTGTGTGCCGCCTGAAACTGAGGCCACCAGGGAGCCGTCACGCTTCGCTAGCAATCCCTCGCACAAACGGGGCCGCTTGTCTCTTCAGGAGGCTCCTAACGACACCTATTAGACATAATATAGATTAGACATAATGAACAGCGCGCGATGCACCGCGCATGCGGCTGTCCATTCCAGCGTCTGTCACTCCCTCCGGTCGGTCGGTGTAACGGCGGGCCGTATGCGCTTGCGAAAGCGTTCACATCACTCTCGTCTCAGCGATTCTGAAGGAGATGACTATGCCGAAGCTACTTCCAGCCTTCCGCCGCCTGCTCGCGCTCCCAGCTCTTGCGCTCCTCGCCGGCCTGCTCGTGCTTGCCGGCTGTGGCGGCGCATCCGCCACCAGCGCACCCTCGCCCACCGCGACCACGGCCACCGCGCCTACCACGGCGCCGACGACCGCGCCCAGCCCAACCGCCGGCAGCGGCGGAGGCGCACAGGCGTCAGTGAAGATCGGCGGCGTCGGCACCTACAGTTTCAGTCCCAGCACGGTGTCCGTCAAAGTCGGCACGACCGTCACCTGGACCAACACCACGCAGGCGCCGCACACCGTCACCAGCGACAGCGGCGATCCCGCTAGCTTCAACGGTTCGCTCGACAGCAGCGGCAGCACCTTCAGCTTCACCTTCACCCAGGCCGGCACCTACAACTATCATTGCAGCGTGCATCCCTACATGATGGCTACAATCACCGTCACATCGTAGGCCGCGCGCCGCTCGGGGCGGCGCGGAAGGTTCGTGCGCTAGAACT
Organism: Ktedonobacterales bacterium; assembly: GCA_036376595.1. GTDB lineage: Bacteria > Chloroflexota > Ktedonobacteria > Ktedonobacterales > JADMIN01 > SMAG-U1939. The sequence goes on along the minus strand of DASVAA010000098.1, from coordinate 9,488 downwards.
GCGGCAGGTAACGCTCTAGCTCCCAGGGGTGAACGCGCTCGCGGTACTCGCGCCACTCCTGATCTTTGGCTTCCAGCAGCCACGCCGCGATCTGCTCGCCCAGCGCGTCGCGCACCACGTCGTCGCTGCGCAGCAGATCCAGCGCGTCGCCCAGGGTCGGCGGCAGCAGGCCGATGCCGCGACGCAGGCGGTCCTGCTCTTCGAGCGCGTAGAGGCCCTCCTCCACCGGCGGGGGCAGCGGCAGCTCGCGCTCGATCCCCGCCAGGCCGCTACGTAGCATCGCCGCGAAGGCCAGATAGGGATTGCAGCTCGGATCGGGGCTGCGCAGCTCCACGCGCACGCTCTCGGCCTGCCCCGGCGCCACCCGCGGCACGCGCACCAGCGCCTCGCGGTTCACGCGCCCCCAACTGATCATCACCGGCGCCTCGTAGCCCGACACCAGCCGCTTGTACGAGTTGACCAGCGGTGCGACCACCGCCGACATGCCCTTGGCGTGCGCGAGCTGTCCGGCGATGAACTGGCGCCCGACCGCCGAGAGACCGTACTGCGCGTCGGCGGTGTCGCTGAAGGCATCGGCGCCGGTATCGGGGCGGATGAGCTGCTGGTGGGTGTGCATGCCGGAGCCGTTGATGCCATAGAACGGCTTGGGCAGGAAGGTCGCCAGCAGTCCGTGGCGCTGGGCGATGGCCTTGATGGCGTAGCGCGCGGTCACCACGGCGTCGGCGATGCGCAGCGCGTCGTCAGGAGTGAAGTCAATCTCGTGCTGGCCGGCGGCGACCTCGTGGTGGCTGGTTTCGATGCCGATGCCCATACGCCCCAGCTCGGCGACGATCTCGCGGCGCACGTCGGCGGCGATGTCGGTGGAGAGGTCGAAGTAGCCGCCACGGTCCTGCGGCAGCGGGATGCGTGCCTCGCCCTCGCCGCCTTGCAGCAGAAAGAACTCCAACTCCGGCGCGACCATGTAGCGAAAGCCCAGCCCCTGGGCGGCGGCCAGTGCGCTGATCAGCGCCGCGCGCGGGTCGCCGGCGAAGCGTTCGCCGCCGGGCAGCAGCACGTCGCAGATCAGCCGCGCCACCGGCCCGCTCTCGTCGGCGCCGTTCTCACGCCCCTCGATGGTCGCGTGCCAGGGCACCTCGGCGTAGGTGGCCAGATCCGGCCGCAGGAACATATCGGTCTCGGCGACGCGCGCGAAGCCCTCAATCGAGGAGCCGTCGAACCACTTGCCGTGCGCCAGCGTGTCGCCCAACTGCTCGGCGGGGATTGTGACCGCCTTCGCCATGCCGACGACGTCGGTGAATTCGAGGTTGATGAAGCGCACGCCGTGGGTTTCCACGTGCTCGATCAGGCGCGCGGCCTCGTCGGGTCGCTGCACGCCCGTCGGGCTGCGGCGGCTGTCGCGTCGTTGGCTCATCGTCGTGCCATGACTTTCAAGGAATGTACTGGCGACCTGTGCCGTTGAACTTCTCTGGGTACAAGATAACCTCCACCAGTCGCTCTGCGCATGCCTCCCAGTACGTCGAATCGCGCAGACGCTCAATCGCCGTGAAGGTTAGCACTGGCAACGATGTCTCCGTCGCGTCCTCGCGGATCGTCTGCTCCAGCGAGTCAGGCTCAGACATGGTGCGGTCGGTTCGCCGTAATCAAGAACATGCCATGTGCTTGTGCGAACCGCCACACTTCACGGTCAGTACTTGATAGTGGGATGCCGAGGTCACTCAGCCAAACAAAGCGGAGGCCGAGCAGATCGCCCCAACCCTGCTGCTGGAGCGTGCTCTGAAGCAGCGCGACCTGACCCTCGATGTTGTGATCGACAAGAATTGAGGTCACGCTCCGTGTTCCTGCGCTTCCCGTGCGCGGCGGCGTGTCTTTTGTTCTCCGAGTCGAGCGCGCAGCGCAAGAACCTCAGGCGAAGGCGGTTTGCTCTCTATGCGCGCCAGTCGCTCGCGATTGCGCTCCTCCCAGTAGCGGCGGTTCTCCTCGGCCTGGATGAGCACCTGCTGGTACTCGGCCTCAACCTCTGGCCGGTGCGTCTCGATGTAGTCCAGCGCGACCCGAAACTGCTCGTCGGAGAGCGCCGGCAGGATGGCGCGGATCTCATCTATCGGCCAGTTGGCGGTGAGGTAATCCATGATGTCGTAGAGCGTGATCCGCGTGCCGGTGATCGAGAGTCCGCGCTCGGTACGGATGACCTGGGGTGTGGTGCTCGTGCTCATGCGACCCTGCTCCTGGCATGCGCGCCTGGCCTGCTCACTCTTTGTAGGTCGGCATGCTCCAGTGTATCACGCACCGCCTGGCGCGGGGTGCGCGAGGACCTCGATCACCCTAGCGCTCTTGCCTCGACAGCGAGAAGCCGACGATGCCCATGCCGATGATCGCCAGCGGCAGGCCGAAAATCAGCATCAGGTAGCCGAAGTCGTTGCCGCGCTGGCTCAGCTCGATGCCGCCGATGGCGAAGATCACCGTGAGCGCGACGAGCACGGCGAACCACACGATACGCTGCCGATGCGAGGACAAGCTCATGTCTATTTGCTCCAGACTTCCGCTTCTCGAGATCACTGCACGAAATATCATACGGTATCCAGTATGTCGGTGGTGACCATCAGAGCAGGTATTCGCACTGAGGCGGGTGACAGGTGAAGGTACGCGAGGCCATCAAGCGGATTGAGGCCGATGGCTGGTATATTGTCGTCATTCGAGGAGATCATCGCCAGTTCAAGCACCCGACAAAGCGCGGACGTGTGACGGTCGCCGGCCGTCTCAACGACGACCTGCACCCTCGGACGCTAGCAAGCATCTTCAAGCAGGCACAGCTTCCTAAGCCGAAGGCGTGATTGGAGCATCTCGTATGTACCGCTATCTCGTGATTGTCGAAGCGGGTGAGCAGAACCTCAGCGCGTATGTACCCGATCTGCCCGGCTGCGTAGCGACCGGCACGACGCGGGAGGAGCTTGAGCGCAATATGCGTGAGGCCATCGAGCTCCACCTGCATGGGATGCTTGAAGATGGCGACCAGATTCCCGCGCCCAGCACGACGGCGGAGTACATCGAGGTCTCTCCCCCCGCGGCCTGATAAACTGCATCACGATCGAGTAGCCCTATGCCCACCTCTGACTCCAACTCCCCTTCGCGCCGTGGCGTGACCACTGGCCGCCGCGCCCGTGATGTTACGCCGCCTGTTGCCGACGGCAACGACGCGGCGCGGCGCGACGGTGCCTCGGCGCGCGCCTCGCTGTGGGATGCGACGCCGGCCGCCGAGCCGACGCTGCCCGATACCGCCCCCGCCAGCGCGATCCGTGACAGCCTCTACGACCTGATCCCCCTAGGTGACTTGGAGCTCGACCTGATCGCCACGCCGGAGTTCGTTCGCCTCCAGGGCGTCAAGCAGCTCGGCTTCTGCTACCGTGTCTGGCCCGGCGCCACGCACACGCGCTTCGAGCACAGCCTGGGCGTCTACTACCTGATGCTGCGCGGTCTGCGCGCGCTGCGGGCGCAGTCGCCGGAGTCCGTCACGCGCGATGCCGGCGAGCTGCGCGCTCTGCTCGCCGCGGCGCTGCTGCACGACGTCGGCCACTACCCTTTTTCGCACGCCATCGAGGAGCTAGGCGCGCCCATCGTGCCCCACGAGCGCACCGGACGCCGCCTGATCGAAGACTCCTCCATCGCCAGCGTGCTGGAGCGCCACGGCCTCGACCCCGCGCGCGTCGCCGATCTGGTGGATCCGCCGCGCGACCGCTCCCTGCCGCCCAGCGACGCGCTGCTGATCCGCCTGCTCAGCGGACCCCTCGACGTGGATAAACTCGACTATCTGCCGCGCGACGCCCGCGCCTGCAACGTGCCCTACGGCGGCGTGGATGTGACCCGCCTGCTCGGCGCCCTGCGCGTGGTAGCGGCGCCCGACGGCCCGCGGATCGGCGTCGGCGACAAGGGCATCAGTCCGCTCAATTCGCTGCTGCATGCCCGCCAGGAGATGTTCGACAACGTCTACTGGCACCACACCAACCGCGCCATGATGGCGATGCTGCTGCGCGCCGTGCAGGAGGCGCTGCTGGCGGGCACGCTCGCCCCCGACGCGCTCGCCGGCCACGACGACGCCTCGCTACTGGCGCTGCTGGCGGCTGAGGGGATGCCCACCGCCACGCGCGAGCTGGTGGCGTCCCTGCGCCTGCGGCGGCCGTACAAGGTCGCGCTGGAGGTCAGCGCGCGCGCCGGGCGCGTCTTCAGCCAGCTCGACGCGCTCTTCTGGGACCAAGCCAAGCGCCGCCGGGTGGAGATCGCGCTGGCCGAGGCGCTCTCTGCTGCGCTGGAACAGCCCGTCGCGCCGCACGACGTGCTGGTGGACGTGCCCAAGCCGGAGAAGTGGGAGATGGACGTGCTGGTCAGCTTCAGCCGTCCGCCACTCGGCATGCAGCCGCTGATGACGTGGGCCGAGGCGACGGGGCAGCGGCCCGCCGATTTAGGTGTCTACGAGCAGCACCAGCGCCGCGTGCGCATCGTCGTGCGCGACGGCCTGCGCGACCCCATCGCTGCCGATGCCCCTCGCCTGCTGCTGCCGGTGCTAGAGCGTATCCCCGCGCTTTAGGGGATATAGGCAGCACCACATCAGGCGGCGAATGCTCCAGCGAGTACCCCTCGTCGGGGCGGGGCGTGCCTGTCTTCGCCGCCTCCTGTTGCCTCGCGCGCCGCCGCGGAAACTTCCCTCTATGCGCGCGGCCCGTTCGCATGTATCATAGGGGGTGACTGCGCGCCGCTTGGCTACCATCCATCGAACGCACCGCGCGGTGTATCATGGGAGGCAGCAGAGCAGGGGTGTGCCTGGCAGCGCGGACACATGCGGGAGCCGAGGCGACGAAGCGGCTCATGGCGGCGTCGCGTGCCGCATCAGCGGCGGCAGGTCGCGGCAAGTGGGAGCGAGTGTGAGAGGTGGAGGAGCGATCTATGCCTCGACGTGAGCGCGCCGGGCGCGATACCCGCCACGCGATCACCGATCTCTATGATGTCCAGCGCGGCACTTTCTTGATCCATTATCCCGTCCTGCTGATCGTGCTGCTGTGTCTCTTCGGCGTGGTCGCTTTCAGCCTCAGTGGCTTCTTCGGCACCGACTGGCCGGGCAGGACAGTTACGCCGGTCGCGCTCGATCCCGCCTTCGCGCAGCCCTGGCCGCTCTACCTGTGGTTCTGCGCGCTGATGATCACGCTGCTGGCCTCGATCTTCCGCGACGCCGCGCTACGGCGCCGGCTGATCGCCGTGCTGGTGGTCGCCGCGCTCGCCATCGCGATCGTTGGCGCGATCCGCTTCAGCCAGTCGCTGCCCCAGTGGCTGCAAGACCTGATCGACCAGCATCGCCTGCTGACCTACCTCTCCACGCACTCGATTACCTATCTGGTCATCAACTTCGGCCTGATCGCGATCTTCTGGCTCGACACCTTCCGCCGCTGGGCACGCCGGGCGCGCGGGCTGCCGCCCAGCCCGCGCGTGACCATCGGCACCGAGCCGGAGCACGAGAAGCAGGACCTGCCCGACATGCAGGAGCTGGTTTCCGGCGACCTGATCGCGGGGGCGGTGCTCGCGCTGCTGCTGTCGCTGCTCTTCAGGACCGAGATCGTCGCCAGCCTCATCCACACCACGCCGCCGGTGAACGCCTGCCTCGTCTCGCTCACGCTGGGCTGCCCGATCGCGGCCGGCGCGCACGTCCCGCCGACGATCACCTTCGTGGACGTGATCCAGGCGCTGGTCTACCTGCCACTTGGCCTGATGGTGCTGGCGCTGAGCGCCACGCTCAGTGGACTGGGCGCCATCGGCGGCGTGAACGAGCACGACGGCGAGCTTCCGGCCGCGCGCCTCGCCGCGCAGGGCGCGCTCCCGCACTCAGGGACGACGCCGATCGCCGAGGATGTGGCCGCCACCATTGTTGACACGCTCAAGGCCGCGCTCGACCGGCGCATCCGCTCGTTGGGGCGCAGCCTCGCGCTCTCGCTGCGGCTCGTCGGCTGGCCGTCGCTGTTGTTCCTGGCGGCGTTCGGCCTGACAGACCTCGCGATCGGCATACAAGGCTACCTGCACAGTGGCAAGCATCTGGGCGATGTGGTAGCCTACGTGCTGCCAGCAGCAATCTGGGGCCTCGTGGCGCTGCTGACGATGGTCTGCTCGGCGGCGCTGATGCTGTTCAAGTGGCGCGTAGTAGATAATACGCTGCGCTTCCTGGGGCTGATCGGGTTCATCGTCCTGATCACCTTCTGGATCTTCTCGCTGGCGCTGTGGGGGTTCAACAAGTTGATCGAAGCGACGGCGACGGACTTCCAGCGCACGCCGTTCGATCCGCTCAGCTTCTCCACGGCCATCTCATTCGCCGCGCTGGTCGCCGCCGCCGGGTACTTCGCGCTGCGTGGACGGCGCGAGCGTAAGGCGGTCGCGCAGACCGCTGGCGCGGTACCCGTCCCGGCGGCGGAGCCGACGCCGCCACAGCAGCAATCGTAGCCTGACCAGTCCGCCGCCGCCGAAGCTGCGGGAGGCGGCGGGCGCAATCACCGGGGGCATCCCCAGTTGGGAGCGCGGTGCGGCTGAATGTTGACCGTCCGCGACCCCCACGAGGAGATAGCGATGCGACCAAAGCCGGGCGACAAGAGCGCTTCGCACTACGCCTACACCGACCTCTATGACGAGATCCGTCACAACTTCCTCATTCAGTATCCCCCGGCGCTTGTGATTGGCCTGGGCATCGCCGGCGTGGTGGCCTTCATGCTGGTGGGCTTCCTGGGGTATCGCGATCCGCTGGAGGGCAGCTTCACCTACACGGTGTTCCACCAGCCGTGGCCGCTCTATCTGTGGTTCTGCGCGCTGATCATCGCGCTGCAAGCCTCGGTTCTGCGCCACCGCACGCTGCGGCGCCAGATGGTGATGGCGCTCACCGCGACGATCATCTCGATGATCATCGTCGGCATCATCTATTTCTACAACTACGACATCGGCAAATTCCTGCAGCAGGTGCTCAACCTGATCCACCTCAACCTGCCGCAGCTCGGCAACAATCCGTGGACCTACACGATCATCAACTTCGGCGTGATCATCATCTTCTGGCTCTCGACCGTCCGCCGCTGGATTCGCCGGGCGATGGGACTGCCGCTGCATGCCGGGGCCTATATCGGCCTGGAAGAAGACGACGACGCGGAGAACCCTGACCTGCGCCAGCTCATCTCCGGCGACCTGATCGCCGGCGCGATCCTCACGCTGCTGCTGAGCCTGATCTTCACCGAAGGGGTCATCAACCTCTTCTCCGGGCTTCTCCAGACGGGCGTCGCAGTGAAACCCTACGCGCTGTCGCTGCCGGGCTCGTGCGCTTCAACTGCGGGCTCGTGCGCCCCGCACTCGACGCTGAGCTTCATCGATCAGATTCAGACGCTCATCTATCTGCCGCTGGGTCTGCTGATCCTGGCGCTGGGTGCCGTCGTCAGCGGCCTGGGCAAAGAGGTGGACGCCGACGACCCAACCTCGATCTTCCAGCGCGTGATTGACGAGCTGATCGATACCATCCGCGCAGCCCTCAACCGCCGCACCGGTGTCGCCTTCAACCTGGCGCTGGGGCTGCGCACCGTTGCCTGGCCGGCGCTGGTCTTCCTCGGTGTGGTGGGTGTGGCGGCGGCGTCTCGCGGCATCCAGACCTATCTGCACCTGCAAAGCGACAGCATCACTTGCAGGGTCAATGGACACTGGAGCGCGGACCTCTGCGGCGGTGGCGCAACACTGCACGCCGTGCAGACGCAGCTCAACAGCTTGCAGCAGTATCAGGCGGCTGGGCTGGCGATCATCGCCGGTGTGGGCGCCGTGCTGGCAATCGTCTTCTCGCTGGCGCTGCTGCTGTTCAAGTGGCGCGTGGCCGAGAATACGCTGCGCTTCCTGGGGCTGGTCGGCTTTATCGTGTTGCTCACCTTCTGGATATTCTCGCTGGCGCTCTCGGGCTTCAACGGCCTGTTCTCGCTCACTGGCCTCTCCAGCCGCGTGCCGTTCCCCCAGCCGGGCGTGACGACCATCATCTCGGCGGCCGCGCTGATCATCTACGGCATCTACCTGCTGTTCCGCCGCGCCCGCGGCAAGCCGGCGTCGCAGTCCGCTCCAGTCGCGGCTGGCGCGCCAACGGGACGCCAGAGCGGCGGGTCGTAGCGCTGCGTAGTACCCACGCCAGCACGAGAACCATGCACGGCGGCGGGAGCAATCCTGCCGCCGTCGCCATGTGCGGTGTGGGCACGATGGGCGAGCGTGCTGGTACCCCATCCTCACGCCGCTCAAGCACATCGCTGGCACTCTCTTGACACGAGTGCTACAGCATGCTATCGTTCGAGGTGCTGGCAGTCACGGGCAGCGAGTGCCAGCAGGGCCGATGGCCGAGCGCCCGAACGAAAGCGTGCGGCGCGGCCCCCCTGCGATGTGCCGACGTAGTGGCGTGTGATGCGAGTGGAGCGGGTCATGGTGCGCGAACATCCCCTCAGCCCGCGCAAAGAGCAGATCCTGCGCGCGCTGGTGGAGCAGTATATCCGCACCGCCGAGCCGGTCCCCTCCAAGCAGCTCTCGGACCAGCTCGCCGCCGTCCACGGCCCCGGCTATGCCTCGGCCACCGTGCGCAACGAGCTGGCCGCGCTCGAAGAGGCCGGCCTGATCGCCCAGCCGCACATCTCCGCCGGCCGTGTACCCACCGACCTTGGCTACCGCTACTTCGTCGAGCGCCTGATGCGCGAGTCGCGCCTCTCGCTGGACGAGCAGCGTCAGATTCACCACCAGTTCTATCAGGTGCAGCATCAGCTCGACGAGTGGGTGCGGCTCACCGCCGCGGTGATGGCGCAGTTGCTCCAGAGCGCCGCTATCGTCACGCCGCCACGCGCCACCCAGGCGCGGCTCCAGCACTTCGAGCTGCTTGCGCTCTACGAGCAGGTGGCGCTGCTGGTGCTGGTACGCACCGACGGCAGCGTGCGCCAGGAGCGCCTGCTGCTGGACGGCCCGACCACCCAGGACGAGCTGAGCCGGCTGGCGGTGCGCTTCAATGCTCGCTTCCACGGGGCCACGGCCGCGGCGGTGGAGCGGCGGCTCGAACGCGAGCGCGAGACGTACTCGCCCAATGAGCAGATCGTGGCCGAGTCGCTCGCGCGCATTCTCGCCCAGCTCGACGCCTTCACGCCCGACGCCTTCTACTCCGACGGCATCGTGCAATTGCTGGCGCGCGAAGAGTTCACCCACGCCAATCCGGAGCGCATCCGGCAGGTGGTCGAGGTGTTGGAGCACAATCGTTTCCTGCCCGAGATCGCGCCACAGGTGCTCGAAGCCGAGGGTGAGGGCGTGCAGGTGATCATCGGCGGCGAGAATCGCTCTGGCGCGCTCAAAGACATGAGCGTGGTGGTCGCCCGATACGGCGGCGCCCACGGCCATCCCGGCGGGCTGGTCGGCATCGTCGGTCCCACGCGCATGCAGTACGCGCGGGCGATCGCCGTCGTGCGCTACATGAC
>DASVAA010000097.1:0-6680 GCA_036376595.1 Ktedonobacterales bacterium | reverse complement strand
CTGCTGGAAGCGCCGATGCTGCTTCGCGCCAGTGAGCGTGCTGCGGGGCATCACGAAAGCGATGATGCCCTGGGGCAACAAGAACTCGCGCCAACAGTGCTCGTAAAAGACGGTCGAAAGCTCGATCTGCGTGTTCAGCTTCACCTCGTCGGTACTGATCAGCCCATAGTCGCCGGCAAGGGTCTTCACGTCGCGGCGATAGGACTCGTCCTGCAGATAGCGGTAGGCGATCCAGGGCGGATTGCCGGCGATCGCGTCAAACTTGCGCTGCTGCAGGACGAGCGGCTGGCTGGTGTTTCGCAGCACGTATGCCCAGATGGTATCGCGGCCCTTGGCGATCTGCTCAGCCAGGAAGCGCAGATTCGTATCCCAGACGGATTGCACGAAGCCATCGTCGCTCCAGGAGCCGGAGGCCGGCAGGCGCTTGAGGGCATCCTCGCCGAACTTGCCAGTGCGTAGGTTTGGGTACTCTGACGCGATGTGCTGCGCGCGGCGCTCCAGGTCGCCCAGCACGCGCATGAGCTCCGAGGAGTTCTGCGCGGCGGAGACCGGAATGCGGAAATCGCGCTGATCGTCAAAGCGCACGCTGATCACCGCGACCGGTCCAGCCTTGTTGGGCACCTGGAGTGAGTTCGCCATCGCGACGGGGATGCTGCGCTGCTCGCGCGTGCCGGCGAGGCGCAGGTGCGGCAAGATGGCGATCATGTAGTTGATGCGCGCGATGGTCACGGCCAGGGGATGTACGTCGAGGCCCACCACGTTGCGCAGGGTGAAATCTACCAGTGCCGCGCCCGTCACGCCTTGCTCGGCCAGCAGGCGGATCGCCGTGAAGAGGAAGGTGCCGGAGCCGCAGGCGGGGTCCAGCAAGCTCTTGCCAGGGCCGTAGCCGATCTCGCGCAGAGTCAGCTCGGCCAGCCAGTCGGGGGTGTAGAACTCGCCCAGCTCGTGCCGTGTCTCTTGCTCGACGAGGTTCTGGTAGAGCTGCTTGAGCAGGTCTTCGTCAATGCGCGAGAGGTCATAGACCGCGAGGCTGGCGGCGATGTGGCGGAAGGCTTCGAGCGTCTGCGCTTTGACTTCGGGCGCCAGAACCCAGGCGAAGAAATCCTGCTCGCCGATGTTGCTCACACCCAGCGTCTCGAAGGCGGCGCCGCTGATCACATCCTCGATGCGCTGGCCGGTCTCGCTCGTGGAGAAGTACGCGGCGTGCGCCAGGATTTTGGCAAACTGGCATAGATACGTATGGCGGACGAACATCTCGTCGTTACTGGCGTCGGCGCTGCCGTAGACCCGCGCCAGATAGAAGGCCCATTGCCTGCGCTTGACTTCGGCGGCGCCGGCCTCGCTGGCTGAGTAGGTGCGCAGGGCGTCGCGGAGGACGCGCGCGGCGGCGACGAAGGTCGGACTGCTCAGCCCGAAGCGCCGTACAATGTCGTCCGAGGTCGGCGCGATGGCGTGCTGGCTCAATAGGTACGTGTCAAGCCACTGAAAGGCGAAGGCAGGAGACACGCTCTCCAGGTTCAGCTCGTCAATCTGCCGCAGGCCATCGGGGGCTTCCGCATCGAGGACATAGGCCGTGAAGCGCAGGCCGTCGGTGAGGATGCCGACGAAGGTGTCGCCATAGGGCGTGTTGGTGAGATAGTCTCGCAACTCGCGCCGGCCCTCTGGCGCTTCGCGCTCGTAGTCGCGCTTGAACTCGAAGATCAGGTCCTTGAAGATGGCGTCAATCCAGCCCTTGCCCTTGCGCACGCGCATCGAGCCTGGCACGGCGACCTGCTGCCCGCGGAGCTGGATGTATTGCTCGCGCTCGATATCGGCCAAATCGATGCCAAAGGCGTCATGCACGAAGGAGAGGAACGCCTCGCGCCGCTGATCGTGGTGCGCGTGGCGGTCGTGGTTTGCTCGTGCCTCCGCGAGATACTGCTCGAATCGCCGATCGAATGCGGGGCTTGCCATCCTGCGCATCCTTCCTGATATGCCAACTGTCGTGCTGCGAATTGATTATCGCGGGAATGGATGGGATGCGCAAGAGGGGAGGGTGGCGGGCAGATGGATGTTTCGCCGCGCGCTGATCGCCCGCCCGCGATTTTCTCCTATGTCCGCCCGCTTCGCAGCGGCTCGATAAGAATGGCTGTCCTGTGGCCGGGGATGGTCCCGGGAACCTGCCGGGGAATCGAAGAGGAGCGTGCGATGAAGTTCTCGAACGTGCGGCTGCTGACCACTGATTTTGATGCGAGCTACCGCTTCTGGCGCGACGTGATGGGGCTGACGGTGGCCTTTGGGCCGGACTCGCCTGGTGGGGTTCCTGGCTACGCGTATCTCACGCTGGGTGATGCGGGGATCGAGCTGATGCGGGCCGATGACTTCGCCGCCGCGCTGGGTGTGCCGACACCTCCATCGGTGCCGTCGAGCCTGGAGGCGGTGCTGGTGATTGAGGTGGACGACGTGGACGCGACCTATGCCGAGCTGGTGAGCAAGGGTACGCGGTCGATCAAGGAGCCGACGGATCGGCCGCTGTGGCGTGCGCGCACGGCGGAGATCACGGACCCCGACGGCCACATGATCGAGATCTACACGCAGCTTGCCGCAGCAGAGACAACGCCAGCGGAGTAGGCGCGATCATGCGCTCGGTGGCTGCGATGCCGTCGTTACGCGCGCTCGAAGAAGGCGCGCAGCCGGGCGGTGAACGCCTCGGCTTGCTCCAGATTGGAGAGGTGCGCGGTGTCGGGGAAGATGAGCAGCTCGCTGCCGGGGATCGCGGCGTGCAGCTCGCGCGCCTGGGCGGGCGGCGTGGATTCGTCGAGCGCGCCGCCGATAATGAGGGAAGGGGCCGCGATGCGCGCGATTGCGGCGTGCAGGTCGGCGTCGCGCAGCGCCTCGCAGCAGCCGATGTAGCCGTCCGGCGGCGTGGCCTCCAGCATCGTGCCGATGCGCTGGGTGAGATCGGGATGGTCCGCGCGGAACGCGGCGGAGAAGAAGCGCGGCAAGGCCATCTCGCGCACCGCCGCCATCCCGCCTGCCCGCACGAGCTCGATCCGCGCCTTCCACGATTCCACCGAGCCGATGCGCGCGGCGGTGTTGGCGAAGGCTGCGTGCGTGACCCGGTCGGGGTGATGCGCCGCCAGCCACAGCGCCGTCATCCCGCCGAGCGAGAGGCCGCAGACGCGCACACGCGCGATGCCCAGCGCATCGAGCAGCGCCAGCAGGTCGCCACCGAGCTGGTCCAACATATAGGGGTCGGGCGGGGCGTCGGAGCGGCCGTGCCCGCGGGTATCGTAGCGCACGACGCGGAAGCTGCCGGCGAGGGTGCGCGCCTGCGGCTCCCACATGCGCAGGTCGGTGCCGAGCGAGTTGGAGAAGACGATGGCCGGCGCCTCACGCGGCCCCTCGTCGCGGTAGCGCAGGCGCACGCCGTTGGATGTGGTGACGAACGCCCCGGCGCCTGTGTCGTCCATCGCCAGCGCGTTGCGCATCAGGTCGTCTAGCACATCATCCATGCTCGGTCTCTCCCGCTGCCATGTCTGGCGCATCCAACGAAGTCCGCCGCGCGGTGAAGGCGGCCAGCGCGCGGTCAATGAAGATGCCGGTGCTGCCCAGGTAGGCCGTCGGATCGAAGGCGCGCGCGATCGCGTCGGGTGAGAGGGCGGCGCGGATACGCTCGTCGGCCAGCGCGGCGTCGCGCAGGTGTGTGCCCTCGGCGGTCGCGTGCGCGGTCAGATCGCGCACCAGGCTGTACGCCGCGTCGCGGCCGATGTGCGGCGCGAGCGCCATCGTCAGCGCCTCGGCCATGATCTGGCCGTGCGAGGCATCGAGATTGGCGCCCATACGCGCGGCGTCCACCCGCAATCCGGCGAGCGCGGCATGCACCCGCTCGACCGCGCCTGCTGTGTAGCCGAAGAGCGCCGGCAGCGCGGCCCACTCCGCCTGCCACGCGCCGGCCGCGCGCTCGTGCTCGCCATCCATCGCGCCCAGCACCACCGGCACGATGCCAATCGCCAGCCGCGCCGCCGCCCGCGCCATCGCCGCGTCGGTGGGATTGCGCTTCTGTGGCATCGCCGACGAGCCGCCCTTGCCCACGTCTCCTGGGGACGCCTCGCCGACTTCGCTCTGCGCCAGCAGCACCAGATCGCCGGCGATCTTCGCCATCGCTCCGGCGGTAACACCCAGCCCCGCGGCAACCTCGGCCACACGGTCGCGCTCGGCGTGCCAGGGCAGATCGGGCACCGCCAGCCCCAGCTCCGCCGCCAGCAGCTCGGTCACACGCGGACCATCCGCGCCCAGCGCGGCAAGCGTCCCCGCCGCACCGCCCAGCTCGACGACCGCCACACGCGCGCGCATCTCATGCAGCCGCTGGGCCTGGCGTGTCACCAGCGCCAGCCAGCGTGCGGCCTTCAGCCCGAAGGTGATTGGCACCGCCTGCTGCATCAGCGTGCGGCCGGCCATCGGCGTGTCGCGATGGCGCGTGGCGAGCGCCGCGAGCAGATCGCCAACCGCCAGCAGCCGCGCGACCAGCAAGTCCAGCCCGGCGCGCATCTGGAGCACCAGCGCGGTATCGAGCGTATCCTGGCTGGTGGCGCCCCAGTGGACGTAGCCGCGCGCCTCGGACGGCACGCGCGCGGTCAGCATGCGCACCAGCGGGATGGCGGGGGTCGCGGATGCGGCAGCCTCGCGCCAGACCTCGGCGGCGTCGTACAGATCGGGACGGCAGGCGGCCGCGATGGAGTCGGCGGCGGCGTGCGGGATGATGCCCGCGGCGGCCTCCGCATGGGCCAGCGCCGCCTCGAAGGCGAGCATGCGCGCCACCAGCGCCTCAGCGGACCAGATCGCCGCCATCTGGGGCGTGGTAAAGAGCGCGTCCGCGCCAGCCGCATCGCTCACGCTTGGCTCCTTGGGTCCTCACCCCCGCGGGCGAGCCGTGGCTCGCCCCTACATTGCGGCGAGAGGGTGGCAGAGGCGAGGTGGGCCTCTGAAGACGTTGATTTACACGTTGAAGAACACTGTTTCGCCAGGACCTTGAAGCACGATGTCGAGGCGATAGATGGCTGGCTCCGCGACGGCGGCACCGGGCGCGCGGCGGGCGAACAGGGTCGCGCGGCGGGCTTCGGGTACGCGCAGCAGCACGGGATCGCTGGCGTTGGCCGGCTCGCCGTCGAAGTAGAGCCGCGTCGTCAGGTGGTTCAGCAGGCCGCGCGCGAAGACGTGCAGGCCGATGTGCGGCGCCTGCATGCGGTCGCTCTCGAAGGGCACCGCGCCGGGCCGGACCGTCTCGAACCAGAAGGCGCCCGCGTCATCGGTGCCGGAGCGGCCGAAGCCAATGAAATCGGGGTCGAGCGGCAGATCGTCGCGCTGGTCGGCAGGATGGCGGTAGCGGCCCGCGGCGTTGGCCTGCCAGATTTCGACCATCGCGTCGGGGACAGGCGCGCCGTTGCCATCCAGCACGCGTCCCTCGATGCGGATGCGCTCGCCAGCGGTCTGTGGACCGACGAGCACGTTGCGGTGGGCGTCGTCGCGCAGCAGGCAGTTGAGGAAGAACGGGCCGACGGTCTGCGAGGGGCTGACGCCGGCGGCCGCGGTCGTCGTGGCCGCGCCGTGCGGGGAGCTAGCTGCCGTCATCGCGTCGCCTCCTCGCTCCCGGTTGCCGCCGATACCGGGCGCGCATCCTCGAACGGGGTGGCCTGCGGGCCGCGCAGCACCACGTCCCAACGCCAGCCGAGCGCCCACTCCGGCTGGGTGACGCTGTGGTCGTAGCGCGCGATCAGCCGCGGATGCGCCGGTTCGGGCACGGCGCTGAAGATCGGGTCGAGCGCGTGGAGCGGGTCGTCGGGGAAGTACATCTGTGTGACCAGCCGCGATACCCACTCCGGACCCAGCAGCGAGAAGTGGATGTGCGCCGGGCGCCAGGCGTTGGAGTGGTTCTTCCAGGGATAGGCGCCGGGACGGATGGTCAGGAAGCGATACTCACCGGCGGCGTCGGTGAGGCAGCGGCCGATGCCGAGGAAGTTGGGGTCGAGCGGGCCGGGCCACTGGTCGGCGCGGTGGACGTAGCGGCCGGCGGCGTTGGCCTGCCAGATCTCGAGCAGCGTGTTGGGGATGGGCGCGCCGTGCTCATCGAGCACATGGCCGGTGACGATGATGCGCTGCCCGATGGCCTCGCCGCCGGTGCCGGAGTTGCGCGTCAGATCGGCGTCTTCGGGCGTCACGGCGCTGATCGCCGGGCCAGGCCCGGTCAGCTCCGAGAGCGTCAGCGGCACGTCCACCAGCGGCAGCGACGGCGCGCGCTTGACCGTCGAGCGATACGCCTCGTAGAGATACGGCGGGAAGACCTCACGGTCGCCGCGCACGATGGCGCCGATGGTCGTGATCACCGGGTGTGCCTCCTCGTCTCGCCGGCCCAGGCAGCCGATCCGGCGGCTCTCCATGCCACGCGACGGTTCCTCTATCTGCCGCCGATCATAGCACAGCGCGAGGGGCCGTCTAGCAGGAGCGCGGAAAACGGGGAGGGGGCACCCCATCGTGCCCCCTGTAGTGCAGTCTTGCGATGGATTGCGCGAGCGACGCCCCGCGACGACGCCTCCACCTCTCGCCCCCGCCGGAGGTGCGGCCCCCGGCGCGGAACGCGCTCGCGCTCGCACCATGGCACGCTACTCGCCGGCCTCGCCGCCGCCTTCCGCGATCACCGGCGC
>DASVAA010000096.1:0-15255 GCA_036376595.1 Ktedonobacterales bacterium | reverse complement strand
GGAGGCAAGCGAATGCCTAACGAACAAGAGGGTGGCTTCTCAGATACCGACGTGCTCGTCGAGGCAGTCGACGAACAGCAGCTACCGGCCCAGGAACACGAGGTGGTCGTGCTCGATGCGCGCACTGTCCGCAGTGCGATGCTCCGGCACATCATCACCTTACAATGGTCGTGGAACTACGAGCGGATGCAGGGGCTCGGCTACTGCTTCTCGATGATCCCCGTGATCAAGAAGGTGTATCACACCAAAGAGGAACAGGCCGCGGCCATGAAGCGGCACCTCGCGTTCTACAACACCAACCCGCAGATCGGCTCGCCGCCGATTTTCGGTGCGACGGTGGCGCTCGAAGCACAGCACGAGGCCGACGTGGTCGATAGCCTCAAAGTCGGGCTGATGGGGCCGCTCGCGGGCATCGGCGACACCATCCAGGGCATATTGTTCCGCCCTATCATCGCCGTCTTTGCGGCATCGTTGGCGCTCGGTGGCAGTTACGTCGGTCCCGCGCTGATGGTGCTCTCGGGCATTTTCTGGACACTTCTGATGATCCCGTTGTTTTACTTCGGGTATCATCGAGGTCTTGGACTGGCCAAAGATGTCGCCTCCGGCGGCATGGTGACACGCGTCACTGAAGTCGCGACGATCCTTGGTATGGTCGTGATCGGCGGCTTCATCCCCAGCATCATGGCCAAGCTGAAGACTCCCTTGACCTACGTGCAGCAAGCGACGGTGCAGGGCAAGACGCAGTCGGTGAACGTCGCGGTGCAGGCAACCCTCGACAAGATCGTGCCGTACCTGATCCCCGCCCTGTTTGTCGCGCTGGCCTATGTGCTCTTGCGCCAATTCAAGCTGTCGCCGGTCTGGGTGCTCATCATCCTGGCGGTGGTCGGCTTCACTCTGGGCATGGTCGGCATTCTGTAGCGCGCAAGCGCTCGTGGCCGCGCCATGGAAGGGCAGCAGTCCCTGAAGTGGGAGCCTTGCCGTGGCGCGTGCCGAGCCGGCTGAAAGGACCGATTGCGTGGTCGGACTTGTGATGGTGTCGCATGGACCCCTTGCCCAAGGGATGAAGGATGCGGCGGAAATGATTATGGGACCGCAGGAGCATCTCCGCGCCATCGGGATGCGTCCCGATGCCGACGTCGATGCACTGCGTGCCACCATCGAAGCCGCTGCCGCCGACGTTGGCACGCCGGACGCGGTGCTCATTCTGGCCGATCTGATGGGCGGCAGCCCTGCAAACGCCTGCGCCTATCTCGCGCTCGCCGGCACGCCCGTCGTGTGCGGCATGAACCTGCCGATGCTGCTTGAAGTGCTCGCAGCGCGAGAGCAGAGCTCAGCCGCGGAGCTTGCCGCGGTCGCCCTGCACTCGGGGAGGGTCAGCATCCTCAATCTCGCCCAAACGTTGACCAGCGGTTGACGTGCTCCCGCCAGCAACCGCTGGTCGAAGCATGCATCAGCGTGGATGCAGCAGGAACGGAGGGAAGCCATGCCGGTCATTCATATGCGTATCGACAACCGCCTGATTCATGGACAGGTGACGTCGTCATGGGTCAACGCCGTCGGCGCCAACCGAGTCATCGTGACCAATGACCAGGTCGCACGCGATCCCGTGCAGACGATGCTGCTGCCGCAGGCAGCGCGCGGGGTGCCCACATTGGTCCTTTCGGTCGACGACACCCTGGCCTACGCCGCGGGCGCGAATGGGCATAAGGAGAAGATCATGGTGATCGCGAAGCTGCCCAACGACGCGCTGCGCCTCGTCGAAGGGGGCTTGCACCCGGCCGAGGTCAATGTGGGCAATCAGGCGCCCGTTCCCGCGACCAAGTTCAAGATGGTCACGCATACGATTGCCGTGACGGCCGATGATGCGGCGACGTATCGCGCCATCGAGAGCAAGGGTTTCCATCTCGTCACCAAGATGATGCCCACCGAGCGTGCTGTTGACTTCGTGGACCTGCTGAAGAAGAACGGCCTCTAATCGTTGGATGAGGCGGGGATACTGCTTGTGCAAGACGCTATCATTGCTGGCTGGTCGTCGGTTGATATCACGCCTGACATTCCCTGTTGGATGGGCGGTTATGGCGCGCGCACCGCTCCGGCGGATGCGGTTCACGACCCGCTGTATGCCCATGCGCTCGCGCTGGGCACGCCAGACGCGCCGCTGGTGCTCGTCGTCTGCGATCTGGTTGGGGTCAGCGAACCGCTGACGCGCGCAGTGCGCGAGCGTGTGAGCGCGGCGCACCCTGGCGCGACTGTTTGGCTGGGCGCCGTCCATACCCACTCCGGACCAGACGTCGCGCGCCAAGGGATCTTCGCCACGCCGGCCCACGACGTCAATCACGCCATCCAGGCGCGGATCGTCGCCGGCAGCGCGGCCGCCGCGGGCGAGGCAATCACCGCGATGCGCCCGCGTCGCGTTGGCTGGGCGAGCGTCGCGGTGCGTGGCGTGGCGACCAACCGCGACCATCCTGAGCGCCGGACGGCGATTCCGCTCGACTTGGTCTGTCTCTACGGGGCTGACACCGCGGCCAACGCGACCGGCTTCGAGCCGGCGACGCCACTCGCGGTCTTTGGCAGCTTTGCCTGCCATCCGACCGTGATGAGCGCTGCGAATCTAGCACTCTCTGCTGACCTGCCAGGCGCATTCCGGCGGCATCTTCGCGAGCGGCTTGGTGCGCAGACCTGGATCGCGCTTGCGACTGGGGCGGCAGGCGACGTGAGCACACGGCACGTCCGGCAGGCGCAGGGATTTGACGAACTGCAACGCCTGGGCGACCTGCTCGCCGATTTTGCCTTCGATGCACTCGCCCACGCACGCCCCGTCCATGTGGCCGCTGGTACGCCGCGACACAGCGTTGTGCGACTTGAGTCGAAAGCCGCAGCCAATCCGTCGACCCTCGTGGCGCAGGAGGAGCAGCTTCGCGAGACCCTCGCGCGCCTGCCCGACACCCCTGGCGGCAAGGCCCGCCAGCGGACGCTCGAGACGGCCTTGCAGGGCATCGCGGTCGCGCGCCGCCGAGTCGGGACCGCCGAGCCGGCGCTGGAGGTCGATGTCGCGACCGCGGCGTTGGGCGATCTGGGCGTGGTCGCGCTGCCGGTCGAACTCTACTCGCGACTCGGCGATGGTATCCGCGAAAGTACCGGCCAGCCGGTCTTACTGCTCGGCTACACCAACGGGTATAGCGGCTACGTGCCCACCCGTGAGGCGTACGGCGAGCTGGATTATGAAGTGCTCCGCAGCGTCTTCGCGCCAGGATCAGGTGAGCGCCTACGAGACGCGGCAATCGCGCTGCTGGCGGACCAGCGGAAGGGGAGTGGGCTGTGAGTGAGTCACAACAGCAGGCGGGCGCTGGTGCTCCTGAGCAGTTTGGGGCACGTGTCCAACAGCTCTTGGGCACCGCGATCGCTGAGCAGATGGACGCGGTTCGACAGGTGGGCGCGCTGATCGCCCGCACCGTGGAGCGCGGAGGGCTTGTTCACACCTTTGGCACGGGTCATTCGCACCTGCTGGCGGAAGAGGTGTACTCGCGCGCTGGCGGCTTGGCCAACGTGAATGTCATCCAGTCGTCGCCGCTGATGCTGCACGAAGACGCCCCCGCCTCGGGCGACTGGGAGCGGCTGCCGGGCGTCGCGGCGATCTTGCTGGAGCACGCCGCGATTGACCCCGCGCGCGACATCCTCATCGTGATCTCCAATTCTGGGCGCAACGCCGCGCCGGTAGAAGCCGCCGAGTGGGCACGTGCGCAGGGCGTTCCGGTGGTCGCCGTGACATCGCTCGCACATTCGCGCTCGCAACCGTCGCTCGCGCCATCTGGTAAACGGCTCTGCGAAGTGGCCGACGTCATCCTGGACAATCTGGGCGAGCCAGGCGATGCGGCCATCGCGGTGAAGTCGGGCGTGCGTGTCGCTTCGACCTCGACGATCGTCGGTGCGTTTCTGCTACACCTCGCGGTTCTCAGCGCAGTCGAACGCTGCGAGCAGGAGGACATCACGCCGCCGATTCGCATTTCGAGCAACATCGAGGGTGCCCGCGCCGCCAACCTGCGCACCGTCGCCAGCTACCCCGGCGCGCTCTCAGACGCCTACGAGCGGCAGCGCCGCGCGCTGAGCGCGCGGGCGCGCCTCGAGCACTAGCGCGCGGAACACACACGATCTCGACTCCGGTCTTGACTCCAATGAAAGGGAACCCATATGGGTGATGAACAGCAGCAGTTCGGCAAAGAGCGCTTCTGGCAGGCAGCATCGCGCGTGGTTGACCGCGTGGTACAAACGCAGGGCGATGCGATCCATCGCGGCGCGGTGATCTTTGCCGACTGCATTGAGCACGATGGCATCATCCATCCGTTTGGCACTGGGCACTCACGCGCCTTTGCGATGGAGCTCGCGGGCCGTGCTGGCGGCCTGATGCCGTTCAACAAGATGGACATGGTAGACCTCATAGTGCAGTCGGCCTGGGACCCGCAGCGCGTCATGAGCCCCAATATCGAACACGAAGCCGAAGCGGGCCGCGCGCTGCTCGCCTGCCAGCACATCGATCCACAGGATGCGTTCATCATCGCATCCAATTCAGGCGTCAACGAAGCCATTATCGAAGTGGCGCAGTGGATCAAAGACAACGGCCATCCGCTCGTGGCCGTCACCTCGCTGGAGCATTCCAATCACGTACACCCTCGCCATCCCAGCGGCAAGCGGCTCTATGAGCTGGCGGACGTCGTGATTGATAACTGCGGACCGCTGGGCGATGCGCTGCTTGAGCTGCCCGACGGCAGCAAAGCCTGTTCGATCTCATCGATTACCGGTGCGCTAATCGCTCAGATGCTGGCAGCCGAGACCATCGGCCTGCTGATCGCACATGGGCAAGAGATTCCGGTACGGATCTCCGCTAACACGCCCGGCGGCAAGGAACATAACGAGCTACTGCGGGCGCGCTACAGCGGCCGGGTTCGGTCCTAAAGCGGTTGATGCGGACACATGCGAGTAGTCGTCGCGCCACGTTTGGGGGAGGCACTCACCGAGTGGATACAAATAAGTTGGCAGCTAGTACACTGTCGCTACAGATACTGATCGCCGAGCGGGTCTATACCCCGGAGGAGATTGGCGGGCCGGTTGCCGTTGTGCTTGAGGGGCCCACGATCCGCACCATTTGGCGTGGAGTGGATGCCGCGGCCGCGCGGCGGCTGGCGTCGGAGCGCCTGCCAGGGCGGCAGGTTGAGGTGGTCAATCTGGGAGCTTGGCGGCTCGCGCCCGGCTACGTTGACCTCCACATCCACGGATTCCACGGCCATGATATGTCAAATGGCCCCAGTGAGGATGTCGCGGCGGTCGCTCAGGCGTTGCCGCGTACGGGGGTAACGGCATTCCTGCCGACGATTGGGACGAACAGCCGTGAGGGAACCGCGCGGCAGGTCGCGCGCGTCACCGCCGCCGCCGAGCATCAGTCGCCGACGAACGCATCGCAGGTGGTGGGAATCCGGCTCGAAGGGCCGTTTATTAGCCATGCCAAGCGCGGCGCGCAATACGAGCCGGGCATTCGTCCGCCGGACGCGGCTGAGCTGGCGGAGCTGGTGAGCATGGGCCACGGCTGGATTCGCGTGGTGGACTACGCGCCAGAGGAGGATCCCGAGCAGCGATTTCTCGCACGGGCCCTCGACCTGGACCTCGTGCCATCGATCGGGCATACGGCGGCGACGTTCGATCAAGTTGTGCGTGCGATTGACGCCGGCGCGCGTCACGCGACGCACCTCTTCAACGCGAACTCGCCGTTGGATCACCGCGCACCGGGGGTTCCGGGCGCCTTCCTCACTGATCCGCGTACCACGGTTGAGGTCATCGCCGATGGCATTCACCTCCATCCAACACTCCTCAAGCTAGTCGTTGCGGCTCGCGGCGCACACCATGTCGCCCTGATTACCGATGGCGCGGCGGCCGCCGGGTTGCCCGACGGGGTCTACGAGTTTGTGAACCGCACGGTGCACGTCGCCGATGGCGCCGTACGCCTACCCAATGGGACTCTGGCTGGCAGCGCCTTGACCATCGATCGCGCGGTGCGGACGATGGTCACGCGCGGTGGCGTCGCGTGGGCCGACGCGTTGCGCATGGCAACTCTCACGCCTGCCGGCATTGCCAGCATCGCCGAGCAGAAGGGACACATCGCAGCGCACGCCGATGCGGACCTCGTCGCGCTCGATGAGCACGGAAACGTGCAACGTACGTGGGTGCGCGGCCAACTGGTATATGACGCCGCCGCCGGCATCCAGTAGAAAACGAGGCACGCGGATGCTAGAGGCTACCGTCATGATTGCGCACCCCGAAGGGCTACACGCCCGACCGGCCGCGGAATTCGTCAAGCTCGCCAATCGTTATCAGGCTTCGGTGCGCGTTCGGTCGAACGCGCGGGAGGCGAATGGCAAGAGTATCATCAGCATCCTGGGGCTGGGCGCCAAGCAGGGAACGCAGGTCACGCTGCTGGTCGAAGGCGACGACGCCGAGCAGGCGCTTCACGCATTAGAGCACTTCCTCACCGAACGGAGCGCGTGATGAGCAGCCTACTTCACGGTGTCGCCGGCTCACCTGGTGTAGGGCTGGGTCCCGCCTATCTCTTGCGCGCGCCCGCAGCGTCGCCCGTATCCACAGGCCAGCCCGAGCGGCTGCCCGAGCAATCGCGTGCGGCTGAGCCGGCTGGTGATCCGGCGCACGAACGGGCGCGCTGGCTGCAAGCACGGCAGGTCGTCGCCGCCACGCTGGAGACGCTCGCCGGCCGTGCTCAGACGGCGCTGGGCGATGACGAGGCCGCCATCTTTGCGGCACAGGCGGCGATGGCCAGCGACCCCGAGCTAGAGGCGACGGTGCTGCGAGCGCTGGCCCAGGGCCGCTCGGCAGCGGCTGCGACCCGCGACGCCATCGCGGGCTATGCAGCCATGTTGAGCGCGGTCGACGACGAGTATCTGCGCCAGCGCGCTGACGACATCCGCGAGATCGGCGTCGCCTTGCAGCGCGCGCTGGCGGGTGGCGATCCGTTTCCGCTGGCGGCGCTGCCGCCCGGGTCGGTGCTCTGCGCGCCAGTGCTAGCCGCCGGCACGCTGCTGCTGCTTGACCGCACGGCGCTGGCAGGCTTGGCCCTGGGCGGTGGCGGCTCAACCTCGCATGTCACGATCCTGGCGCGCACCATGGGCATTCCAGCAGTCGTGGGGCTCGGCGACGCGCTGGGCGCGATTGCCCAGGGCCAGCAGCTGGTCGTCGATGGCACGCGCGGCGTCGTGCATGTGGCGCCAGCGGGCGAAGAACTCGCCACACTCCAGCGTGCCATCCATGCGCAGGCGGCTGAGCAGAAGGAACTGCAGGCACTCGTCCAGCAGCCAGCGGTCACGCCCGACGGCATTCACCTCGACATGTGGGCCAATATCGGCGGACTGGCCGATGTCGACGCCGCGCTCCATGCGGGGGCCGAAGGGGTCGGCCTCTTTCGGACAGAGTTCCTGGTCGCGGGGAAAGCGACCCTGCCGACGGAGGACGAGCAGTACGCAATCTACCGGCAGGTGCTCGAACGCCTGGGCGGACGTCCGGTCATCTTTCGCACGTTCGATATCGGCGGCGATAAGCCGGTGCCGGCGCTCGCCCTGCCGAGCGAATCGAACCCGTTTCTTGGTTACCGTGCGGTACGCATCGGCTTGGACCGCCCAGACCTGCTCACCACGCAGTTTCGGGCCATTCTGCGGGCGGCGGATGGCTACACGGCCCGCATCATGCTCCCGATGATCTCAAACCTCGCCGAGTTCGATCGCGTTCGGACCCTCTATACAGCGGTACAGCGTGAGTTCCAGCAACATGTCCCGTTGGGCATCATGGTCGAAATTCCCGCAACTGCGCTGATCGCTCGTCAGCTCGCGCGTCACGTCGACTTCTTTAGCATCGGCACGAATGACCTTATCCAGTATACGTTGGCGGTAGATCGCACCGACGAGCGGCTGGCATGGTTGTACCAACCATTCCATCCTGCTGTCTTGCGGCTGATTGCGCTGACCGCGGAGGCCGCGACGGAGGCCGGGATTACCTGTGGCATCTGCGGCGAGCTTGCGGGCAACCCAGACGCGACGGCCTTGCTCATTGGCCTGGGCGTGCATGAGCTGAGCATGAGTCCAGGGTCAATCGGTTATGTGAAGCGCGAGGCCCGACGCACGCCTGGCGGCGCGGCGCGCGGACTGGCGCGCGATGCGCTCGCCTGTGGATCATCCGAAGAGGTACTTGCTCGCGTTCAGGCATTTCTCTCAGACCTGCGGCAGCACTAAAAAAGAGGTACGCTGTGGAACTCGAAATCTACGCCGATGCGGCAGCTGTGGGCCGGCGGGCTGCTGAGATCATTGCCGAGGCGATCAACACCAAACCTGATGTGACGCTGGGCCTCGCCACCGGACGCACGCCGATCAGCACCTACGACGCACTGGTGCGTTTGTATGACTCCGGCAAGGTCGAATTCTCTGGTGTCACGACTTTCAATCTCGATGAATACGTCAGCCTACCGTCCGACGATCCGCACTCGTATCACGCCTACATGCGCGAGCACCTTTTTCAGCATGTCAACCTGCTGCCGGGGGCGGCGCATACGCCCCAGGGCGATGCGGATGACCTCGAACGTGAGTGTGCGCAGTACGAAGCGGCAATTGATGCGGCCGGCGGCATCGGCCTCCAACTGCTCGGTATCGGCCGCAATGGCCATATTGGCTTCAACGAGCCAGGGGCAGGCTGGAACTTACCTACCCACGTCGTTGAGCTCAAGGAGGGCACGCGACGCGCCAATGCCAACTTCTTCGGCGGTGACGTCGCCCGAGTCCCGACGCGCGCGATCAGCATGGGCATTTTGACCATTATGCATGCCCATCGTCTGCTGTTGCTGGCAACCGGCGATACCAAGAGCGCGATCATGCAACGCGCGATCGAGGGCGCGATCTCGCCGGATGTGCCGGCGTCGATCTTGCAACTGCATCCGGACGCGCTGGTGCTGCTCGACACTGCCGCGGCGTCGCGCTTGCATGCGACCACGACGGCGCATGCGCTACGTCTCGCCGTGGATGCAGGACCCGCAATCCCACGCAGCGGCGAACATCGTTCTCCAGCCACCTAGTGCTGACGCGTCGGAGAGTCGCTCAGCTGCCCAGCCAGGCTGGCCCAGTGCTGTGGCTAGACCTCGACGCGCACCACCATGCCCTTGTTCCGCGCGCTGTGCTGTGCCGCTTCGATGACGCGTAGCGTCTCGACCGCCTCGGCAGGGTCGACGGGCGGCGGGCCATTAGTGCGTATGGCGTCGCGCAGCTCGCTGTAGAACCGCTCTGACTGACCTCGAACCGTCTCGATGGGGCCGTCGACGTGCAGTCCGCCGACGTCGGCCGAGAGGTGGCCCCAGCGCTCGCGCGGTTCCTCGCCCCAGCCAAGCATTCCTGGCCGCAGCCCGTCCCGGAGCATCTGCTCTTGTGGGTCACCGTCGTACTTCTCGTAGGTGCCTCTCAACCCACTGATGCGCAGCGCGGCGCCCGGCCGGCGGGCGACGTAGCTCATCCATAGGTGAGCGTGCACGCCGTGCGCGAATCCAAGCGCGATGAACGTATCGTCGTCCACCTGCGAGCCGGGCCGCACATGCTCCATTTCGGCGTAGACACTCGTCGGCTGACCGAAAAGCACTAATGCCTGATCGATCAGGTGGCTCCCTAAGTCATAGAGCAGGCCACCTGCCTCGTCGGCTTCGCCGCGCTCGCGCCACGCGCCATCGCGCACAGCCGGCCGGTAGCGTTCCTTGCGCGCCTCCATACGGACGACGCGACCAAGGACACCGGCGGCGAGTAGCTGCCGCACGGTGAGAAAGTCATTGGCCCACCGTGCGTTTTGGAAGACCGAGAGGATCTTGCCCGCCCGCGCGCGGGCGGCAAGTAGCTGCTGAGCGTCGGCAACTGAGGCGGCGAGCGGCTTATCGACCACGACATGCAGCCCCGCCTGTACTGCGCGCACGCCAAGCGGCGCGTGAGTCTTGTTCGGCGTCGTCACGACCGCCAGGTCGTAGTTGGAGGCGCTCGACCACATCTCTTCGATGGAAGGGATGATGCGCGCTTCGGGGAACTCGCGACGCGCTTGCGCCTGCCGTTGGGCTGCTCCTGTCACAATCGCCGCGACCTGCATGCCGGGGGTCGCCGCGATGAGGGGTGCATGAAACACGGAGCCGCCATGCCCGTAGCCGATGACCACGACGCGCAGTGGAGGTGCTGCATTGGCATCTGCCGGGGACATCGACAACTCCCGCTACTTCCGCCATAAACCGTGACAGGGATGCTCTCCCGTAGGTGACAGGTGCGGCGCAATCAAGCACACCGCTCAGCACAGCCTCAGCGTCTCGACGCCGCATCACCTGCGCCGTGGGTGACGCCCGCACGGCAGGCGCCGCAGCGTCGGCCGTAGGCACAGGCTACTTGTGTAGGCAGGCGAATGAGGCGCCGCGGCGTCGGCCATAAACCCGGCAGTCATCTGGAGCGGGGATGGGGCTCGAACCGGCGACGCCCTGCTGAGAAGGCACCACGCCGTCTCAACGCCCTGATAACACGTCGCCCCCTGGCGCAACGTCGTCTCGCACGCCCGCTCACGTTGCTCTGGGAAGCAGACTACGAGCAGCGTCACCGTGAATAGACCGAAACCGCTCAAAGTATACGCGGCGGCCGCGATCGGAGACAAGCGACGCCACCAACGCCTCAGGGTCTGCTCTGAAAATAGGTGGAGCGTCAGGCAGCCGGGGACGGGTGTTCGACCGTGACCTTGAGGCCGAGCTGCTCTAGACGGCGGACGAGGCAGCGTTCGGTCGTCTGCCGGTCGCGCTCCTCCAAGTGCGTGGGTCCTAAGCTTGTGATTTAACCATAGGCTAGCGCGCGGCGGCTCGGCGGAGCGGTCGCGAGGGGAGAAAGCGTTGCGTCTGGGCGCGGAGTTAGGCCGCTGTGGCAGCTTTATGGACGGCCGGGTAGCGCGTTGCGGGTCCGGAGCAGCGCCCGCGGGGGCGACCCGGCGAGCGGCCGCAGGGTTTCGGCGCGCCGGCTGGTGTGCCTACCCGCAGCAACAGCGACGGAAAGGCGCGGCGCACCCGCGCGGGCGTGAGTTTGCCTGGCGGCGATAGCGTTCCCAGGGCAGGCGCTGGTCGGCAACGACGACGGCGCGTGCCAGGCGGAGTTGCGTGTAGGCCAGCACCACCAGCCAGGTCCAGCGGTCGGCCTGTTCGGGGTGGCGGACGCGCGGCAGCGTCCAATTCAACGTCTGTTTGAGGAAGCGGAAGGTATGCTCCAGGTCGAAACGCCGGTCGAAACGCCGCACGTAGGCCCGCCAGACAACGGCCAGATCTGGGGGCTGTGGCCCGTGCCACCACAGCCACAACTGCTGCGGGGCTGCGTTGGCCGGGGCAGGCGGCTCACCTCGACGAGGATCAGCATGCCGTGGACCAGCGGGCGCGGAGCCCAGGTGCCACGGGTGGCATGCTCCTGCGGCTTGGGATGCAAGTCGGCCCAGGCGCGGACGCGAACCGTGCCGTCCTGCGCGTCCGCGACAGCGTACTCGTCGGACGGTGGCAGCCAGGTGGCGGGGTCGGCGCAGGCGAACTTATGGCTATGCCGCCGGCGCGGGCGTCCCGTTGGATGCTGTTCGGCTCCCGTTCGCTGTGTCCCCATACGTCTTGCTTCCCCTTACCTCTTTACCCTCTGCTCCTTTAATGTACGGGGCTGTCCAGTTTTTGGGGAGTATCATACTCCACACATGTGCCTTGACGGGATGGACCATAATGATGAGGCAGACCAAGGGCCTGCATGTGACCCAACCAAGGGACTCATTTGGCCGCGGGCAGGGCACGACGGAATGTCGGCTGCCTGTCGCAAGAGGGCTAAAATCCACGAAAAAGCGCCCGACGATAACGCCGAGCGCTTGGATGGTGGCGGTGACTGGATTTGAACCAGTGACCAAGGGCTTATGAGTCCCCTGCTCTACCGCTGAGCTACACCGCCGGAAACACTGTGGAAATGATGCACCGGCGCGGGATGCGCGCCGGTGCGTGGTAGCGGGGGCAGGATTCGAACCTGCGACCTCCGGGTTATGAGCCCGACGAGCTAACCACTGCTCTACCCCGCGATGCAGTGACCATTGTAGCACCCATGCGTCTTGATGTCAATGCCAACGCCAAGGGTCACGGGGCCATTCACTTTCCCGCCCTGGCGCTCTGCAAACGGGGCGACGCCCCTCCCGATGATGCCAGGAGGGGCGTACGCAATATGTCAGAGCGCCGGGAACGATGGCGCTCCCGCGGGCAAGCGTTAGCTAGCGCGCGAGCGCGGCGACTGGCTCACGCGCAACCACCGCGTCGAAAGCCGGCGCGCGCATGGTGTCGCCTGAATCAGGGCTAACGGTGGCCGTGCGGCGCAGCGTGACGTGAATGCCGTCGATCAGGTGGTCGTTGACCCACGCCTCGACGGTGCGCACGTGGTTGAGCGCGCCATCGCGCTGCGCGCGCAGCACCAGCTCCGCCTCCACCTCTTCGCCCGGCGCCAGCCAGATCGGCTGATCGGCCGGAACAAGCCGCCCAGCTACGCGTACCGCCGCGTCCACTGCTGCCAGATTGTTGCCGCCAATCTGAAGCCGGATGGGGGCGCGCCGCGGCTCGGGGTTGCCCAGCCGGAAGGGCACCGACCAGGCGCGCTCGTCGGCGCCGGCTTCGATGACGTGCAGATTGCAGCCGACGGAGCACGGCTCGGCCAGCCCGGCGACGTGGATCTGCCCGCGCACGCAGCGGTGTCCGCCGATAGCCGGCGTCCACTCGACGGTCGCCTCGACCACGCGGTCTGGGTCCGCCGGCAGCGCGAACGGGCCGAGCGGAGGCAGCTCTTCCCACCGCACGCCGATGCCAAACTGCGCGACCTTCACATCAATGCGCTCGATGCTTTGATCGTCGGGGCCAGGGTTGAGCAGCGGGAAGGTAATACGGGTCAGCTCCCCAACGCGAGGTGGGTCGGGGTTCACCGAGATACAGCCCCAGGCATAGGGCTGGCTACGCGAGCGGACATGCGGGATGATGGCATGCATGGGGATCGCCTCCGAGGGATAAGGTCGCGCCGCACTGCCGGTGCCTGAAGTATACTCTCGGATGCTCCCTCGTTTGCAAGCACAGCCGTATCACAGCGATCACACGGCGATTGCCGCGAAGATCACTTGCGTGCGATCCTGGTTCAGCGCGGGGAAGGCTCCGGGCACGCTTGGCCCGGGCAGCACTGCGGGGAGGAAGTCCGCCGGGGACTGCCCTTGCCCGCTTTGTACGCGCATGCTCAGGAGATCGCGGCCCGCCTCATTTGGAGTGATGTAAACCGGCGCCTGCACGACATACGTCACCCCTGGCCGCCAGTTGCTCAATGGCTGCAGCGCCGTCGCGGCGAAGGTCGAGAACGCCGAGAACGTCCCGTTGGGCTGCGTGAGCAGCAACTGGAGCTGGTCCTGCGCGCCGACCGCCGGCCCTGTCACCTGCCAGTAGGTCGTCACCGTGATCGTCGTCTGCGGGATGGGATGCGTCGTCGGCGTGATGTCGTAGCCCACCAGCCGCAGCGATGAGCCAAGCTGCGCCTGCATCGGGTGCGGCACCGGCGCGCTCGCCGGCTGCTCCGCAAAGCTAAAGAGCGACTCCGGCAGCCCATACGGATTGTTCGGATTGAGCGTCGGGCCGCTGGCATGGTGCAGCAGCAGATAGCCATCCTGCGCGGCGACCACGCTGTAGCGGCCGCTGGCAAGCACGTGGCGCACGGCCGCGAAGTAATCGTCCGTCGAGTAGAACGGGTACGGGCTGCCGGTGATGTCGAGGAAGACGTAGTCGCTGGTGGTGTCGGCGAAGGGGAATTGGTAGATGAAGCGCCGTTGGCTCAGGTGTGGCGCTAGCTCGGACTGCGCCGAGACGCTCGCCCGTGCGGGGATCATCTGGAGGAAGCGCTCGGCAAGCCGCGTGTGTGCCGTCTGCTCCGGCCATGAGAAGCCGCTCGAGAAGGGCAGGTAGCCGCGGGTGGACTGCTCGTGCAAGCTGAAGAGCAGCGTCAGGGCCACCAGGACCATCGCCGCCAGCCAGCGGGCCATCCGCGGCAGCGAGGCGCGCGTCGTGGCCGGAGACGCTGGGGAAAACCGCGCTGGCAGTGGCAGCGCCTGAACGGCCCGTGAATATCTCCGCTGAAGGCCCTCTATGGGAGCGACGATCGCCGCGCGCAACCGGCTGCTCTCCGCCCGCCTGACGACCCACGCCGCCAGCGCCGCGATCCACGCCACCGCCTCGATCGTCGCCAGCACCAGGAACGGCACGATCTCGGCGTTGTAGTGGTAGAGGCCGGTGCGCTGCGAAGGGAACGTGCTGAGGATGTTGATGGCAATCGCGGGCACGGCCATCAGCAAGGCAAAGGGACCCAGCAGCGCGAGATACGCTGTGGGCGAGAGCAGGGCACGCAGGTAGAAGCGCCCACCGGGGTCCAGCACGTGCTCGCGGATCACCTGCAGCGGGTGCGTGAGCAGATAGACGCCCGCTTTGAGCGGCGATGAGCCGAGGTAGGTGTAGCGCCCGGCGGTCGGCGAATAGCCCACCGGGCTGGCGGCGTGCATGATCGGCAGCTCGACTCCCAGCCAGAGGATCGCCACTGCGCACAGCGCCAACCCGATCTTGGGGCGGCGCTGCAAGAGCGCGACGCTGGCGCCGATCATCAGCACGTCCACCGGGATGTTCTCTTTGGTGGACATCGCCAGCACGCAGGCAATGACCAGCCCCACGTTGTTGCGTGTGAGCATGAAGTACAGCGCGAACATCAAGAAGGCGGCGCTGAGTGTCACGGCGTGGAAATCGTAGGTGACGGCGGCCTGCAGCGCGGGGAAGAGCAGGTATACGGCGGCGAAGGCGACGCCCGCCAGCGCGCTGCGCAGCCGGCGGCTGGCGATCCCATACGCCGGGAAGGCGCCGGTCGCGACCACCACCGCCTGGAGCAGTTGCAGCGTCTTGGGCGAGGGCGCGACGAGATAGAGCAGCCCGATGATGTACATGATCGGCTCGAAGTGGATCGCCAGCCGCGAGACGTCACCCAGGCAGTTGGTGTCGCCGATGGGATTGCAGATCGTCTGGCGCAACCCGTAGCCGTGCATCAGGTTCCACAGCGCCTGGTCCATGATGCCCATATCTTCGGCGAAGGTCTGGTAGGCGTCGTGCTTGGCCCAGGTGAAGGCGACGAAGTAGAC
>DASVAA010000095.1:0-7102 GCA_036376595.1 Ktedonobacterales bacterium | reverse complement strand
TCACTCGACGCTGCCAAACGCCTTGATCTCTTCGATCTCTTCGGGCGACAGGGGACGGGGCACCTCGCCCTGCGCGAGCTTCTCGCTCTGGACGTGATGGCGGATGCTCTCGACGATCTCAGGGTTGGCGAGCGTGGTCGTGTCCCCCACATCGGTGAAGTTGCTGCTCGCGGCGAGGATGCGGCGCATGATCTTGCCAGAGCGTGTCTTGGGCATATCAGCCACGGTCCAGATATGCTTGGGTCGGGCGATCGGCCCGATTTCGGTCTCAACCGCCCGGGCCACCTTGGCCTCGATCTCCGCACTGGGCGTGAACCCTGGCTTGAGGGCTACGTAGACCTCGACGACCCGGCCGCGCAGCTCGTCCAGCATAGGCACCGCCGCCGCCTCGGCCACCTCGGGCACGGTCAGGCAGGCCGATTCGATCTCTTTGGTGCCGAGGCGGTGCCCCGCCACGTTGATCACATCATCCACGCGGCCCAGGATGCGGAAGTAGCCGTCGGCGGCCAGCACCGCGCCGTCGCCTGCGAAGTAGGGCCAGTCATGCCAGTCTGTGCTCTCTTTGTTGCGGTTGTACTTGGCGTAGTACGTCTGCACGAAGCGCTCCGGCTGGCCCCAGATGGTCTGAAAGATGCCGGGCCAGGGGTTGCGGATGCAAATATTGCCCGCCCGTCCACTACCGGCCTCGACCACCTGGCCGGTTTCATCGTAGATCACCGGGTAGACGCCAAGCACTCCCGGGCCGCAGCTGCCCGGCTTCATCGCTTGCAGCGCGGGCAGGGTGCTGCAGAGGAAGCCCCCGTTCTCGGTCTGCCACCAGGTATCCACAATCACCGCCTGGTCTTTGCCGACGGTATGGTAGTACCAACGCCAGACCTCCGGCTCAATCGGCTCGCCCACGGTGGTCATATGCTTGAACTGGTCGTGGTACTGCTGCGGCTCGTCGGGTGCGGCCTTACGCAGCATGCGAATCGTCGTCGGCGAGGTGTGGAAGATGGTTACGCCCAGCTGCTCGGCAATACGCCAGGGACGCCCCGGATCGGGATAGAGGGGCACGCCTTCGTACATCACGCTCGTCGTCCCCAACGCCAAGGGGCCGTAGACGATGTAGGAGTGTCCGGTGATCCAGCCGATGTCGGCGAAGCACCAGTAGGTGTCCTCGGGGTGGATGTCCTGGTAGTACTTGGACGTGCCCGCGACATAGGCCAGGTAGCCACCGGTGCTGTGCTGGCATCCCTTGGGCTTACCGGTCGAGCCACTGGTGTACATCAGAAACAGGGGGGCTTCGGCCGGCATGGAGACCGGCGCGACGACGTGCCGGTGGTAGTGCTGCAGCAGCTCATCCACGAAGTAGTCGCGCCCCTCGACCATCGGATTCGCGGAGGCGTATTGACCGGGATGACGCCGCCAGACCAGGACTTTCTCAACCTCGACGCCCTGCTCATGAGCGGCGGCCACGGCTTCGTCGGCTTTGGCCTTGTGGTCGATCAAGGACCCGTTGCGGTAGTAGCCGTCCATGGTCACCAGGATGTGACTGCCTGAGTCGGCGATGCGGCCGCCGCACGCCACCCCACTGAAGCCGCCAAAGACCTCGGAGTGGATGACGCCGAGGCGCGCGCAGGCCAGCATGGAGACCGGCAGCTCGGGGACCATCGGCAGGTGGAAGGTGATGCGGTCGCCAGCCTGGACGCCGCCGAAGTCGCGCAGCAAGGCCGCGAACTCGTTGACCCTGGTGTAGAGATCCTGATAGGTGATCGCCTGCGGCGCGTCGGTTTCCCGCTCGGGCACCCAGAGGAGGGCCGCCTTGTTGCGGCTGGTGGCGAGGTGGCGGTCGACGCAGTTGTAGCAGGCGTTGAGCCGGCCGCCGACGAACCACTTCCAGAACGGCGGAGTGCTGGTATCGAGGGTCGTATGCCAGTAGTGGTCCCAGCTCAGCAGGTCCGCGTACTCCTTGAAGCAGTCGGGGAAGTGCTCTTCGCGGAAGCGCTCAAAGATGCTCGGATCGCTGGCGTTGGCCTGGCCGATAAACTTCGCAGGGGGCTGATAGTAGGCCTCCTCCCGCCAGTGGACGGCGATTTGCGCTTCGGAGACAGCTGTTGCCTGATCCTGGTCGTCGCTCTCGCTCTGTTTTCTCGTCATAGGGACATCACCTCCGGACTGGTTCCTTGCGTCGCGCGCGTTGGGTGGCGGCGCTGACGGTTCTACGGTGGCCTCAAAGGTGACAGGGGCCTCCAGGGGGTTTGGCGGAGCGGACGGGGTGGGAATGGGACTAGGAGGCGTGATGACTTGTGGTGCCAGCGGTGGCTGTGACTGCTCGCTCTGCGGGATCGAAGCGGGGGCGGGGGCGGCATCCGCGGCCGTAGCCGTCGGTGATGGTGTCGGTGTCGCCGCAGGTGGCTCCGGGACATACCGCCTGAACAGGCGGGAGAAGATGCTCTTGGGCATGGGGTTGCTCCCTCCTGGCCAGCTGGCTCATCAGGCAGCAGATGGTCTGTCCGCGCCGACCCATCCCCGGTTCACATTGCTCCGCTCGACCTGTTTCTTATGGTACTGGTTCGTTCTGGTACAGCCTCTGGAACTGACTGGAGGCTGGTGGAATCTCGTTATGGTGAGTAGTGTAGCATATTAGGAGCGTTTCCGTCTAGAAGGGCACACACGAACCAGGAGATCCGCGGGTGCAGTGTGTCATCCCAATTTCGTCGCGGTCGTTGTAATTGCGATGTGGCCGCGTTTTGCTCCTTCCTCATCTTGAGTCCTTGATTTTGGTTCTGGCGGAGGCGCTTTCTCTGCCAGATGGGCAGACCTCTCTTACCTCACTGCGCCCATGCCGACACGTGCACCAGACATCGGTTGTGCGGCCATTCCATGATGGTGCATAATGCGCGGTAACGAGTGTCGCGCCGCACCTCGTGGGCCGCGTATCCCTCGCCCACCCGCGCGCTGTTCATCCCCCTTCTATTCCATCGCTGGGGCGTCACGCGGACGCCCCATCCACCCGCCGTCGCTCCCTCACCCCGGCGCTGGGACGAGGGCCATGGGGGTCAGGTCCCCCAGGAGGTTCGAGCATGCAAGGCCTGATGATGGACTACCCGCTCACCATCCAGCACATCTACGACCGCGCGACCCGGCTCTTCCCCCACAAAGAGATCGTTACCCGTACCGCCGACGGCCTCACCCGCTCAACCTACGGCCAGTTCGGCGAGCGCGTCGCGCGGCTGGCGAACGCCCTGCGCGAGCTGGGTATCGGCTCCGGCGACCGCGTGGGCACCTTCGGCTGGAACACCGCGCGCCATCTCGAGCTCTACTTCGCCGCGCCCTGCATGGGCGCCGTGCTCCACACGCTCAATCTGCGCCTCTTCCCCGGCCAGCTCGAATTCATCATCCAGGACGCCGAAGACCGTGTGATCTTCGTGGACGCCGACCTGCTGCCGCTGCTCGAAAAGCTGGAGGGCCGCATGCCTTCGGTGCGCGCCTTCGTGGTGATGGGCACGCCGGCCGCCGCTACCAGCCTGGCCCCCACCTACGACTACGAGACGCTGCTCGCCGCCGCCTCCCCCACCTACGACTGGCCCAAGCTGGATGAGAACAGCGCCGCCGCGATGTGCTACACCTCCGGCACCACCGGCAACCCCAAGGGCGTCGTCTACTCGCACCGCTCCGCCACGCTGCACTCGATGGGTGTGCTGATGGCCGATAGCCTGGGCCTGAGCGAGCGCGACGTGGTGCTGCCGGTCGTGCCGATGTTCCACGCCAACGCCTGGGGCCTGCCCTACGCGGCGACGTTGGCCGGCTCGAAGCAGGTGCTGCCTGGGCGCTGGCTGGATGGCGCGAGCCTGGTGGACCTGATCGAGGGCGAGGGCGTGACCGTCGCCGCCGGCGTGCCGAGCGTGTGGATCGGGTTGCTGGCGTACCTGGAGCAGCGCGCGCAAGAGCCGACGATGCCCAACCTCTCCACGATCCGCACCGTGCCGTGCGGCGGCTCGGCGATCCCGCCCGCCCTGATGCGCGGCTTCGACCGCTTCGGCCTGCCGCTGCTGCACGCCTGGGGCATGACTGAAACTTCGCCGCTCGCCAGTGTCAGCCGCGTCAACTCGGATCATGCGCACGACGCCTACGACGAGCAGCTCGCCATCCGCAGCAAGCAGGGCCAGTCGGTGCCCGGCGTCGAGCTGCGTGTGGCCGATATCGAGACCGGCCAGGACGTGCCCTGGGATGGCAAGAGCGTCGGGGAGATCCAGGTGCGCGGGCCGTGGATCGCCAGCGCCTACTACCACGGCGACTCGAACGACGAGAAGTTTGGCGGCGGCTGGCTGCACACTGGCGACGTGGCGACGATCGACGCCAAGGGCTATGTGCAGATCGTCGATCGCACCAAAGACCTGGTGAAGTCGGGCGGCGAGTGGATCTCGTCGGTCGAGCTGGAGAACCTGATCATGGCACATCCGCAGGTGCTGGAGGCAGCGGTGATCGGCGTGCCGCATCCAGTGATGCAGGAGCGCCCGGTGGCGTACGTCGTGCCCAAGCCGGAGTTCGCCGGCCAACTCACCGGCGACGCGATCATCGAGTACCTGCGGCCACAGGTCGCCAAGTGGTGGCTGCCCGACGAAGTGATCTTCATTGACGCCGTGCCCAAGACCAGCGTCGGCAAGTTCAGCAAGCGCGAGCTGCGCGAGCGCTACGCCGCCGAGGCCACGGCGCAGGCGACCGCCGGGTAGCCAGTGGCCCTCGCGCCATGTCCTTCTAGCGTGGGAAGCGGGGCGGCAGCAGCGATCGCGACCGCGACCGCCGCAGCGGGCGAGTCGTTCGCGCGGCTGTCCGCGCCGCTCCGGGCGCCACGCCCGTTGGCCGCTCGAATCTGAGTCCTGAGGCAGAAGCGGGTGGAGGCACCGAGACGTAGAGGGCCTTCGCGGCGGACTTCGCGCCGACGAATGGCGCCAGCAGCCGCCGCAGCCAGCGCGGCACCTGCGCCAGCAGCATCGCGTCCTCGGCATCCAGCGGGCGCACAATCGCCAGGCAGGCCAGGAAGATCGCGAAGAAGATCAGCACCTCGACCGTGAGCGCCGTGCCCTGCGCCACGACCGTGCGCACCGCGTCTGGAATCCACGCGAGCTGCGCCACGGCGCCGGCGATCGCCGCCTCCGGCTGCCACAGCAGCGTGACGGCCGCCGCCGGGATCAGCGCGAGCAGCAGCCGCGCGATGAAGGCCACCGGATAGGGTCGGCGCATCCAGTGACGCGCCAGTACCAGCAAGAAGACCTCCGCCACCAGCCGGCCGATGCCCACCGCCAGCAGTGCGCCCAGCGCGAAGTAGCGCGGCACCAGCACGGCGCCGGTCAGCGCCAGAATCGCCAGCGTCCCCCAGCGCGAGATCACCACCCACTGCTGGCGTCCCAGCACGTAGAGCGCCCACTCGTGGGTCGAGCCGCCAAAGAGCTGAATCAGCCCATTGACCACCAGAAACACCGCCAGCAGTGGACCTGACTGCGCGTAGAGCGTGCCGAAGAGCAGCGTCATGATCGCTGCGGCGTGCGGGATGCAGAAGACGACCAGTGGCACCGCGAGCAGCACCTGCAGCTTATTGACGGTGCGCCAGCCGGTCGCCAGCGAATCGAGGCGCCGCCCGGCGTACGAGGCCGACATGATCGCCATGCTGATGCCGCCCAGGCCGTCGGTGAAGAAGCGCGCACCAGCGTCGCCCATCTGGTAGGTGCTCTTGAAGAACAGCAACTCGGTCGGCGCCACCGCCGAGAGCTGGCCGAGCGCCACCGGCTGCACCAGCGACGAGTTGGGGAGATCGGCCAGCCACGAGGCAACCCCCAGCTTCATCGCTGGCGCGAGGAAGACGCCGCCGCGCCGGTCGGGACGCGCCCGCAGCACGTTCCACAGCGCCACAGTAAAGATCAGCGCCGTCGCCGCCGCCGGCACCGCCTGCGCCACCAGCGCGCCATCCACACCCTGGCCCGTGACGCGGATGAAGACGTAGGCCAGCACGAGCTGCGACAACTGGCTCAGGCTGCCAAAGATGAACACCACGCGCGTGCGCACCAGCGCAATCAGCAACGAGCTGAGCATTGTCGAGGTGCCCACGCCGACGACATAGGCGGCGATTGCGCCGCGGTGCTGGAGCAGCGCCTCCACCGCAAAGCTGTGCGTCATGCCAGCCAGCACGGGCCAGCCGGCGGCGCTCACCGCGGCGGCCAGCGGCGGCAGGCCCCAGATCGTCGCCGCGGCGACCAGCAGCGCCATCGCCACGCGCATCAGCACCAGCCGGATGGCGAGCGCCATCGCCTGCGCCGGTCCGTGCTCGGCCAGCGCGCGCGGCAGGTAGACGGTGCCCGCACTGGTCAGGCCTAGCGAGGCGATATAGAACCCCAGATTGGCTTCAGTCGAGATCAGGTCGAAGACGTTGGTCTCGCTCTGCGGCAGCGAACGGCGGATGACCACCTCGAACAGCAGCAGCGAGATGAACAGCCACAGCGATCCGGCCTGATTCCATAGATAGCCGCCGGGCGCGCGCCGGATGAGCTGGCGTCCTGGCTCGGTGATCGTGCCGTCCGCGTTCGCGCGCACATCGTGCGCTGGCGGCGCCCCGGTGTGCCGGCCGTCCCGACCTGGGGCTTGCATCTGGCCTCCTCCGTCCCACTCCGCAGCGGCCCTATCCTGCCACTATCCCTCGCCCTAGCTTACCCTCCCTGCGCAATCCCTCTATTTGCCTAGTACGTGTTTCGGCGCGCAAGGGGCCACGACGGCGCCCAAATGGGCGGCATGCGGGGCGCCTGCATAGGTGTGAGCAACTTCACAGGAATTGGCTCCCATAACGCCGCGCTGATTTCGTCGTGCATGACAGAACCGATCTCATCCGTTGTCATCACCAGGGGCACAGGGTCTCGATGAGAGGGAGTTTCGTATGCCACACCGCACTTCTCGCGCGCGTCTATTCTGGATGCTTCCGGCGCTGCTGTTGCTCGTCGGGCTGACCGCATGCGGCGGCAAGGGCGGCCCATCCGGCGCAAAAGCGGCCGCGACGGCAACACCCACCGCGCCCACCGCGACGCCCAGCCCCAGCGTGCCTACGCCCCAGCCGCCGCCCTATGCCTTCCCC
>DASVAA010000094.1:0-14571 GCA_036376595.1 Ktedonobacterales bacterium | reverse complement strand
GTCGTGCCGAAGCAGAACACGGGCAACTGCTAGCGCCGCCGCAAGCTATCGACGTCAACCCACGCGCAGGATCTCCTCCGGGTTGCGCTGGGTGAGCAGCTCGATGCCGTCGGGCGTGGGGGTGACGAGCGCCATATCTTCCAGGCGCACGCCGCCCCAGCCCGGCAGGTAGAGGCCCGGCTCGATAGTCACGACGTGCCCCGGCTCGATGCCCTCGATCTTCGCCATCTCGGCCTCCAGCTCGGCGGCCAGCTTGGGGTCCTCGGCCGTGCGCGGCTTGGGCAGCGCCGGTCCCTCGTGGACCGCCATCCCCACACCGTGCCCCAGGCCGTGCAGGTACTGCTCGCCGTAGCCAGCGTCGGTCGCCACTTTGCGCGCCGCCGCGTCCACCTCGCGCCCGCGGCGCACGCCCGCGCGCAGCGCCTCTTCGCCTGCATCCTGCATTCGGCGCACGACGGCGTAGATCTCGCGCAGCTTGTCGTCCGGCTCGCCCAGCACCAGCGTGCGCGTGATGTCGGAGCAGTAGCCGTCCACCCGCGCGCCAAAGTCGATCAGCAGCGGCTCGCCCTCGCGCACCTCGCGGTCGCTGGGCACCCAGTGCGGCAGCGCGCCACCCGGTCCTG
The DNA here is from genome assembly GCA_036376595.1 of Ktedonobacterales bacterium. GTDB lineage: Bacteria > Chloroflexota > Ktedonobacteria > Ktedonobacterales > JADMIN01 > SMAG-U1939. The sequence goes on along the minus strand of DASVAA010000094.1, from coordinate 13,948 downwards.
CCCCGACGATCGTCTCGAAGCTGGGCGCGCTGGCTCCGGCGGCACGCATCAGGTCGTCCAGGCGCAGCGCGATCTGGCGCTCGGTCATGCCGGGGCGCAGCTCGGCCACCAGTTGCGTGAATGCCGTCTCGGCGACCTCCACGGCGCGGCGGATGGCGGCGACCTCGGCGGCGTCTTTGCGCGCCCGCACCAGCTCCACCAGGTCGTCCAGCGGCACCCACTCGGCGCCCTCACCCGCCGCGCGCCGCAGACGGTCCACGCGCCCATACGAAATCCAGTCTTTCTCGAAGCCGAGCCGGCGGATGCCGAAGTCCTTGATCGCCTGTGCCAGCACCGCCTGCGGCGTGGACTTATCGGTCAGCAGCGGCTGCGTGCCGCTCGGCTCGATCTCGTGCTCGATGCCGCTGAGTGAGAACGTGCCGGTGATCAGGTAGAGGCCGTCGCCGGTCACCAGCGCCTGCCCCGACGACTCGGTGATGTCGCCGTCTTCGGGCGTGAAGCCGGTCAGATAGCGCCGATTGTACTGGCTCGACACCAGCAGCGCGTCCACATCCTCAGCCGCCATGCGCGCCCGCGTCTCGGCCAGCCGCCGTGGGTAATCCGCCTGCACCACGTTGCGCTCCCTTCTCGTCGCGATGCGTCCACCTCATCCTCATCGAGGACGTCGCGGCGCAACGCGCGCCGCACCGCGATCATAACCGCAAGCGGGCGAGGGCGGCTAGGGGGATTCTCCAGGGGGATCGTCACGGCTTTGGCGCGATGGTTGTCGGGCGCGGAGACGGGCTGAAGTCCCGTGGCTAATCCTGGAATCGCCGGCGGCTGACTGATACGGCGAGTCTGGCATCCAGTACGGAGACACGCTGCTTCACGGCTGGCCGGATGCCTCACTGCCGAGCCGCGGGCACCTCTGTGTGGCCATATTGGGATTAGCCACGGGACTTCAGCCCGCCTCCGCGCCCCAGTGGCTCCTGCGCCCACCGAAGCGACACCCGTGGCGACTCTATGCCGCGTGGGCGCGGCGGGCGTCCACCGGACGCCCCTACGCAGGGTGCGCGGGCGTGCCGGGCGCTTGGCAGCCGCGCTACGCCTCGCCACCCTGTCGCGTGCGCTCCAGCCAGTCGCGGATCGCCTGCTCGTGCTGACGGTAGTGCCCATACGAGTTGTTGGCGACACGCATCCACGGCGCCACGTCCTCGTCTTCGGGCATCCCCAATCTGCGAGGGTCATTCAGGATGTCTTGCGGGACATGGGCGATGAGGGCGCGCAGCAAGCCGAACACCTGATCGGCCTCGGCGAGCACGTCGGCGACCGGCCGCGCACGGGCCTGCGCCGCGACGACCGCGTTGCGCTCGTCCATCGTCATCGCCGCGAGGTCATCGTCGGGGCGGGTAAACTTCCCGCTTGCGAGCACCCGTTGCCCGCTCTCTATGACCCGGCGCTCGTAGAACGTGAGATGCGCGACCAACTCCTTCACCGACCAGTCTCCCTCGACGCCTGGCTGTTCCATGCGGGCCGCCCCCACCTCCGAAAGCAACGCGTGCCAGCGCGTGCGCTCCGCGTCGATCAGCCCGACGAGTCGCGGGCCGGTCATCGGTCCCTCTTGCGCGAGGCGCACCAGCTCCTCCGCTACCTCCGGTCCGGTCTGGCCGAGCGTGAGCAGCCAGGCCATACTGGCCGCCGCCACTTTGAGCGCGTCCCTGCGGGTCAGGATACCCGGCGCACGGGACACGGTGGGCGCAAGCGCCGGGGCAGCGGCCGCTATCCGCTCGTGCAGCAGGCGATCGAGCGCGGTGCGCAGGCCCACCGGCGCGGAGTGGGGACCCAGCGCCTGGTCAAGGCGGTCGAGGAGCTGTACGGCCGCTGGATCGTCCTTCGCGCCAGCGAGATCGGTCAGGTCGGCGTAGCGATCAGGGAGTGTCGTCACAGTAACGCTCCTTCAGTGTGCGCAGCGCACGGCTGATGCGCTTGCGCGCCGCATCTTCGCTGGTGCCGAGCACGGCACCGATCTCGGCCAGCGTAAGCTGCGCGCTGAAGCGCAGCACGAGCGCCTCGCGCGTTCCGTCGTCGAGTGTTGCCAGCAGGCGATGCACCTGCGCGATCTCGTCCTGGTGCACGACTTCGCCGTCGGCGGTTTCGGGCGCGGGCGGATGCTGCTCCTCAGGCACGGCTTCCCAGGGGACGGTGCGCCCTTCGCGCCGCTGCCAGTCAGTCGCCGCGTTCCTCGCGATGCGAAACAGCCATGCGGCAACTGAGTTGCCGTTGCGCACACGATAGCGCGGCAGGGCATCGAGCGCGCGCAGAAACACCTGCTGCGTCAGGTCGGCGGCGTCCTCGGCGCGAGCGGAACCGGTGCGCGTGCGCAGGTAGGTGTAGATGCGATCAAGGTAGCGCACGTAGAGCGGGCCGAACGCGGCGAGGTCGCGCTGGGCCGCCTGGATCAGCGTCGTCTCGTCATGCGCCGTGTCGTCGGACATCGCATTCCCCCCGCAACGGGCACTCGTGGGGCGCTCTGCGAGTGTCACACTCGTACCCTCACTGATTCCAACGTCGCAGGGCCGCCAAAGCGGACATAGCGGCTCGCCCGGCATGGTATACTCGGCTCGCCGGCCGGATCGTCTCGGCGTCGAGCAGAGCAGAAGGGAACGCGCCATGCCGCCGCTCACCATCCTCTCCGCGTCCCCCGTCGTCACCTCCACCCTCCTTGCCACCGCGGCCGCCATCTTGGGCGACGTGGGTACGATCCTGACCGCCATCTCGCTGGCCATCCTGCTGCCCAGCATCGTCGCCATCATCCTCTTCATCCTGCTGCTGATCTTCTTCATCCGCGTGCTGCGCACGCTCGCCCGACTGCGGCATGCCAGCGAGCGTGGCCGGCACGTCTCAGCCGCCGAGACCGGCCCCAATCCGCTCACCAACTTCAGCCGCAACGGTGCGCCCAGCGACCCCCTCAACGTGCGCATCACCGCGTCCGGCGCGCAGCTCGCCACCGCTTTCGCCGCCGCCGGCTGGTATCGCGCCGACGAGATCGCGCTGATCACCTCGATCCGCATCACCGTGGATGCGATCCTCAAGCGCAAGTACGCCAGCGCCCCCGTGAGCAACCTCTATCTCTACGGCCGCCACCAGGATTTCGCCTTCGAGCGGCCGGGCACCTCAGTGCGCCAGCGCGACCACGTGCGCTTCTGGAATACGGGCCAGAAGGCGCGCGACGGCCGCGCGGTGTGGATCGGCGGTGCCACAAAGGATATCGCCGTCGAGCTGTCGCCGACGACGCATCTGCCCACCCACCGCATCGCCTCCGACGTGGACGCCGAGCGCGGGCAGATCGTGCGCGATCTTACCGAAAGCGGCTGGGTGGTGGCGCAGGACTATGCCGCCGGCTGGGGCCATCCCGTCGAGATGAAGAACGCGATGGACGATCCCTGGCATTCCGACGGGCAGATCGCCGAGCTGACGCTGGCGAATGTGCCGGTGCTGGCCCCGCTGACTGAGAATGTGCGTAGCCCGCTGGGCGCCGGGATCGCCCGTGCCGTCGCGCGGCTCTTCCGCTGGATGCTGCCCAAAGCTGGCCGGTTACGTGCCCGTGCGCTGCGCAAAGAGCAATCCGAGCGCGAGAGCGCCAAGGCCGGCGTCAACGCAAAGAAGTCGGATTCAGAGTGATCGGCACTCCAGCACCGGCCGGGGTGCCGCGCTAGCGCAACGAAGTCGGGTTGATGATGAAGTCAAAGCTCATCCAAATCGCCTTGGTCTCGCGGTAGAAGATCAGCGGGATCAGGGCGATCAGTGGGATGCCGACGCCGTAGAGGATCAGCGGGTTGAACTGCATCACCGCCAGCGGGATGACGATCGCGGCGGCGATGATCTCGGTCAGCACCAGGTTGACGGCCATCGCGCCGGTCCAGTAACCCTCTTCGCGCTCGTAGACCCAGCCGCACGAGGGGCAGCGATCGAACATGGTGAAGCCGTGGCGAAAGAGCTTGCCGCGCCCGCAGCGCGGGCAGCGCTGCCGCAACCCGCGCAGGATGACTTTGCCGAGATAGGTCTGCCCAAAGATACGCATGGTGTTTGCCATTTCGAGCGTCTTTCCTTGAGAATGATTCAGATTATGAGGCGCACTCCTCGGCCTCGCTCGCGTCACGTCCCCAGTTGCCGCCAGGCCGCTCGCCCGAAGTCAGCCGCACCCAGCCAAGTCGCTCGGGCGTATCGAGGTCGCGGACGTGCAGATTGTCATTGTACCGCGCCAGCCGCCAGCGCAGCGAGAAGCCGTCGTGCGGTTCCTCTTCCCACTGCGTGATCGAAGTATTGGCGGTATAGAGGCCTGTTTTGCCGGGCGCGAGCGTGGGCAGGCCGAAGAAGTAGCTAAACGAGGCATCCACCACGCCACCGTGGCAGACGACGACGATGGTCTTGCCCTCATGCTCGGTGGTGATGCGGTCCAGCGCCTCGGCCACGCGCACGTGGAAGCGCGGCCAGTTCTCGCCGCCGGGGCCGAGCGGACGATAGGGATCGACGCGGTGATCGGCCCATTGCCCCTTCACCTGCTCCCAGGGCAGACCATCCAGCTCGCCAACGCGCATCTCCTGCACGTCGTCGTCAGGGACGATCTGCAGACCGCCGAGCGCGGGGGCGATGATCTCCGCGGTCTGCATCGCGCGCCGCAGCGTGCTGGCGATCAGCACATCGGCGGCGATCTCGCCGGTCGCCGCGAGGCGGTCGCGCAGCCGCTCGGCCTGCCGCACGCCCAGCGGCGTCAGCCCCTTGTCGCCGTTTGGCCCGGCGACCGTCCCATAGGGCGGCACGTTGCAGTGTGCCTGCCCATGCCGAATCAGATACAATCGCGTCACTCGTCTGTCCCTTCTTCGATAACAAGCCACAGGCCCGAACGCGACCCGCGGTGCGGGCAGTCAGCTGGGCGGTTGAAACCGCGCCTGGAGCGGCCCAGCGGCCGCGAAACCCGCCGGCGCGGGTTAGGAGCATACATCTCCCTTCGCGAGCTTCGCGTGCTCCGTTCTCTCTCTTCTCCGCGACCTCCGCGAAACTCCGCGTGCTCCGCGCTGACCGTATCCTCCGTTACCCTACCCCGCTTTCTTTGCACCGACCGCCAGCGGCAGGATCTCGCGCAGCGAGACGAGCATGCCGTCGGGGCCGCTGCCCAGGTGGCGCTTGGGCACGCGCAGCTCGCCAAACTGCACGCCCACGTCATTGCGGAACTTGCGGTAGAGTGCCACGCGGTCGAGCGCCGCCGCCTTGCGCAGCTTGAGCACTGCCTGCCCGTCGCGCAGGGCAATGGACTCGTATCCCAGCTCGCCGGCCTCGGTCTTGAGGCGCACCAGCTCCAGCAGATGCGTCACCGGCTCCGGCGGCGGACCAAAGCGGTCGCCCAGCTCTGCCGCCAGCGCCTCCACCTGCTCCGGCCGCTCCAGCACGGCCAGACGCTGGTAGAAGTGCATCTTTAGCGCGCGGTCGGCGATGTAGTCGTCGGGGATGTAGGCGTTGACCGGCAGGTCCACCGTCACCGGCGGCGCCTTGGGCTGCTGCGCCTCGCCGCGCTTGCCCTGCACCTCGGCGATGGCGTCCGCCAGCAGGCGGGTGTAGAGCTCGAAGCCGACGGCGTTGGCGAAGCCCGACTGTTCGGCCCCCAGCAGATTGCCCGCGCCGCGCAATTCGAGATCCTTCATCGCGATGCGGAAGCCCGCGCCCAGCTCGGTCGCCTCGAAGATCGCGCGCAGCCGCTTCTCGGCCACCGGCGTCAGCTTCGTATCCTGCTGGTAGAGGAAGTAGGCGTACGCCTGGCGGTTCTCGCGCCCCACGCGCCCGCGCAATTGATAGAGCTGAGCCAAGCCGAAGTAGGCGGCGTTGTTGACGATGATCGTGTTGGCGTTGGGGATGTCCAGCCCGTTCTCGATGATCGTCGTGCTGACCAGCACGTTGAACTCGCCAGCCGAGAAGTCGAGCATCACCTTTTCGAGCTGGTCCTCGGGCATCTGGCCGTGCGCGACGACGAAGCTGGCCTCCGGCACGAGCTTCTGCAGCCGCTGCGCGAGTGCCTGGATGCCCTGGATGCGGTTGTGGACAAAGAACACCTGCCCGCCGCGGTCCACTTCGCGCAGGATCGCCTCGCGGATCAGCGCGTCGTCCCAGTGGCGAATGTAGGTGCGGATCGGCAGGCGCTCCTGCGGCGGCGTCTCGATCACGCTCTTGTCGCGCACGTTGACCAGCGCCATGTGCAGCGTGCGCGGGATCGGCGTGGCGGTCAGCGTCAGCACGTCCACCTCGGTGCGCAACTGCTTCAGCCGCTCCTTGTGGACCACGCCGAAGCGCTGCTCCTCGTCCACCACCACCAGGCCCAGGTCGTTGAAGACCACGTCCTTCTGCAGCAGGCGGTGCGTGCCGACGAGGATGTCCACCCGGCCCAGCGCCAAGTCGCGCAGCACCTCCTTCTGCTCCTTCTCGGAGCGGAAGCGGCTGAGCAGCTCGACGCGGATCGGGTAGGGCTTGAGGCGCTGGCTGATGGTGTTGTAGTGCTGGAGCGCCAGCACCGTCGTCGGCACCAGCACGGCCACCTGCTTCTGGTCGAGCGCCGCCTTGAAGGCCGCGCGCAGCGCGACCTCGGTCTTGCCGTAGCCCACGTCGCCGCAAACCAGCCGATCCATCGGCCGCGCGCGCTCCATGTCGGCCTTGACCTCTTCGATGGCGCGCTGCTGATCGGGCGTCTCCTCAAAGGCGAACGATTCCTCCAGCTCCATCAGCCAGGGCTGCGCCTCGTCCGGCGGGAAGGCGTGCCCCACGGCGGCCTCGCGCACGCTGTAGAGCCGCAGTAGGTCTTTGGCGATGTCGGTCGCGCTCTCCTTGGCGCGCTGCTTCGCTTTCGCCCACTCGCCGCCGCCCAGCTTGCTCAGCGCGGGGACGGCGTCGCCCATGCCGATGTACTTGGTAATGCGGTCGAGCTGGTCGGTGGGGATGTAGAGCTTATCGGTGCCGGCGTACTGGATGTGCAGGTACTCGCGCTCCACGCCGCCGTTGTTGAGCCGGACCAGCCCCTCGAAGCGCCCGATGCCGTGGTCCTGATGCACCACGAAATCGCCCACGTTGAGGTCCGCCAGGAAGGCCGACGCCGACATGGCCGTCTTGCGGCGCTGGTCGTGGCGCTTCGACCAGCCGAAGACCTCGGCATCGGTGAAGACGCTCAGCGCCAGCGAGCGGCTGTGCCAGCCCTCGGGGAAGCGCCCATGAATGACTTGCAGCGTCCCTGGCTCCGGCGCGGTTGTCAGGTCGGTTTCGGGGGCGACCATCACCGTGTTGTTGTGGCCCAGCAGCGCCTCGTCGCCGAAGACCTCGGCGATCCGCCGCGCCTGCCCGCTGACCACCACCACGCGCTGGCGCTGGTCCAGCAGCTTGCGCACGTCGGTGGCGAAGGCGCGCAGCCGCCCGCCATACGATGGCGCCGGCACGAGATCGGGGGCCAGCGCCGTGCCGGTCGCGTGAGGGCGTCCACCGGACGCCCCTACGACGCCTTCTTGTACCGACTCGTCTTCGGTCAGCGAGGCGAAGCGCACCTGCGGCCGCCGCGCGAGCTGCGGCGCGAGCTGCTCCCAGGGGATCAGCGCGGGCAGCAGGCCCGGCGGGTTTTCGCCGTCGCGCTCCAGCCGGTCGCGCACCTCCTCGCCCTCCGCCTCCAGGTTCTGGATGGTGCGAGCGAGCGCATCTGCGTCGTGCAGCACCACCAGCCCCGACGGCGGCAGGTAGGCCAGCGGCGAGGCCAGCTCGTGCAGGTAGGGCAGGTAGAACGCGATATCCTCGAACGACTGGCTGTTGCTCAGCGCGTCGAGGTCCCGGCGGAAGCGCTCGCGGGCGTCTTCGTCGAGGCCGATCTGGTCGAGCTTGGCGAGCATGCGCGCCGCCGCGGGACCGCGCAGTGCCAGCGCCTCGCGCGCCGGACCGATCAGCACGGCGTCGAGCGGGTTGAGCGAGCGCTGCGTCTCGGGGTCGAAGGTGCGGATCGACTCGATCTCGTCGCCGAAGAACTCGACGCGCACCGGGCGCGGCAGTGCCGGCGGGAAGACATCAATGATGCCGCCGCGATGGCTCACCTGGCCCGCCTCGCTCACCTCGGCCACATGCTCGTAGCCCAAACTCAACAGGTGTTGCAGCAAAATGCGCGGATCGATCTGGGTTTCGGGGCGCAGCTCGACCAGCGCCTGCGCATACTCCTCCGGCGGCATGACGGGCTGCGCCAGCGCGCGCGCTGGCATCACAATCAGCGCCGCGCCAGAGGGACGGGCGAGCGCCGTGAATACGTTCATGCGCGAGCGCAGCGCCTCGCTCTCGGGGATCAGCCGCTCATAGGGCAAGGCGTCGCGGTCGGTGTAGGGCAGCACGGGGAAGTCGCGGCCGACCAGCCCCACCAGCGCCTCGGTGGCACGCTCGGCCTGCTCGGCATCGCGCACGACGTAGAGCACGGGGCGATCGAGCGCGGCGGCCAGCGCCGCAACCAGGTACGGCTTGGCCGCGTCGGCGATCCCCGCCAGCACTGGTGCGGCCGCACTCTCCTCACGCACTGGCTCGACGGGCAGTCGGCCCGTGTTCAGCCCGCCGCGCGCCAGCTCGGCACGCAGCCGCGTGAACTCTGGACGGTCCGCCAGCAGCGGTAACAATCCACGTAACGACACGCACAGCCTCCGCTATCAATCTCTCTCTATGTCTCAGGCATTGTAGGCATTCATCGCCGCCTCGGCGCCTTGCTCGACCCACACCAGCGCGGCGTCAGCGGCGCGCTCGATGGCGCTCTCCAGCGCGACGCGCTCGTCGCCGCCCGGCCGACTCAGCAAGAAGTCCACGTTCTCGTCGCGGCCACGTAGCGGGCGCCCGACGCCGACGCGGATGCGCGCGAACTGGTTGCTGCCCAGGTGGCGGATGATGGATTCCATCCCGTGCTGGCCGCCGGCCCCGCCAGTCGCGCGCAGGCGCACCTTGCCCAGCGGCAGGTCGAGGTCGTCACAGATCACCAGCAGGCCGGCAGGGGCGAGCTTGTAGAAGCGCACCAGCTCGGCGACAGCAATGCCGCTGTCGTTCATATAGGTCTGGGGCTTGGCGAGCACGATCTTCTCGCCGCCGAGCACGCCACTGGCGACCTGAGTCTTGCCGCGGTGCGTGCCCCAGCTCCAGCCCTCGCGCCGGGCGATGATGTCCACGGCGTCGAAGCCGGCGTTGTGGCGCGTGTGCGTGTAGCGCAGGCCGGGGTTGCCCAGGCCGACGATCAGCTTCACCGAAGAGACTCCTGGCAGGTCGCGCGCAAGCAGATGAGGGCGGCCGCGCTCGACGGCCCCCCTAGAGGGAAAGACTCCCGCCACATTATACCACTCTCGCCCGCTCCCCTGCCGGAGGAACCGCGCTAGCCTACGCGTTGCCAGCGTGTGCTATAATGCCCGCGCCCAGCGCTCAAGAGAGCCAGAGCCGGCGATCTATCCTGGGCTTCCCCCCGCACGTAACTACGTCCCTTTGCGTGCCTCGCTCCGCACGGCCCGGCGTTGCTTCCAGGAGGACCCGCTGCGCGATGATGAACCGAGACCAGTCGCTGGACAACCTGTGGCTTGCCCGCGCGCTCTTCGAGCTTGGCGCCGTCAAATTCGGCGACTTTACCCACGGCGAGACCGCCGTCAACTCGCCCGTCTTCATCAACCCCAAGGTGCTGATCGGCAATCCCACCGCGCTACGCGTGGCCGCCAAGCTGATGGACCAGGAAGTGACGCTGGCCCAGTCGCTGCGGCGCTCCAAGGTCGCCCCCTACGACGTGGTCGCCGGCGTGCCGGTCGGCGGACTGCTGCTTGCCACCGCCTTCTCGCTGGAGTCCACCACCCCGCTGATCTACCCGCGCAGGCAGCCGCAGGGCACCGGCCAGCCCGGCATCGAAGGCCACTACTCGCCCGGCTCGCGCGCCCTGCTGATCGACGACCTGATCACCGGGGGCAGCAGCGTGGTGGAGGCCGCGCGCTTTCTGGGCGAGCACGGCGTCGCGGTCAAGGACGCCGTGGTGCTGATCGACCGCGAGCAGGGCGCACATCCGCGTCTCAAGCACCTGGGCATCAACCTGATCTCGATTCTCAAGCTCGACGTGATGATGAACCTCTATCACTCCAACGGCTGGATCGAGCAGGAGCAGTACGACCGCTACCTGCGCTACGCCGGCAGCGCGCGCCCGCCCCACGAGCACGACCACACACCGCCGCCCGCCGAGCCAAACGGCAACCACTCCGAGCGCGACGAAGACGGCGAGCGGTAGCTCGCGGCATTCTCCGCGAGACGACACTATCACCTTTGGCGTATCCTCGTGATTGAACCAACGGGAGGTGAGCCATAATGGGGCAGGAAGCACTGGTCGCTACGGCCGCGGAGTTGGCTGCCGCCACGCAGAATCCGGCCGACCAACAGATCGTCGTGCGCGGCCACGTGGTTGACGCACCGTCCTTCCGCCTCGCTCCCGGACAATTCCTGCGAGGTGAAGACGAGCTGGCCGAGATGACGTTCGCCGGCGGCGCGGAAGGCGTCCAACTGACTTCGGATAACCAGATTCGCAATCTCCGCCTGCGTGCTGAACCGGACAAACGAGCGATCTTCAACGACACGAGCGTCGAGAGTTTGGGGAGGATCGAGCTGCGCGGCGTGACCGCGACCGGCCGCGTGCAGATTCTGGCGCGTGATCGGGTGCAGGGCGGCCACGTAGACGTGCGTGGCCTCGACATCGTGGCCGCGGATGCGCGTGGCGAGACCGATAAGCCGCATGGCTACGGCGTCTACGTTCTCCAGGGTGCTTTCACACTCTGGAATATGCAGCCTGAAGACGACGTAGTGGTGAGCGCGGACCTGGTCGGCTTGTCGGCGGGTCGCAGCGGAGCGCCCGTGCTTGGCAGCGGGGTGTTCGTCAGCGGCGCAGGCGATACGGGCGGCCGCCTCATTGTGCGGCGTTTGGAGACCGATGCGGTGTATAGCGACGGCACGATCGCCCCTGGCACGCCAGACCAGATCACCGGCGGCGTCTTTACCGTCTACGGCGCCCACGTGGACGCGGTTAGGAACCATGGCCCGGTCGTGACCTACGGGGTAAACGACATGGTGCTCGACAATTGGGGCACTGTGGATCGCTGGATTGCCGACGAGAAAATTACCTCCTTTGGGCCGAGTGGCATCGGCTTCGTCAACTTCGGAATTGTGAACGAGCTACGGGTCAACGCCCCTGTCGAGACCTTCGGCCAGGGTGCCCGCGGATTCAATGTCTACACGGGTACGGTCAACCTGGCTGAGTTTGATCGTGTCGTCACCCACGCGGACGGCGCCGTCGGCATCCAAATCAGCCAGCCGGTTGGCCGGATCATCGTGCGCCGCGGCATCGAAACCTTCGGCGGCACAGGCCAATCGCTGGTCAAAGGAGTCGTCACGACGCTCTCCGCGATCGGGCTGAGCATCAAGCCTGGCGGCGCGGCGCGTGAGATTGATATTAGCGGCGGACTCAAGACGAACGGCTCTGGTGTGCCTCCCATCGAGCAACACGGCACCGTCGAAGCGTTGCGGATTGCCGGCGGGTGCGTCGCGGCGGGCGGCGGTTTCGACACCATCTAACGGCTGCCGCGCGAATTCCCCTCTCTCCGCAGAGAGTGGGGCCGGGGGGTAAGGATTCCCGCCAGCGCGCGGCGGGCGAGACATGTCTCGCCCCTACAGCCTGGCGCCGCCCGTTGCTCCCCCCTCTGCGCCCTCTGCGGTTGCTCTATCTGCTCTCTCCTTCGCGTTCTCCGCACCCCGTCACTCTGGCTGTTGCTGGGGCCAGGGCGAGGCGGGCGGAGCGATCGGCACGGCCGGGCGTGCTGCCTCTGATTCCGCGGGCGTTGGCTTTGGAGCCATGCGGCTCGCCGTGTGGCGCAGAATCTCGCCCAGCGGCTCGACCAGATCGATCGGCAGCGGGAAGATGACGGTCGAGTTCTTCTCCACGGCAATCTCGGTCAGCGCTTGCAGGTAGCGCAACTGCATGGCGGCGGGCTGCGTCGCGATCAGCTCGGCGGCGTCGGCTAGCTTCTGCGCCTGCTGATACTCGCCCTCCGCCAGCAGCACCTTGGCGCGCTTCTCGCGCTCGGCCTCGGCCTGCTTCGCCATCGCGCGCTGCATCGTCACCGGCAGCTCCACATCCTTAATCTCCACCGTCGTCACCTTGATGCCCCAGCGCTCGGTGTGCTCGTCAATGATCTGCTGCACGCTGCGATTGAGGTCTTCGCGGTCGGTCAACAGTTGATCGAGGGTGGACTGGCCGATCACGCTGCGCAGCGTGGTCTGGGCGATCTGCACCGTCGCACGGTAGTAGTCGAGCACGTTGTTGACGGCATCGGCGGCGTTGACGACGTAGAAGTAGACCACCGCGCTGACCTTGACGGTCACGTTGTCGCGCGTCACGCCCTCCTGCGGCGGCAGCTCGATGGTGATGATGCGCAGATCGATCTTGCGCATGCGGCTGATGAACGGCGGCACCCAGAACAGGCCCGGCCCCTTCGCGCCGCGCAGGCGCCCGAGCACGAAGATCACGCCGCGCTCGTACTGGTTCACCACGCGCAGGCCGGCGAGGATGAACAAGAAGATGATGATCAGCACGATCACGCCGGCCACAATCAGCGCCGATGTATCAATTTCGGGCATGCCACACACTCCTCCGCCCTGGCGCCGCCACCTACTGTTGCTCCGGTTCCGGTGGTAGCGGCTCAACAATGAGGGTCAGGCCATCGCGCCCGACGATGCGCACCTGGTCCCCAGTCTCAGGCTGATCAGGCACGATCGTCTCGTCCGCGCTCGGCTGCCCAAGCGCAATCACGTCGCCTCCGCCGGGCTGGCCCAGCGCGATCGGCTGGCTCTCGCTCTCACCCGCGCCCAACTGAGCCGTCTGGCTTTCGGGGCGCACACGCACACGCACGCGGCGCTTCGGCACATGCGGCGCTGGCGCGGCCAGCCGGGCGGCCCAGTCCTCACCCAGCACGCGCACGCGGCCCGCCGGACGGAGCGGCTCGATGACCGTCGCGGTCTGCCCCAGCAGCCCTTCGCCGCCGGTTGTCACCTTCCAGCGCCGCGAGCGCACGGCATAGATGATGACGAACAACGAGACGATCCCGACGCCGATGGCCGTGCCGACGATGACGATCGGACTTAGCCCTGGCGCGCCCTGGCTGACGTTGGAGTTGAAGAAGATCAGCGAGCCGACCACCAGCGAGATCAGCGCGCCCACCGTCAGCACGCCGTGGGTTGGCACGCGCACGTCAAACGCCAGCAGCACGATTGCCAGCAGCATCAGCACCAGGCCGACCCAATTGGGCTCGATCGAGCCGGCACCCAAGAGGAAGATCACCAGCGCGATGGCGCCGATGGTTCCCGGCACGATGGCGCCGGGGTGTGCCAGCTCCAGGTAGATGCAGATCGCCGCGACGATGAAGAGGATGAACAGCACCGTGGGGTCGAGGAACAGCGACTCCAGGCCATCGGCCAGCGAAGGCTGGATGGCGGTGACGGCGAGGCCGGCGGTGTGCAGCGTGACCGTCGTCGAGCCGTGGGCGAGCGTCACTGTCATACCGTCGAGCTGGCGCAGTAGGTCGTCCCGCGAGGTCGCGCCGAGGTTGACGAGATGCTGGCTGATCGCCTGCTGGTCGTCGTAGGCGGCAGCCGTCTCGACGGTCGCCACGGCCAGATCGGGGTTGCGGCCGTAAGTCGTCTGCACGCCGCGGATCAGCTCTTCGAGGTCGTTCTTGATCTTGCGGTCGAGCGTCGCGCCGATGTCGTTGCCGCTGCTATCCACGGGGCTGGCGGCGCCGATGCGCGTATCGGGCGCCATCGCCACCACCGGCGCGGCCAGCGCGATGAAGGTGCCGGCCGAGCCGGCGTGCGCCCCCTGAGGCGCGACGTAGGTGACGATCGGCACGGTGCT
>DASVAA010000093.1:0-4624 GCA_036376595.1 Ktedonobacterales bacterium | reverse complement strand
AACCACGATTCCGTTGTCAAGGTGCCTCCAGAAGCATTCTCACACAAGCAGACAAAACCGGCAACAGTCCTAGTCGAAAGGAGAGGGGCCATTCCTCCCCAGCCCTGAAGGGCGGGGTCTCCTGGCCCCAAATCAGATGAGTACACTCGTATCGAACAAGTAGTTACTGCTACTCGAAGGGGTGCTCATCAGGGTCAATCCGCTCGCAGCCTTCTTCGATGATGCGTGCCATCTCGTCGGCAAGTTCCGCTGGGAGCGTCCCGGAGAAGCGCGCGAGATCGCGCATCGGCGTGCCCGGCGGCAGGGGCGTGCGGGGGGTAATCAGGGTGCCTTGGCGCGGGCGCGCCAGGTCGCGGGCATAGTCGAGCACATGCTCTTGATCTTCGGCGCTCAGGCGATCCAGCAGCCCGACTAGCTCTTCGGCGACGGTAGACATGATAGAAACTCCTCCCCTTCCGCGGCTCTCTCACGAGGGGGCGGCGCGCTAGGCGGGGAGCGTGAAGTGCAGCACGATGAGCACGATCACCATCGCGCAGGCCAGCACGGCGATCAGCTTGAGGTCGCGCGCGACGTAGGCGTAGTGCTCGGGGGTCACTAAGTTGGCGGTGCGGGCACGCTGCACGGCACGGGCGCGGGCGATGCGCACGGCCTGCGCTTTGGCGGCCGCACTACCCGGTGCCGGCTGGCTCTGCTGTCGGGGGGCGGGTGCCTTGGGGCGCGTGGTGATCTCGGGGGCGCGGGGGCGCGTGGCCACCGAGGCTGTCGGCACGCGCTTCTCGGGAGTGGGCTTTTCCGCGGCCGGCTTCTTCGTGATGGCAGTGGCCGACGTGGCGGTCTTGGCCTTCCCATCAACTGGCGCCGCAGTCGCCGCGCTGGTCGCCGAGGCGGGGGACGCGACTGCCTTCTCCGCTTCTGCCGGTTTGGCCGCGCGCACCAGCGTCACGTTAGCGGGACGGGCCGAGGAGGGTCTGCTGGCCGTCTGCGGCCGTCGAGGGGTGGTGCTCTGCTGGCGCGTGGCCGTAGACTTCTTCGCCATTCGTGTCTCCCGTGCTCCCAATGCGTGCTTGTGAATCCCGCCAGGTCCCGCCATGTGATACGCTGGCCCCAAACACGGCCAGTATAGCGCATTGGATGGGCGGGCGCAAGCACGGACCCCAGTTGGCACCCGTGCGGACCGGCATGGCACGCCCACGTATTGCGCTTACAGGCTACGACGCGCGACGCCTGTGCGGGGCCACGTGCGGCGCGGATGGGTGATGGGTGAGAGGCGAGGGCAAGGCAAAGGGAGCACAAGCGATGGGGCTGACGCACTTTGACGAATCGGGCCGCGCGCGCATGGTGGATGTGAGCGGCAAGGCGGAGACCGCGCGCGAGGCGGTGGCCGCGGGCGAGGTGCGCATGCGCTCCGAGACGCTGGCGCTGATCCGCGCGGGCCGCATGGCGAAGGGCGACGTGTTGGCGGTGGCGCAGGTCGCGGGGATTATGGCGGCCAAGCGCACGCCGGAGATCATCCCCATGTGCCATACGCTGCTGCTCACCGGCGTCGAGCTGCGCTTCGCGCTCGCGGACGGCGATCCTGACGACCCCGGCATGGGTACGGTGGGCATCCAGGCGACCGTGCGCACAGTGGGCAAGACCGGCGCCGAGATGGAGGCTCTTACTGCTGTCAGCGCGGCGGCGCTGACGATCTACGACATGTGCAAGGCGGTGGACCGCGAGATGACCATCGAGCGCGTGCGGCTGCTGCGCAAGAGCGGCGGCAAGAGCGGCACGTTCGAGCGCGCGGAGGAAGCGCCAGTTGAGACGCAGGATGCCGAGGAAGCCACGTCGGATGCATGAACCGCGGCTAGCGAGTCCTGACACACCCCAACGACCACGGGCGCATAACGCCGTTTCGAGCACCTCGCGGCGGGTAGGCGGCAGCCAGACGCAAACGGGCTGGACACACTACGGGCCGATGCGTCGCGGCGGTTGAGGGCCGGGCGGCTTGGCAGCAGCGCATCGGCCATGTGGAGATGCGCACGAGGGGGTCGGAGGTGGTCGTAAGCCGGGTTCTGTTCCGCGCGCGTCTCGCGGCGCATGCGGCGGCAATCATCTCTCTCGGACGGCGGTTGCCCGCCGCCTCTAGCAGCCAACCCGGAGCGTGACGGGCGAGCCACCCGCGGGCGAATCGAATCGCTCCGATTCGCCACTGCTCCTGTCTGGCCTTGCTCCGGATGGGGTTTACCGCAGCCGGCCGGTCACCCGACCGCTGGTGAGCTCTTACCTCGCCATTTCACCCTTGCCTGGCACGTGCCCCGCGGCGGACCACGCGGCAGGTGCCTTCGGCGGTATGTTTCTGTGGCACTATCCTTGGGGTCGCCCCCACTGGCCGTTAGCCAGCATCCCGCTCTGCGGAGCCCGGACTTTCCTCGGTCGGCGCCGGCCCGAAGACCGCCCCCGATCGCGATTGCCTGACCACCTCCGGCCCACCAGGCGCACCAGACAGTATACCACGTTTGGCTGCCCGCTCGCCCGAAGAACGCCGCAATGCCTGTGCTATAATCACAGGTGGCCCACGGGGTTCGCCAGTTCCTTCCCCTGAGCAGCTGTTTTGCGTTTCGATACAGGGCGTGGTCGTGGCCGCGATGGCTGTACACGTACACGTACACGTACACGCTCCGCGGCACCCGGAGGTACAATGCCGTACGATGTGACACTGATTCCCGGCGATGGCACCGGACCAGAGATTACGGAGGCGACCCGCAGGGTCCTGGATGCGACGGGAGTCGAGTTCCGCTGGCACGTGCGCGAAGCGGGGCTGGGCGTGCTGGAGAAAACCGGCAGCGTCTTGCCCCAAGAAGTGATTGACTCCATCAAGCAGACGCACGTCGGCCTCAAAGGCCCAATCACCACGCCGGTCGGCAAGGGCTTCCGCAGCGCCAACGTCGCCCTGCGCAAGAGCCTCGACCTCTACGCCAATCTGCGCCCCGCCAAGAGCTACGAGGGGCTGCGCTCGCGCTACAACGACATTGACCTGATCATCGTGCGCGAGAACACCGAGGACCTCTACGCCGGCATCGAGTTCCAACGCGGCTCGCACGAGTTGGACGAGCTGGTGGACTTCATCGGCCGCACGACGGGGCAGAAGCTCTCCAAAGACGCGGCCATCAGCATCAAGTACATCTCAGTGCCCGCCAGCCGCCGCATCGTCAAATTCGCCTTCGACTACGCCCGCAAGAACAGCCGGCGCAAGGTGACGGCGGTCCACAAGGCCAACATCATGAAATTCTCCGACGGCCTCTTCCTCGCCACGGCGCAGGAGGTTGCCAAGGAGTATCCCGACATCCAGTTCGAGGACCGCATCGTAGACAACATGTGCATGCAGCTCGTGCAGAAGCCGGAGCTGTACGACGTGCTGGTGCTGCCTAACCTCTACGGCGACATCCTCTCCGACCTCTCGGCGGGGCTGATCGGCGGCCTCGGCGTGGCGCCGGGCGCGAACATCGGCAGCGAGTACGCGGTCTTCGAGCCGGTGCATGGCAGCGCGCCCAAATACGCCGGCCAGAACAAGGTCAACCCGATGGCGATGATGTTCTCGGGCGTGCTGATGCTGCGCCACCTGGGCGAGCGCACCGCCGCCGACCGCATGGAGGCCGCGCTGGCCGCGGTGATCCGCGAGGGCAAGAACGTCACCTACGACCTGAAACCCACGCCCAACGACCAGACGGCCGTGGGCACCTCGCAGGTCGCCGACGCGGTGATCCAGAAGATGCGCGAGTTCGAGGGCAAGACGTCGTCGTAGGGGTCCTCACCCCCGGCCCCCTCTCCCTGCGGGGCGAGGGGGAGACACAGACGGCGGGGTTCGCGGAGTAAGCGCGGAGGACGCGGAGGGTGAGATTGTAGGGGCGCATGTCGTGCGTCCCTCACTTTGGGGAGTGTGTCGCTTCGTATCCCTGAGCTTCCCCGGCGCGACCATACAGCGAATACAGCCACCAAGGAGCCGCACGATGCCCGATACCAACAGACAGCCCGACGAGGCGCAGCGCCTGCGTGACGACGCCGAAACGCGCGCGTTCATAGACTCCGCGCTGGTGGGCCTCTTCGCCCCTGAAGACGCGGCGCTGGCCGCAGCGCTTGATGCCGCCGCCGCCAACGAGATGCCGGCGATCCAGATCTCGCCGCTGCAAGGCAAGCTCTTGCAGGTGCTCGCGGCGGCCTGCGGGGCAAAGAAGATCCTCGAGATCGGCGCGCTGGCGGGCTACAGCGGCATCTGGCTGGCCCGCGCGCTGCCGCCGGACGGCAAGCTGATCTCGCTGGAGATCAGCGAGAAGCACGCGCAGGTGGCCCGAGCGTCGCTGGCGCGCGCGGGCGTCGCTGACCGCGCCGAGGTACGCGTAGGACCAGGTGCCGAGCTGCTGCCCGCGCTAGAAGCCGAGGCGCCCTTCGATCTGGTCTTCATTGACGCCGACAAGCCCGGCTACCCCACCTACCTCGATTGGGCGCTCAAGCTGACGCGACCGGGCAGCGTGATCGTGGCCGACAACTGCATCCGTGGCGGCGCGCCCCTGCGTCCGGGCGCCGAAAACGACGAGTACACGGCGGGGCTCGCGGCCTACGACCAGCGCGTGGCGAGCGACCCGCG
>DASVAA010000092.1:0-25623 GCA_036376595.1 Ktedonobacterales bacterium | reverse complement strand
GGCCACGTATTTGTTGCTGGGGTTGGCGGTGGCCAGCACCTTGGTAATCGCCGCCGTCAGCGTCGTCTTGCCGTGGTCAATGTGCCCGATCGTCCCCACGTTCACATGCGGCTTGCTCCGCACAAACTTCTGCTTCGCCATAGTGCGCCAGTGATCCTCCTCGACGTAGCAGCGGCGCCGGGCGAGGCGCATGCTACTGTTGCCGCGAAACGCGGACCCCGCATATCCGGTGCCGCGACGCGGGTGCCCATCTAGGGCGCATGAGACCGGGAGCGCGCCGTACGCTCCCTACGCGGCGCCCGCCACCACCACGCGACGGCGGCGGATGCCGGCCAGACACAGCAAAACGTCCCGCGCCGCCCTGCCCGCCTGCTTACCCAGCAAGCGAGGATGCGACCGCGGGACCGCTGGAGCCCGAGACGGGAATTGAACCCGTGACCCCAACCTTACCAAGATTGTGCTCTACCCCTGAGCTACTCGGGCCTAGCGTTGCTACATCGCCCTCCGCGCCGCTTGACAGGTGCAGACGGCTGTTCTACACTCGTCAAGCAGGCACCTGGGAGCTTCGAGCGACTAACGACACACAGGCTCTCGATGCGGATGCGCTCCGCATCTCGGCCGGCATGCCAACCAGCCATCGCGGGAGCTTGCGCTCCGGCGGCGATGCCTCTTGTAACAGCATGCCGTCCACGTATCTACGGTTACCCGTAGTAGCGCCCCGACACGGGCCAACGTTGCTCGCGCGAGCGAGAACTCACCAGCTCACGCCGGTGGGAGTGTCAGAGCCCATCGCATTTGTCGCTCGACCTCACAGGTGTTTCTGTAAGGCGATGGTGGGCAGTGGAGGATTCGAACCTCCGAAGGCGTAAGCCAGCAGATTTACAGTCTGCCCCCGTTGGCCGCTTGGGTAACTGCCCGAGTGATGTCCTGCGTCGCGGCGGACGCACCAAGCATTATCGCCCGCACGGGGCGGCCTTGTCAAGGTGCGGGATGCGGCGCCTGATTGTCCCAATGGCGATGGAGAGCGAGCGGCGAAAAAGGCACGGGGGCAGCACATCTGCTGGCGCAAGCACCGCCTGGTCACATGCGGTGCGCGGTGATGTGACGCAAATCACGATATGCGGGGCCGGCTGGAGCGTCATAGTGAAGAGGTAGCTTCGTACTGTCGAGTTCCACGGTGAGATAGGGTGGTGAGCGATGGGCACGCAGGGACACGCGACGGGGCCGCGCGTCATGGTATCCGCGCTGGTGGCGCTCTGCTGCTTGCTGGCAAGCGCCTGCGCCATGCCGGCGCCCGCGCAATCGCCGGCACATCCGGTGGCTGGCGGGCATCCGCCGATCCTGATACCGCCAACCGCGACGCCCACAATCTCGCCCGAGACGCTGCGCGACGCCGCGCTCGGCTGCGCGCCTAAGGCGCCCGCGCCGCAGGCGCAGCTTGTCTTCCAGGCCACACCGCCCAGCGCGACGAGCGCGCCGCCCAATGAAGTCGCGTTGACCTTCGACGACGGCCCCACCGAGCAGACGACGCCGCCGTTCCTGGACTATCTCGAGCGTACCCACACGGCGGCCACGTTCTTTGTCGAAGGGCAATACGCCCAGCTAGCGCCCGATCTGATTCGCCGCGAGTGGCAGGACGGCTTCGCCATTGGCGTCCACACCTGGGATCACCCTGACATGCTCCAGCAGACCGTGCCCCAGATGCACCACCAGCTTGGAGACACCCTCAAGACGCTGCACGCGATTCTCGGTCCCGACGCCTGCATCTGGCTCTGGCGCCCGCCCTACGGCGACTACAACGCGCTCGTCATGCAGGTGGCCGCCTCGTACGGGCTGACCACCGTGAACTGGGATGATTCCGGCCTCGACTGGAACCAGCCGGGCGTGCAGCAGATCGCCGATATGATCTTGCGGCTCATTCACCCGGGCTCGGTGGTGCTGATGCACGATGGGCCGGCCCAGCGCGAACAGACACTCGCCGCGCTGCCGCTGATCCTCGCCGGGCTGAAGGCGCGCGGCCTCACGCCGGTCACGCTGCCGAAGCTGCTCGCCGACGGCGGCTGGCCGGGCGTGCACGTCGCCACGCTTGCGGTGTGACGGGCGCATCGCTGGCTGCGCGATCCCGGCCGAAGCGAGCACCCCACCGATGACACTGCTCGATACCTCTCATATTGACCATCGAGCAGCGTGTTGTCCAGGCAAAGGCGTGGATCCACCAATACTGGCAACCGCTGATGGACGAGACGATGGCGTTACTGTGAGAGATGGTAGGGCAGATTGGCGACCGCCACACCCCGATGGGCGTAGAGCGCCAGCTTGAGCCGCAGCGCCGTCTGATTGTGCAGCAGCCGCTCCCACCAGTGCGCGGGCACGAACTCAGGCAGCACCACCGTGACGATCACGCCAGGATTGGCGTCGCGCAGCGCATCCACGTAGCTCACCAGCGGCGCGATCAGCGAGCGGTATGGCGACTCGATGATCACCAGCCGCGGCGCAAGAGATGCCGCGGGCGCCAGCGGGCGCGTGGTGGAGGCTCGTCCATCCGCCCCCCCACGATCCGCGATCTCTCCCTCGCCCCGCAGTGTCGTGGCGAGGCCCGCCTCGCCTCTGTGGCTGGTGGGTGAGGATGCTCCATGCTCCGCCCACGCGGCCCATTCGCCGCGAAGCTGGTCCTCGCCCTCCACGTTCGCCGCCACGTGGACGGCGATCACGTTGGGCGTGAGCGATTGAGCGTAGACGATGCTACGCAGCGCGACGCGATCGAGCTGGGCGACCGGCACCAGCGCGATGGTCCCCAACTGCTCCGGCTGCTTCACCTTGAGTCCACTCACCTGCTCGCGCACGCGGTGATAGTGGCGCGCGATGGAACGGAACAGCAACACCAGCAGCGGCACCAGGATCACCACGATCCACGCCCCGCGGTCGAACTTGGCCACCGTGATGATCGCCGCGACCACACCGGTCGTCGCCGCGCCGACGGCATTGATGGCGAGCGAGCGGCGCCAACCCGGACCCGCCCGCTCGCGCAGGCGCCACCAATGCACCACCATTCCCGTCTGCGAGAGCGTGAACGCCGTGAAGACGCCCAGCGCATAGAGGTTGATCAGCGCGTCGGTGCTGCCCTTGAAGACCACCAGCAATACTGTCGAGAGCGCGCCCAGCACGATGATGCCGACCGAGAACGCCAGCCGGTCGCCGCGATGCGCAAAGAAATGCGGCAGGAAACCGTCGCGTGCCAGGATCGAGCTGAGCCGCGGGAAGTCGGCGAAGCTGGTGTTGGCCGCCAGCACCAATATCAGCAGCGTCGCGAGCTGGACCACGTAGTACATGAAGCCCAGCGCGCTGTAGCCCTTGTTGAAGATCAGATCGGCGATCTGCGAATCCACGGTCGGCTGCTGGTTGGCGAAGGGCACGATGCCGAAGCGCCAGGCAAGATACGTGATGCCGACGTACAGCGTCGCCAGGATGGCAACCATCCACAGCAGCGTACGCCCGGCGTTGCGCGATTCAGGCGGCTTGAACGCCGGGATGCCGTTGGAGATCGCCTCCGTGCCGGTCATCGCCGAGCAGCCTGAAGCGAAAGCCGTCAGGATCAGCAAGATGCCCAGCCGCTCGTGCAGGTCGCCCCAGCCGCGCTGCGCGGGCGTCGCGCTCGGATGCACCGCACCCAGCAGCCCGCCGCCGTGGGTCGCCGCGTAGAAGACGCCGGCGAGGATCATGAAGAGGAAGGCGCCGATGAAGAGATAGGTGGGCGCGGCGAAGATGCTGCCCGACTCGCGCACGCCGCGCAGATTCACCACCAGGATGATGACGATGGCGAGCACGCCGAGCGGCACGTCATACGGCGCCAGCGGCGTCACCGCCGAGACGAAAGCATCTATGCCCGACGACACCGAGACCGAGACCGTCAGCACGTAGTCAATCAGCAGCGCTGCCGCCGCGATCAGGCCCGGCAGGTCGCCCAGGTTGTCGCGCGCGACGATGTACGAGCCGCCGCCGGTCGCATAGGCGTGGATGGTCTGAAAGTACGAGGTGCCGACAACGATCATCAGCGCCACGATGGCGAGCGCGATCAGTGGGTTGACGCTCAGCGCGCCGATGCCGGCGGCGATCAGCACGCCCAGCGAGGCCTCGGTCGCGTAGGCCACCGACGAGATGGCGTCCGAAGAGAGCACCGCCAGCGCCTTGACCTTGGTGAGCCGCTCGGTGATCGCCGCGGCGCTGGGCAGCCGCTGGCCGATCAGCACGCGCTTGACACGCTCGGCGGCGCGCCCGGCGCCGGAGCGCGGCTGGAGCGTGAACTCGGTGGCTTCAATCGTGTCGGGTCCGCCGTGCGGCTCAAACGAGCGCCGCAGCGGGGCGCGCATGCGCACGTAGGTCGCGCCAGGTCGCGAGCCGGGAAGAATAGTCTTCGTTTCGACGCCCACCAACTCGCCGGGCAGATGGACCGGACGGTCGCCACGGTGGCGAGTGGCCGTGGCGGGCGCCGCGGTGGCACCGTTGGGCGAAGCTACCAGCGGTTGCAGTGGTTTCCCGCCCGTCGCCGCCGCCAGCAGATCGTCCCCATTGTCCCCACTATCCCCATCAGTCTCAAGATTCGGTTGCATCTGACTCTCGATCTTCATCTCATCGCGTTGCATCGCATCATCTCGGCATGTGCGCCTCTACGTGCGCGGGCGGGCAACGCCTGGCTGGTGGCGCGGTGCGCCGCGCTGATCCTCGGCCGCACTCACGGCGGCGAGGCGTCCGCGCTTGGGCGCTCGCCGGAGTAATCCGCGGCAACGCCACACAAAGCGAGCGACCACGCCCGGCCGGCGGCGGTGGACATGGCGCTGCTCGCGCTCCCAGCGCAGCAGGCGCGCCTGCGCCTCGCGCTCGCGGCGATACGCTCCAGATCGCTGCCGTCCGCGGGCACCAGCCGGCCGTCGCGTACGACCCAATACTCGATCGCGTGCGCGCCGAAGAATGCCCACTCCACGTCGGGGTCTGTGGCGCCCTCGTCGTCTCGCTGCCACAGCGCGTCACCCATGCTCATTGGCTGCCCTGCAATCCCTCCGGCGCTCCAGTCGCGGCATCGTAGGGGCGTCCGGCGAACGCCCGTGGTTCGGCGCGGCGTAGGCCCAACCCGCGGCTCGTGCTGCCCTTCACGAAGCGTACGCGGAGGGCCGTAAGGGGTGTGTAAAGGCCGGCGCCGAGGGCGTCAGGAAAGTATCAAGATTTGGGCGATGGAGTTACAGGGGATCATTCGGCGAGGCGCAGGCGATAGCCAATGCCCGGCTCAGTCACCACGTAGCGCGGGCGGCTGGGGTCCGGTTCGATCTTGCGCCGCAATTGGCCGATGAAGACGCGCAGGTAGTGGGCCTCGTCCTCGTACTGCGGGCCCCATACCGCGCGCAGCAGCGTGCGATGCGTGACGACCTTGCCGGCGTGCATCGCCAGATACTTGAGCACCTCGTACTCGGTCGGCGTCAGATGCACTTCGCGGCCGGCGACCACGACCGTGCGCGCCGCGAAGTCCACCAGCAGCTCGCCGGAGCGAAAGACCGCGTCGCCCGCGGGCGGGGCGCCGCGCGCCGCCGCGTGGCGCAGCGCGACCCGGATGCGCGCCAGCAGCTCGCCGATGCTGAACGGCTTGGTGAGGTAGTCGTCGGCGCCCAGCTCCAGCGCAGTAATCTTGTCGGCATCCCCTGAGCGCACCGAGAGCACGATGATCGGCACCGCCGACCACTCGCGCAGCTCACGGCAGACGGCGATACCATCCATATCGGGCAGCGAAAGGTCGAGGATCACGACGTCGGGATGCCAGCGCGCCACCAACTCCATGCCCTCGCGGCCGGTCGGCGCCCAGGCAACCTCGAACGCCGCGCCTTCGAGGCCCATACGCACGGCGCGGCGGATCTCCGGCTCGTCGTCAATCACCAGCACGCGCGCTCCCCCTCCTGTGCGCACTACCATGCCCACGTCTTGGCTGGCCGACACCTCCACTGGCTCGGAGGCTGGCTCACGGTCATCGCTCATGACGGCGCCTCCGTTCCCTCCGGCAGCGCATCCGAATGCGTGCCTGCCTCCGCATGCGCGCCGGCCTCCAATCCTGCATCCGCAACGTCGGGCAGCGCGCCGGCCGGGGCGTCGGGCGAGAGCGGCAGCGTAAAGTGGAACGTGGCGCCATCCCCCGGCGCGCTCTCGGCCCAGATGCGCCCGCCATGCGCCTCGACGATCCCGGCGCAGATCGCCAGCCCCAGGCCGGTACCCGTCGCCGGACGATTCGTCGCCCACGGCAGCCGCACAGTAGTAACACGATAGAACTTGTCGAAGATCGCGCCAATCTCGGCGGGCGGAATGCCGATGCCCTCGTCGCGCACCGTGACCTCCAGCTCGGGCGGCACCTCGCGCAGTGCCGTGCTGATGGTGATGGGCGTCTCCGGTGGCGAGTACTTGAGGGCGTTTTCGAGCAGATTGGTCAGCACCTGCTCGATCTGCGCGTGGTCCATCAGCACCAGCGGCGCGTGGTCGCAGAGGCGCAGCTCGATGCGGCGGCTTCCCAGCTCATGTGCCACTTCGAGGCGGTCGAGCACCGTCGCGATCGCGTCGTCAATCAGGTACCAGTCGCGCTGCGGAGCGGCGACGCCGGCTTCGAGCCGCGAGAGATCGAGCAGGTTGCCCACCAGCCGGTTGAGGCGATCCGCGCTCTGGCCAATCGTGCCGAGCAGCGCCTGGCGGTCGGCGTCGTCGAGGCGCATGTCCGCTGCGAGCAGCGTGGTGGTGGCGGAGGTGATCGAGGCCAGCGGCGTGCGAAAGTCGTGGCTGACCGAGCCGAGGAAGGCGTCCTTGAGCTGGTCGCTCTCGCGCAGCGCCTCGGCATGGATCGCCTCGCGCTGCAAATGGAGGCGGTCGAGCGCCAGCGCGATCTGCTCGCAGAAGGCGGCGAACAAGCCCACCGCGGGATCGGACGCGCTGCTAAATGTGCGCGGCGCGCTCGGCTGCCCCTGCACCGCTTCCGTCGTCGTAGCTGGCCGGCGCCTCAGCCCGCCCGCCAGCTCACGCACGATTTCCGCGCCGCCAATGCCGAGCGCGCCGGCCACCGTGCGTCCGCTGACCAGTGGCACCAGGTAGACGTACTGTTCGGTAGCGCCCACCAGAGCTGTCTCGCCGGCAATGGGTCCGCCCACCGGTGCACCGTGGTCGAGCACCCAGCTCGCCTGCGCCATGTCACGCGGCTCGCGCAGCAGCAGCTCACCCGGCAGATCGCCACCTTGGGCCGTCACGCTGGCACGTAGCACGGGCCTGCCGTCGGGACCGCGCAAGATCAATCCGCACGCGCTGACGCCCGCCGGGCCGAAGACGTCGAGCACGCGCCGCACGATCGCCGCCGGCAGCGTCTCGGCGTCAGTGGTCGAGGCGAGCAGTTGCGAGAGCGCGTAGAGCGTGGCGATGCGCCGCTCGCCGCGTCGCGCTTCTCGCGCGCCGGCCTGCACCATCGAGGTCAATTGCCCCAGCACGAGCGCCGTGGCGAGCAGCGCCGAGAGTGAGACCCACTCCGCCGGGGCATCCACCGTGAAGCCATGCAGCGGCGGCACGAAGAAGAAGTCGTAGGCCAGGAAGGCGAGCACCGACGCCGCCACGGCGGGCCAGCGTCCAAACGTCGCCGCCAGCCACAGCACGGCGATCAGGTAGACAATGGAGAGGTTGCTGGCGTGCAGCGCGGACTGCACCCAGCCGATGACCAGCGTGGTCAGCGCGACGCTCGCCACCGCCGCGCCGTACTCGATCGCCGGGCGAGGCATCCGCCTCGCGCGCTTCACCAGCGCCCGCGTCCGCCCGCGCAGCGCGGCCCTCATACCGCCGATCTGCCACATGAGTCGCCCGCCAGACGTGGCGCCTGTCGCCTCGCTAGGTCCTACAGCATCGAGAGTTACGCCACGGACCTAGCATGCGCATCGCAGGAGGGTAAGCGCAAGTCTGAGGGGCCGGCGTCGTCTTCGCGTGGGTGCGCTGGCGCACGGGCAGCTTCGTCTACTCCGCGCTCACCCACTGGATCGTCGTCGGGCTGATCACGCTGGCCGTCTGGGCGCTGTGAGGTCGCGCCGGCTACGCATACGCGAGCCGGCTGGTGCGGTCATCCCGGGTGCCGCTCGCCGCCGCCTTCGTGCCGGCTTCTCCGGCTGTTCTGGCTCCAGGCCGGCCAGGACGCGGGCGCGGTGCAGGTGGGCGCGGTCGTGCTCCCAGTCGGGTGAGTTGTTGTCGGTCTGGGCGATCGGCGTCTCGAGCAGCATGGCGCTGTGGGCGAGACGCGGGTCGCGCAGCAGTGCGGCCAGCCCCGCGGCGGGGATGATGCCCTCGCCGATGCGCGCGTGGTTGTCGAGATGGCTGCCGAGCGCCTTGGGCGTGTCGTTGACGTGCAGCACCGGCACACGCGCCAGCCCCACCGTGCGGTCGGCCAGGTCGAGCGCCGCGGCGGCGCCTTCGGGCGTTCCGATATCGAAGCCAGCGCCCCACAGATGGGCCGTGTCGAGGCAAACGCCCAGCCGTGGCGCGTATTCGGGGACCGCGTCGAGCGTCGCGGCCAGGTTCTCGAAGCGATAGCCGAGCTTGCCGCCGCCGCCCACGTCGTTCTCCAGCAGCAGCATCACGTCCTCCGGTGCGCCCTCCAGTGTGCGGCGGATGCCTTCGGCCAGCCGTGCGATGCCGGTCTCTTCGCCCGCACCGCCGTGGCTGCCGATGTGGAAGACGACGCTCGACGCGCCGTAGCGCGCGGCTCGCTCGATGGTCGCCCGCAGCAGGGCGACGGAGCTGGCGAAGAAGTCCTCGCGCGGCGAGGCGAGGTTGATGAGGTAGGTCGCGTGGACCACCACCGGCGCGAGGTCCAGCTCCGCGGCCGCCGCACGGAACGCCGCCTCGCGCGTGGCATCCGGCTCCGGCGCGCGCCAGCCGCGCGGATTGGTCACGAAGACCTGCACGCTGTCGCAGCCGATCGCGCGCGCGGTGCGCAGCGCCTCGACGGGCCGCGAGCCGGTGGGCATGTGGCGCCCAATGCGGGGCATAGTCACCTCACTCGAAAAGCGACATCTGCTGCGGCGGGGGCGACTCATCGTCGCCCGGTTTCTGCTCTTGCGACGATGCACCCTGCTGCTGGCTGGTGAGCTTGCCGGCCGCCTCCAGCCGCTTCGCCTCGGCCAGCGCCGCCGGGATCGCGCGGGTGAAGTCGTCGATCAGCGTCTGTCGCAGCTCCTGGCGGTGCAGCGCCGCCGCCGGGTGGAACATCGCCAGCACCACGCGCCCGCCGATCACCTGCGCCTGGCCGTGGATCTTGCTGATCTTGGCATTGGGGAAGAAGCGCGCCATCGAGTAGCGCCCCAGCGTCACGATCACCCGCGGGTTGATCGCGGCGATCTGGCGGTCGAGGTAGTGGCTGCACGCGGAGATCTCTTCGGGTGTGGGATCGCGGTTCTCTGGCGGGCGATGCTTGACGACGTTGGTGATGAACACCTTGGAGCGATCCAGCCCCGCGGCGGCCAGCAGCTCGTTGAGGAACTGCCCCGCCGGCCCGACGAACGGCCGCCCCAGCGCGTCTTCGCGGCCGCCGGGCGCCTCGCCGATGAACATCACCTCCGCATGCGCGCTGCCTTCGCCCGGCACACCGTGCTTGGTGCCGATGTAGAGGTCGCACTTGGTGCAGACCCGCACCTCGGCCGCCACCTGTTCGAGGACTTCCTCTGCCGTCATGATGCCGCACCCTCCTCGCCGGTCGTCCGCGACATTCGCGCCGCGCCGTCGCCCTCCACGATAGCATAGAAGCGCGCCGGCTGGAATAGCCACTTCGCCGGCCAATCTACCCGGTTCAGGTCGCGCGGGCATACCCGATGCGGCGTGCGGGCGGTTGAAACCGCGCCTGGAGGGCCGCCGGGCGTCCACCGGGCGCCCCTACGCGGCCACGAAGTCCGCCTCCGCGACTCGGACGATAGCGGAGCGTATACCCGATGCGGCTGAATGGCTTTACGCGGCACACTGTGGGCGCTAAGATGCGGTAGCGCGCCTCTTGACAGGCTATCGCGATCGATCCGCGACGGGCGTACGCCGTATGCCCCTACCGAATCTGCCATCCCCCTGCCCCGCGTAGCTGTAGTGGCGAGGCCCGCCTCGCCTCTGGGGAGGACGGGGGTGAGGACCCTCTGCGGGAAGTGGGACGTGATGCTGGGACGAACCGACGAGCGAGATACGGCGGCGACCGCCGATGCGGCCAGTCCCGCCATCACCGGAAGCACGCCCGCGATGGCTGGGGGCGCGTGGGCCTTCGCACGCCACTGGCAATTCTGGCTGGCGCTCGCGCTAGGGGCCTTTCTCCGCCTGTGGCATATCGAGCTGACCCAGTTCTTGCAGGATCAGCGCAACTTCTACATCCTGGCGCGCGAGGCGGTGCTGCACCACGCCCTGCTGGTCACCAGCGTCACCTACTCGATCGGCGTCTACAGCCCGCCGCTGAGCGCCGACCTGCTGGTGCCGTTCGCTGTGTTCGGCCACAACCCGCTGCCGGCGGTGATCTCCATCGCGCTGTGGAACGTGCTTGGCGTAGCAATCTGCTACCTCTTCGCGCTGCGCAATTTCGGCCGCCGCACCGCCGCCATCGCCGCGCTGCTGCTCGCCACCTCCAGCGTCGCCGTCAACTACAGCCGTTTCATCTGGCAGCCGACCTACTGGGCCACGCTGCTCGCCTTCTGGGCGCTGAGTCTGTACGCGGGCGCGATCCGCGGGAAGCGCGGCTGGCTGGTGCTCAACGTCGTCGCGCTGGCGCTGGCCGCGCTGCTGCACCCCGTCGCGGCGATCCTGGCGCCGGTGACGGTGCTGGCCGTGCTGCTCGCCCCGCGCCGGCCCGGCAAGTGGGACTATGCCATCAGCGCGCTGCTGCTGGCCGTGCTGCTGGTGCCCTCGGCGATCTTCGAGGTGCTGAGCCACGGCCAGAATCTACGCCTCTACGCGCATACCTTCTTGAAGGGCCAGGGCCGCTTTGGGCTGGGTGTCCTGCGCAGCCTCTACGGCCTGTTCGGCGCACCGACCAGCGTCGATTTCGGTCCGCAGTCGCCCTATACCGTCTTCGCGCACATCACGCCGGTGCTGACCTTCGCCGCGGCGCTGCTCTTCGCCGTGGGCTACGTCGTCGTCAGTGTCGCGGTGCTGCGGCCGGCGGTCGCCATCTGGCGGCGTGAGGGCGGACGCGCGCGCTCGTGGGCCGCGCTACGAGCGTACGCTGGCGACGTGTGGCGCGGACTGCGGACAGATGCTGGCTGGCGCGGCGCGCTGCTGCTATGGCTGTGGGTCACGCTGCCGCCGCTCTCGATGCTCCACTACTCGGTTGGCACGCCGCCCGCCGTGCATTACCTGCTCGTGATCCTGCCCGGCGCCTTCGTGGTTGCCGCGCTCGGCATGGGCTGGCTGCTCGACCAGGCCGCGCGGCTCGCCGGCCGCGCCTCAACCTCGTGGACGCGGATCGCTGGGCGAGCCGGCTGGGTGGCGCTGCTGGCGGCGCTGGCGCTGCTGATCGCCGGCCAGACGGTCCAGTCCGCGTCGTACGCCGGCGCACTCGCCACGGGCCGCTTCGACGCCTACAACTTCTACGGCTATCCGCTGGCCGAGATGCAGGCCGCCGACGCGCGGCTCGGCGCGCTCCAGCGCCAGCAGGGTGCCAGCGGGGTCTTCGTGGTCGAGCCGGCAACGCCGCGCTTCGCCATCGGCATGGAATATCTGCTCGTCGGCGAGCACGCGGACCGCGCCGGCTTCGGTGCTAACTGCCTCGTGCTGCCCGCACCGGCAGCAGGACCCGCATTGGAGGCCGTCACGGCGCCAAACACCGCGGCCGGAGGTCTACTCGCGTCGCTGCCCAACAGCAGCCGCGTGGCACAGATGGCGATCGCCGGCGGCGCACCCTGGCCGGTCTATCGCGTCGCCGGTGCTACCCCGCTACTGCCCGACGAGCGCGCTGTCGCCCCCACGACCTTCGTAAACACGGCCGGCGAGGGCCTGCGGCTCACCGCCTTCGCGCAGCCGGCGCCAGGGTTGCTGCGCCTGCGCTGGGATGTGCTGGGTTACTCCCCGACGAGCGACACCCAACCTGCCCTGCGCGTCGCCGCCGTAGGGGCGTCCGGTGGACGCCCGGCCGGCACCATCGCGGGTGCGCCCTCCGGCACCACCGACTGTCAACCAACGCGGCTCCAGGCTGGCGAGACGCTCTTTACGTGGGTTCACGTCCCGGCAGCCTCGGAGACCTCCACCAGCGCGGCGGCGATCACCGTCAGCGCCGGCACCATCGCCTGGGACCTGCCCACGCTCGGCCCGCTGCGCCTACTGACCGACCGCCCCGCCGGCACGCCACTCGCCCCGCTCACGCCGTCATCTGATCCCTACACGACATTGCCGAGCCAGATCAGCGGCTCCGCCGTCGTCGTGCCACTCTCCTAGCGCATCCAATCGCTTTCATAAATGGCGACTCCATAATGGCGTCTCCATCACCAATCGGAGTCAGCCCGCGCAGGCGGGCTTTGCGGCCGCCAGGCCCTTAGGCGCGGATTCATCCGCCGGCCCCTTGACGCCGCGCCCTCGGCCCGTGATGGAGCCGTATCATATAGAGCGCGGCTTGACTGCCGAGAGGGGCGCACGGAGGAAGCATGCCCACACAGCACGTCAACGACATCACCCTATATTACGAGGCCCACGGCGAGGGCGAGCCGCTGGTGCTGATTCCTGGGCTATCCGCCGACGTGAGCGACTACGCGCGCATCATCGCCGAGCTGGCGCTCCATTACCGGGTGATCGCGCTCGACAATCGCGGTGCCGGGCGCAGCGACAAGCCAGACATACTCTACTCGATTGAGATGATGGCCGACGACGCCGCGGCGCTGCTCGACGCGCTAGGTTTCGGCGCGTCGCACATCGTGGGCACCTCGATGGGCGGGCGCATCGCCGTGGACCTCGCGCTGCGGCACCCTGAGCACGTGCGCAGCCTGATCCTGGTCTCGACGGCCATGAGGCCCGTACCCCAATCGGCCTGGCGCCGCCTCACGCTGGATGTCATTCCCAGGATCCCGCTGCTGCGCAGGTCGCAAAAGTACCCGCAGCCCTATTATGCCTTTGTGCGGCAGCGCACCGCCTCGCGCAGCTACGACGCCACCGCGCGGCTTGGCGAGATCCGTGTGCCGACCCTCATCCTGCACGGCAAGAACGACCACCTCGCGCCGCTCGCGCTGGCCGAGGAGATGCATGCCGGGATCGCCGGCTCGCAGATGACCGTCGTTCCCGGCGGCCACATCTTCTTCTTCCTGCGCCCGAAGCAATTGGCCGAGGCGATCACCGCGTTCCTCGCCACGGCATGAAAGCACCCCCTCTCCCGATGGGAGAGGGGGCCGGGGGTAAGGTCCCCTAATATCGCGGGCGCGGGCCGCGATTGCCCTGTGGCGGGCCACCGCGGGATGGGCCGCCCGGTCCGCCACGCGAAGGGCCACCGTAGCCGCCACCGCGATTCGGGCCGCCGTAGCCACCGCCGCCGAAGCGCCGCGGGCCGCCGGGGCCGCGTGCGCCACGCTCGGCCTCCAGCTCCTCTGCCGAGGGCATCTCGCCGCTCAGCGCCGCTTTGCGCGAGAGGTTGATGCGCCCCTGCGGGTCCACCTCAATCACCATCACCGTGATCTCGTCGCCCAGCTGCACCACGTCCTCCGGCCGCGAGATCGGGTAGTCGGCGAGCTGTGTCGTGCGGACCAGCCCCTCCTTGCCCGGCAGAATCTCGACGAACGCGCCGAAGTCCACGATGCGCCGCACCACGCCGGTGTAGATCTTGCCCAGCTCCACCTCTTCGGTCAGCGCGCGCACGGCTTCGAGCGCCCGCTGCATGCCCTCGCCGCTGGTGGCCGAGATGTGGACTACGCCGTCGTCGTCAATATCCAGCTTGGCGCCCGACTCGTCCTGGATGCGGCGGATCGTCTTGCCGCCTGGGCCGATGACCGTGCCGATCTTATCAGGGTTGATGCGCACCGATTGGATGCGCGGCGCGTAGGGCGAGAGCTGCTCGCGCGGCTGCCCAATCGCCGCCGCCATCTTCTCCATGATGTACATGCGACCCTCGCGCGCCTGGGCCATCGCCTGCTTGAGCACCTCGGTCGTCAGACCCTTGATCTTGATGTCCATCTGCAGCGCGGTGATGCCGTGGTCGGTGCCGGCGACCTTGAAGTCCATGTCGCCCATCGCGTCTTCGAGGCCCTGGATGTCGGTGAGGATCGCGTACTTGTCGAGCGTCTCGCCGTTCTCGGTGATCAGGCCCATTGCCACGCCCGCCACCATCGCCTCAATCGGCACACCGGCGTCCATCAGCGCGAGCGTGCTGCCGCAGGTCGAGGCCATCGAGGTCGAGCCGTTGGAGCTCAGAATCTCGGAGACCACGCGGATCGTGTAGGGGAAGTCTTCCTTGTTCGGCAGCACCGGGATCAGCGCGCGCTCGGCCAGCGCGCCGTGGCCAATCTCGCGCCGGCCGGGGCCGCGCGAGGGGCGGGTCTCACCGACACTGAACGACGGGAAGTTGTAGTGGTGGATGTAGCGTTTGCTCTCCTCGCGGCCCAGGCCGTCGATCTGCTGCTCCTCGCCCGGCGAGCCGAGCGTCACGATGCTGAGCGCCTGTGTCTGGCCG
This sequence comes from Ktedonobacterales bacterium, assembly GCA_036376595.1. Lineage (GTDB taxonomy): Bacteria > Chloroflexota > Ktedonobacteria > Ktedonobacterales > JADMIN01 > SMAG-U1939. Next base: position 10,958 of record DASVAA010000092.1, on the reverse strand, counting down.
CGGGTGAAGATCGCCGAGCCGTGCGGCCGCGGCAGCACGCCGACTTCGATCCAGATCGGGCGGACCTCGGTCGCCGTCCGACCGTCGGGGCGGATGCCCTTCTCCAGGATGCGGCCACGGACGAACTGCTTCTCGGCCTTCTCGAAGAGACTGCCGATCTCCTTGAGCTTGTCGGGCCACTTGGCGCCCAGCTCGTCCATCACCTGGCGCTCGATTTCGGTGATCGCCGTCTCGCGGTCGGCCTTGGTCTTGGCCTCGAAGGCCGCCGGGAACTTCGGCAGCGCCAGGTCTTTGACCGCCTTCTCGATCTCAGGGTCGGTCTGCGGCGCCAGGAAGCTGCGCTTGGGCTTGCCGGCCTTGCTCACCAGCTCCTGCTGCATCTGGCAGAGCAGCTTGATGACCTCGTGGCCCTGGCGGATCGCCTCGACCATCGTCTCTTCGGGCAGCTCCTTGGCCCCCGCCTCGACCATCACCACGGCGTCGGGCGTGCCGGCCAGCGCCAGATCGAGGGCGCTGTTCGTCATCTGCGAGGCCAGCGGATTGATCACGATCTGGCCGTCAATGTAGCCCACGCGCACCGCGCCAACCGGCCCAGCCCAGGGGATATCGGAGATCATCAGCGCCGCCGAGGCGCCCACCAGGCCCAGGATGTCGGGGTCGTTCTCCATATCCACCGAGAGCACGGTGATGATCACCTGCACGTCGTTGCGATAGCCCTTGGGGAAGAGCGGGCGGATCGGGCGGTCCACCAGCCGTGAAGCGAGAATCGAGTGCTCGGTGGGGCGCCCTTCGCGCTTGATGAAGCCGCCGGGAATCTTGCCCGCGGCGTACATGCGCTCCTCGACATCCACCGTCAGCGGCAGAAAGTCAATGCCCTCGCGCGGGGCGGCGCTGGTGGTGGCGGTGGCGAGCAGTACCGTCTCGCCATAGCGGCACATCACGGCGCCGCCCGCCTGTTCGGCGACGCGCCCGGTTTCGAGGGTCAGCGTGCGCCCGTTGAGGATCAGCTCAACTGTTTGTGGATTCATGATGTTTCCTCCGGTGGTCCCGCGAGCGTTCGTGTCAGCCCCGCCGGGACCCACCGCGCCGTCTGGCGGCGATTAGGGTGTATTGGGGTACTCCGTTGATTCGGAGTACCGCGAGAGATGGGCCACCGCGCCACGTTCGCGGCACCGGGACGCGCCGGTGCGCACAGGCGAAGGTCCACATGGTGAGCGCCGAATGCTGTGCCCATTGATGCGTCAGGGCGACGGTTTCCTCCGATGGATGCCCCCATGTCAGCCATCCATCCGTCGGGCTGCCCAGTGGACGCCCGCGCGGCTACAGATAAACGAGCGCGTGCGCTCCTGACCGTCCTCGCGCAGGCGGGCGAAGCAACGGTCACGGTGCGCACGCGAAGGTCCAGACTGGACACGGGCACGATGGTAGGCACTAGCGGCGCAGGCCGAGCGCGGCGATCAGCGTGCGGTAGCGTTCCGGGCTAGTGCGGTTGAGGTACTTGAGCATGCGGCGGCGCTGGCCGACCATCTTGAGCAGCCCGTGGCGCGAGTGGTTGTCGTGCTTGTGCTCGGCCAGGTGCTGCGTCAGGTCCTGAATGCGCCGGGTCAGCAGGGCGACCTGCACCTCCGGCGAGCCGGTGTCGCCCGTATGGGTCTGGAACTGCGAGATGACGTCCTCTTTGCCTTCGAATTTCAAGGTCATGCGTGCGAGCCGCGCCCTCTAAGCCTACGGGCGTCCACCGGACGCCCATACGAATCACGCATCGGCTGGGGCGGGCCTCCTCCTTTGTGGTCGCTGTCTTAGGGGACACACGCCGGTGCCCCGCGCCAAATCGTTCGTCGTGACGGATACCTCGCCCGGCTCAGTGCGCGTGTCCATCCCCGCGTGCTGGGTGCCGGCACGTGCGGAGCGAAAGGCGAGGATTGCATTGTGTCCGGCCTGTGTGTGGCCCACGTCGGGAGAAGTGGTGTGCGCCGCCGTCATAGGGCAGGGCGGCGCGTCCCAACGCTGCCCGCTCACCCGCCTGTGAGCGGACCCTTCGTGATCTCACCAGGAATAGACGCCACTGAGTATACCATAGCGCCACGCCGGCAGCAACCACGGCGACCGCGCGGCGCCAATGGAACCATTTCTGCTGGAGCGTCGTCACTTCACCCAGCAATTGCCTACAACAATTGCCTAGCGCCACGATGCGCCCGCGGCGCGCGAGGAGTGCCTGATGCGTGCCCCAACGTGCTGTCCAGCTCACCTTCCCCAACGGCCAAGGCCGCGTTCGGCATGCGCGCCGCGCCTGTGGCGAGCGCCTGTCGCGCTGGCGGCCGGCGTCCTCCTTGCGCTGCTCGCGCTGCTTGTCGCGCTCGCCGGATGCGGCATCACCACCACCACCACCAACGGCGCCGCCGGCAGCGCACCGAACACGACCGCAACCGCAACGGCCTCGGCCATTGCCTCGTCGCATATCAACCCGTGTCCCGGACCCGTAGGCTCGGTTGGCGATGCCGGTACCCCAGTGTTGGTGCTCACCCCGCAGAGCGCCAACCACAGCGGCAGCGCGCACGCAGGGGCGCTGGTGCAGGTGCGGCTGCCCGATGCCTCGCACTGGGACTACCTCAGCACGGCCAGCCTCGCCCCGCTTTCCCCCGCGGGTGTGCATGACACCACGCTCGGTGTCTGCGTATGGAACTTCCGGCCCCAGAGCGCGGGCGCAGCGACGCTGAGCTTCGCGCGCAGCGCTATCTGCCAGCCGCGCGTCCCGTGCCCGCTGTACGTCCAGCGGGTCAGCTTTACGCTCGACGTGACTGCCTAGGCAGCCACCCAAGCGTGCGCGCGGCACGGTGGGCGAGGCCAGTCTCCTCAGAAGAACGCCACCATCGGCTCGGCGGGTCGGCGTAGCAGCGCGGCGTAGAGGCCAGCGTAGCGGCGCACCATGCGGTCCTCGGCGAAATCCGCCGCACGCTCCACGCATGCCGGCCGCATCGCCTCTAGAGCCGCATCGGGCAGCGCGACGACGCGCCGGAGTGTCTCAGCAAGGGCCTCCACGTCGCCTGTGGGCACCACCCAGCCGGTGACGCCCTGCTCGACGACCCGCGCGGCGTTGGCGGCAGCCGAGATGATCACCGGGCGGCCCGCGGCGAGCGCTTCGAGGGCCACATTGGGCGTCCCCTCGGTGGCCGGCGAGAAGAGCACCACCACATCCGCCGCGGCGTAGTAGCCGGCGGGATCGCTGGTGGCGGGATACTGAGCCACGGCACTTGCCAGCGCATCGCGGGCGATGGCGGCGTCGAGCAGCGCCTGCGCCCGCGGATGGTGCGGCGCACCGGCCACCACGAAGCGTACCCCCGCGGCCAGCTCGCCGCGCCGCTTGAGCAGCCCCAGCGCCTCGACCGTCCAGTGAATGTTCTTCTCCAGCGAGATGCGCGCCAGACTGACAAAGAGGCGGCTGCCCCCGCGGGCGAGTCGCGCGCGCAGGACGGGATCGCGCGGGCGGCGGTAGCGCTCCAGGGCGATGCCGTTGGGGATGTCGTGGATCTTCGCCGCCGGGACGCCGCCCTCGCGGATCAGCGCCTCCTTCAGGTGCGGCCCATTGACGGCGATGGCGCTCAGTAGCCAGTGCGAGAGTCGCTCGTAGCGCATCTGCTTGGGGGTCAGCACGCCGCGCACCGCGCCCAGGCGCGGCACCGGCGGCAGCAGCGGCGCGGCCAGCCGCAGCAGCAGGTTGGCGTGGTAGCCCTCGGCCTGGATCAGCCGCGGGCGCGTCTGCCAGGCAGCGCGCGTGATGGCGGCTACGCCGCGTGCCTTGCCGGCGGCGCTCAGTGGCAGGTCGGGCAGGTCGAGCGGGATGCCGGCGCGCTCCAGCGCGGGCGCGAAGTGCAGGTCGCGCACCGTGGGGCCGTAGAGGCTGAGCACCCGCGGAGCGTATGCGTCGCGGTCCAGGCCGGTCGCCAGCGCCACGAGCTGCGACTCGATGCCGCCGGCCATCAGCGAGTCCGTGACGAACAGGATCGGCAGCGGCATTGACGTGGAGGCGGGCATCGCGATCACCCCCCGCCGCGTGCGGTGCGCGTTGGCACGGCGGCCGCCGTGCCCCACGCGCGCGCCGTCAGCTCCAGCCCCTCCTCCAGCGCGATCGTCGGGGTGTAGTCGAGCAGTGTGCGCAAGAGGGTCACGTCCGCCGCGCTGGCGCGGATGTCACCGGCGCGTGCTGGGGCATGCACCGGCGCGAGCGGACGCCCGGTTACGCGCCCAATAGCGGCCGCCAGCGCGTTGACGGTGATCGGCATGCCCGTGCCGACGTTGAGGGTCGCCCCCGACGCCGCCGGGGCCGTCGCGGCGCGCAGGTTGGCCTCCACCACGTTGCCGACGTAGATGAAGTCGCGCGATTGCTCGCCGTCGCCGTAGATCACTGGGCGCTCACCGCTCCGCGCCGCACTGAGGAAGCGCGGCACCACGGCCGAGTAGGCGCTGTGCGGGTCCTGGCCGGGACCAAACACGTTGAAGTAGCGCAGCACCGTCGTCTCCAGGCCGTAGGCGCTGGTGAACGCGCGGCAGTAGCCCTCGGCGGCGAGCTTCTGGGCGCCGTAGGGCGAGACGGGGGCGGGCGGCAGGCGCTCGCTTTTGGGGGTGACGGGCGAGTCGCCATAGACCGCGCACGACGACGAGAGCACGACGCGCCGCACGCCGCCATCGCGCGCGGCCAGCAGGGTGTTGAGCGTGCCGGTGACGTTCGTCTCGTGGGTCTGGGCCGGATGGGTGACGCTGTAGGGGACGCTGGCGAGCGCGGCCAGGTGGAAGACCACCTCGACGCCACGGCACGCGCGGGCCAGGAGCGCCGCGTCGCGTACGTCGCCGTCGATCCACTCGAACGCGCCGTGCGAGAGCGCGCCCAGATGCGTGCGTGCGCCGGTCGGGTCGCTATCGAGCACGCGCACCCGCGCGCCGGTGCGCACCAGCGCCCGCACCAGGTGCGACCCGATGAAGCCGCCGCCGCCGGTCACCAGATACACGGGTCGCTCCCGCCTTGCGAAGCAGCTCGCATGCCCGCTAGACCTCGTCCGCGCCGCGCTTGCGGATCTGCACCCGCAGGCCGCCCTTCTCCACCCGTCCGAATGTCACCCAGCTGCTGACTTCTGTCCCTGGCGGCAGGTGCTGCGCAACGACGAAGCGGTCGTGCTTGTTCCAGATCACGAATTGCTCGTCTTCGAGGCAGAAGTTCCACTGGTGCAGCCCCTCGTAGTGCTCTTGCTCGGCCTCGTTGACATAGTGTGTCAGCCAGACCCAGGCCCCTGGCTTGACCACCTCGACCATGCCCTGGATGACGCGCAGCGGGCTGTAGCTGTGGTCGAGCGCGTTGATGGCGACCGCCAGATCGAAGGTATCGGGGGCGAAGCGCTCCGTGAGCCGCTCGCCATGCCCCAGCCGCGTGCGCACCGGCGGGATGATGCGCGCCGCGTCGAGCAGCTCGTTGTACTCGTCGGCCAGGGGATCCACCGCGGTGATGCGCACGGTGCGCTCCGGCCAGACCGTGCCAAGCCGCGTCGCCGGTCCGGCGCCTACGTCCAGCAGATGCACCGTGCCGCCCGGCGGCGCGGCCAGCAGATCGCGCGCCCACGGCTGGAGGGGCGTATCGGCCGCCAGACGCGCGGCGCGCTCTTCCTTCCAGGGGATGTCGGGGTCGTTGAGCCAGTAGTGCCAGAAGGCGACCTCCGAGGGCAGCTCGCGCTCCCAGACCTGATAGTTTGCGTCCGCCGTCATTGGTCAGCTCCCCGTTCCAGGCGCGCCGGCATGTGAGGCTCCAGGCGCGGCTCTCGGAGCGCGTGGCACGGCGTGCGGCTCATCGTGCGCATCGGCCAGGCCATTGGCGGCTTCGAGCGCGGTGGTATCGCGTGGGGCGCTGACCGCCGACACCGCAACCGTCGCGGGCACCAGCACCGGCCTGACCTCGTCGGACTCCGGCGCGGATGGCCCCGCGCGAGGCACGGCCGCGGGCGTGCGCCTCAGCCCGTGCAGGCGCTGGCGGAACGCTTTGTACACCTCGTAGCGCGGCGAGCCAATCGGCAGCACGCGCTCGCGCAGCGCGCGGACGAACCGCACCGGAGGGAGCTTGCCGCGCGCGTTCCAGAGCATGTCGGCGACTTCCTCCATGCGGACAAGCTCGATGGCGACGTGCACCGACTCGCGCGCCATGGACAGCGCCAGCGCCTCCGGCTCCGCCGGCTGCCGTGCGGCCGCGCGCTCGGTGGCGCGGGCGATGGCGCGCTCCATACCGTCGGCCATCAGCCGCAGGTCAAAGTGCTCCACCACGCGCGCCCGGCCGCAGGCCGCCATCCGCGCGCGCCGCTGTGGATCGCGTATCAGCTCCAGCAGCGCGGCGGCGTATTGCTCGACCTCGTCGTCGCCGCGTGGGATCAGGTAGCCGCACTCCGGCGTCACCAGCTCGCGCTGCCCACCCACGTCGGCACCCACCGGCACCGTCTCCATCGCCAGCGCCTCGAAGAGCACCAGCGCCAGCCCCTCGTGGTCGCTGGGCAGCAGCAAGATGTCGGCGGCGAGCATCAGATCGCGCATGCGCGCGCTCGACACCGCGCCCAGAAAGCGCATCTGTTTGTGCAGGCCCGCGGCCCGCGCGTGGTCGCGCATGCTGTCGAGCAGATCGCCGGAGCCGGCCACCAGCGCCACGAAGCCCGGCTCGGCCGCCGCCAGCCGCCGCAGCACCTCCACGAAGAGCAGCGGGCGCTTCTGGCGCACCACGCGGCCGGCGAACAGGATCACCGGCGTGTCGGCCGGGAGCTGCCGCTCCGCGCGGATCGCCGCGCGGCTCGTCGCGCCGTCGGGCGTCCACGCGGTGGTGTCGCAGCCGCAGTAGCAGACGTCAATCTGGTCGGGGTCGCCGCCGCGCGCGACCATCCAGTCTTTGAGGTGCTGTGTGTTGACCACGTTGAGGTCGAGCAGGCGGCCCAGGCGCAGCGCGTGGCGGGGATAGCCGCCACCCTGCCAGCTCTCGATCTCCATGTGGTTGTAGTCCAGGATCGGCAGATGGGGGTGGGTCGCGCGCAGGGAGGGCGCCAGCAGATAGGCGAGCTGGCTGTTGGACATCAGCACCGCGTCTATCTGGCGCGAGGCGATCAAGTAGTTGAGGAAGCGCGGATAGTCGGCGTAGCTGAGGAACTGCTCGAGGCAGAACACGTCGGGGGTGAGGCGCGTGAACTCGCTGAGCCAGGCGTGCCGCGCGCGGGCGGTGCTGACGACCGTGAAGGCGTAGCCGCGGCGCGAGAGCTGGCGGATGAGGTCCACGTTGAATTTGTCGGAGCCGCCCATTTCGAGCCAGGGCACCACAAAGAGGATGCGTTTGATGCCGGCGGGCTTGACGAGGGCATTGGCGACGGGTATCTCCTCGCGCACGGCAGCGTGTGGGGTGTCGCGCCCGGGCGTCCAGACGGGATGGGGGAAGCGGCCGCGCAGGCCGGCGTGCTTGGTGCGCAGCCAGTCGCGGAAGCGCTGCGCCCGTGCGCGATCGCCCTCGATCGCGGTCATCAGCGATGTGGTCTGGGTCCGGTACCACGTCAGGTATTCGGGCAGCGTGAAGCCCCACAGTCCGACCTCAGCCATATTGAGCCAGAAATCCCAGTCCGCGTGCTCGTAGCTGATGCGCTCGTCGTAGCCACCGGCCGCGAAGTAGGCATCCTTGCGGATCACCGCCTGCATCGTCATGCGGTTGTCGTTGATGCTCGCCTCGTACTCTTGGAAGCCGTTGGGCCAAAGAAAGTTCTTGGCGCCGAAGGTCACGTTGTAGCTGTTGGCGGCGGCGAACCGCGGCTGGGTTTCGAGGAACCACACCGCCTTCTCGACGAAGGTTGGCTCCATCAGGTCGTCGCTATCGAGCTGCAGCAGGTATTTGCCGCGCGCGAGGCGCGCGGCGTGGTTGCGTGCCACCGCCGGCCCGCCGTTGGGTTGGCGGATCACGCGAATGCGCTCGTCGCTCGCCTCCGCCTCATGCAGTGCCGCCAGGCTGTCCTCGTCGCCGCTCTCGTCGTCAACGATGATCCACTCCCAGTTGGCGAGCGACATCCGCATCACGGCACGCACCGTCTGCTCAAAGATGCCGGGTGGCGTGTTATAGAAAGGCGTGATGATGCTGACGAACGGCGCGGAGGTGTCGTGCGGGAGGTAAGAATACTGCGGCCGCGACTCAGCGGCGGGGGTGTTGGTGTAGTCCGGTCTCTCAGTGTTGATCACACCCGATCTCCCACCTCGTTCACTGGAGAGTACATTGCGATTCCCTGTCATTATTTACCGGGCGTGCAAGTGTTCCGACAGGATACGTGATCGGCGGCAATTTGGCGAGACGGCTAGCCCGGATGTTGTGTCGCGCCGACTTCGCCCCGCCGCCGGAGCACATGCACCATCTGCAGCTTCTGGGTCTCGGCCAGTCCCACGTCGAAGTCGTCGTTGTTGCGGTACGCCTCGACCACGTCGCGGGTCGGTCCTATCACGCGCAGGCGCCCGGCGTCGAGCCAGATCGCCTTCGGGCAGAGCTTGTGGATCGTCTGGAGCGCGTGGGTCACGTAGAAGATCGTCACCCCCCGGTCGCGGAACTCGGACATGCGCGCCATGCACTTCTTTTGGAACGCCTCGTCGCCCACCTGCAGCGCTTCGTCAATGATCAGGATGTCGGGATCGACGTCGGCGGCGATGGCGAAGCCCAGGCGCGCGATCATGCCCGACGAGTAGGTGCGCAGCGGCGCATCAATGAAGGATCCCAGCCCGGAAAAATCCACGATCACGTCGAATTTGCGCTGCATCTGCCGCTGTGAGAAGCCCAGCATCGCGCCGTTGACGAAGATGTTCTCGCGCCCGGTCAGCTCGGGATGGAATCCCGCGCCCAGCTCGATCATCGGCGAGACGGCGCCGCGCACCACCACCCGCCCGCCGGTCGGCCGCTGCACGCGCGCGATCACTTTGAGCATCGTGCTCTTGCCCGCGCCGTTGTTGCCAATCAGGCCGATCGCCTCGCCCTGGCGCACATCCAGGTTGGCGTCGCGCAGCGCCCAGAACTCCGTGTACTTGACGCTGCGACCCGTCAGGCGCCGGATGACCGCCTCCTTCAGTGTGCTGATGCGCTCGGATGGCAGCCGGTAGCACACCGAGACGTTGCGCAGCGACACCACCACCTCGCGCGAGCGCTCGATGGTCGCTACTGGGCCGTAGCTGGGGCGCGCCGCGGCAGCCGGACCATAACTGGGCGTGGAGGCCGGACCATAACTGGGCCGGCTTATGCCAGCGCCTGGCGGCGCGGAGCTGGGGCGGCCGGTGAACGCGGGGTCATCGCCGCGGTATCTCATTCCAGAGGGGTCGCCGCCCGGCTGACCAGCCGCGGGATCGAAGCCGTTAGAAGTGGTAGACAAACTTATCCTCCACCCGCGTGAACACCACCCAGCCGATGAGGAAAAGCGCCAGCGCGATCGCGGTAGCAAGCCCCATGCTCGACAGCGACGGCAGCTTATTATAGATCGTGGCGTCGCGCGCGGCCACCAGATAGAGATACATCGGATTGAAGCGCTCGATGGCCGCGAGCACCGGGACCTGCTTGATCACCGAATCGGGATAAAAGACGGGCGTCAGGAAGTAGAACAGTTGCAGCAGCACCTGATAGATCTCGAAAATGTCCTGGAAGAACACGATCATCGCGGCCACGATCAGCCCGATGCCCGCCGTAAAGATGGTCGTCAGCACCGCTGGCACCACCAGGAAGAGCCACAGCAGCGACGGTCGCAAGCCGTCAATCAGGCACAGCCCGAAGAACGGGACCAAAGCAAAGACGAAGTTCACCAGCCCACTGCCAACCGCCGAGGCGACGAAGACCGACGGCGGCACATACAGCTTGCGAATGATAGGCCCGCCGGTCTGCAAGCTCGACATCGAAGCGGTGCTGGCCTGCGAGTACAGCCCCCACAGCAGCGTCCCCGCCAGCACGTAGACCGCGTAGTGCGGCTGCTTGTTCGGGAAGACCTGCGAGAAGACGATCGTCAGCACCGCCATTGTCAGCAGGGGATTGAGCATCACCCAGATGAACCCGATCGAGGAGCGCTTGTAGCGCACCTTGAGGTCCTTGACGACCAGGTTGGAGACAAGATAGCGATACCGCAGCAGCTCCTGCAGCGGATAGATGAGCGGAATGCGTCGTGCTTGCGAGTCGTAGACTGGCACACGCCGTACCCGCGCACCCACACTCGCGCTCATTCGGCCCCACCCTCTCCCATGCCATCGGCTGCCGGCGGCACGTCATGGCCTGCCCTGCCACCCGACAGCCACCAAGCGTGCCCCGCGCCCGGTTGCAAGCGATACTACCACAATCGCTCCCAAAGTCAAGCGTGTGCTGGCTGTTCTGCAGGGTCTTTTCATTATTTTGGGTACGCGGTAGACTGCCAACATGAAGACTGAAGAAGTGGGGCCAAGTTTGCCCCACGCACTGGCTACCGTGCCTGATCCACGCTCGCGCCATGGCCGGCGCCATTCGTTGCCAGCCGTCCTCACGTTGGCGACGGTCGCGATGCTCTGTGGTGCCCGCAGCCTGTACGCCATTGCGCAATGGGGCCGCGAACAACCCGAGCCGGTGGTGCGGACATTGGGCTTTACGCGCCAGCCAACACCCGGCGTGGCGACGCTGCATCGGGTCTTCAAGCGGCTGGATGTGGACGCCTTCGAGCGCGTACTGGCCGAGTGGGCGCAGACGGTGCTCGGCGAGCGCGGGAAGGGGGAGGCGATCGCGATTGACGGCAAAGCGTTGCGGGGGATCCACGGGGAGCAACTCCCTGGCGTGCGCTTAGGGTCTGTCTGACGAATCATGAGCCGAGCCAGAGGACGATGGAAGCGATGACCACCATCGCCCGATAATTGGCCGCGCGCTTCTCGTAGCGGGTGGCGAGGCCCCGCCACTGCTTGAGGCGGTTGATGCAGCGCTC
>DASVAA010000091.1:0-32295 GCA_036376595.1 Ktedonobacterales bacterium | reverse complement strand
AGACTTGCCTACGAAATCCAGTCCCATGAGCATGTACTACTGTCTGGTGGTTGGAGTTATGAGGTTGGCCCCCTTCTTGACAGTCTTCTACGGCTTGGCAAGGATTCAGAGAGTCTTGTAAAAGAATCGGATGAGGATGAGGAGGTGCCCGTCTATAGCGCATTGGATATGGTGCTTTGGAATGCTGGCAATGAGCCGATACGAAAAGAAGACTACGATGCCCCTATTACAATCAGCTTCAACACAGCCCGCATACTGCTTTGTGACGTTTTCACCACCAACCCACCGGGATTGAAAGCAACGCCAAAGATGGTATCGCCGCACCGCATAGAGCTTCCGCGCCTCTTATTGAACAGTCGCTATACCATTGGCTTGACATTTTGGTTGGCTGATTCGCTTGAGGAGCCAACGGTTGATGCACGGATCGTGGGTGTGCCTCGCATTGTGCAGCGAGAGTACCGCTTTGACCCGCCGTACCTGTTTTGGCTCGGAGCAGGCAGTATTGTCTTATTTGCGGTGTCTAACGTTTGGCTGTTGGTTGGCGGACTCGCTCACGCGCGCCTTGATTCCTTCCCCTCGGGAACCCCTTTCGGCATCGTTCTCGAAACCGTACTTGGCCTGTTCTTGCTCTGCACTACTGCTTTAGCTGTATTGCTGGCAGTTCGCCGGTACATGAAGTGGCATGGATAAGGCCAACTCGCTGACACGCAAGCCGCTAGTTGTTGATGCTGTCGCTCCTACTAACGAGAGGGAGCCGGCCCCTGCCAGGGACCTGGCTCCTTTCGATGGTATCGAGCCTTCCGACCGCGGGATTCAGCGGCCGGCGACGACCAGCTCGTGGCCGCGGCTGCGCAAGACGGCACGCAGGGTGCCCTCATCATGGGCGTAAGACCGCTCGTAGCGCGGGGTCTCGCGCTCGTGCTCGGCAGTTGTCCACTCGATCAGCTCTACGAGATCGCGCAGCTCCAGATGGAGCGCGTCTGTGCCTTCGCGACCGAAGGCCTGGCCCTGGGTCTCGACGACGAGACCATCTTGCGTGTTGCGAATGGCGAATCCCGCCACCTCCGCTTCGTCCAGCACACGGCCAACAGCGCGCAACACACTCTCGTAGCTGTACCTACGCATAGGATCCGTACGGCACCTCCGCCGGCATGCTCCCGCGACATTGCGGGCGAACGCCGTTGCTCATCCGTCGCACACATTCTGCGACCCAAGAGAAAAGAGTACCATTGGCGCCGCGCCAATTCAAGAGGCAGGCACACAAGTCGGTCACAACGCTCCCATCTCGTGGCGCGGAGCAGGCTTCCGCTCGCCGCGGATGGCACGGAAGTTTGCCTGTGCAGACAGCGCGGCGACGACTCGCTACAATGGAGGCGCGCGTGCGCGGGGTGCGGTATGTGCGGTGAGTGACGCTGATAGTCCGATGGCAGAGCGCGCCGTGACGTTGGGGGGAGTAGTGTATGGATCCCGAAGAGATGGATTTGGTCGAGCTGCTGGTGCCAGTGGCGGTCGAGCCAGGCTGGCGCATAGGCAAGAAGCCCGAGCTGGCGCCGGAGCAGCTCGCCGCGGGGCGCCTCGGAATGGTCATCCACCGGCGCGAGCAGACGCCGCCACTCTACGATGTGGAGTTTGTGGACGAACAGACCAACGAGCCGCAGGTGCTGGCCCTGCTACGCGGCGACCAAATCCGCGTCGTGGAGCGCGACACGCTCAGCATGGCGTGAGGGGACCATATGCGCCTCTCACACACTATCTACACCCCATGATCGACAACACCGCGCCGATGTCACGGCAATCCGGCGGCGTGAAGTGGGAATCTTTGGGCACATTGACCACGCAACGCAGGTATGTCATTCTGTAAAATGGAGCTACGCAGGGAGAGGTGGCGCGGCGCCGGCGCAACGGCCGGCGGGCGAAGTGAGGGATGCGGGCGATGAAGGGGCAGCCATTCGAGCTGGCCTGCCGCGGCGGAAGCCTGCTCATCAGCGAAGCGCGCGTGATGCGGCGCGGGAGCACCGCGTGGGCGCTGTGGCGCTCGCAGATCACCGGCGTGGGGTGTGCGTTCTCTGATGCCGCCGATGAGGCAACGATCTATCTGCACCTGCGCGACGGCCGGCGCTTCGCCGCGGAGGAGGTCGCGCCGCGCGAGTGCTTCCGGCTGTTCGAGCTGCTGGGCTACGAGCCGGAGCCAGAGGCCGATGCCGCCGAGAGACGTGACGACGCGCCGCTGGCGATTGATCTCGGCGATAAGCATATACGTGTCATTTGCGGCGCGCAGAGCGTCACGCTCGACCAGGACAGCTCGCCACTGTGGGTGGTGCCACGCGATCAGCTCCTGGGCGTCCGCGTGACGGCTGGTCCGGCCGCGACGGCAGTTCAGATCGTGGCACGCAACGGCGGCGCCACGCTGCTCGAAAACGTGCCCTTCGCCGCGGCGCTGCGCCTGCTCGTCGTGTTGGGCGCCGCTCCCGCCGAGCTTGCGCCGCTCGCACCACCCGACGCATCCGTGGGCGCACCCGCGCACACGCCCGTTCCTGGTACCGCATCCCCTTCCCCGGAAGCGACACATGCCACCGTGCCCCCGGCCGCCCCGCGGCTCATTCCCGTCCAGACCGCTGAGACCGCCTCGCCTCTGCCGCCACCCGACGTGAGTGTAGCCGCTGGGTCGGCGCCGGCAACAGCGGATGCGGCAGGCCCGCGAGATAGCGCGCGCGAGCGGCCAGCGGCTTCCATGAAAGCGCGCCCGAAACAGGCGACGGCGACGGCCAAACTGGCGCCTTCCGCGTCGCTCGCGGCAGTCTCTCGCGCCCAGCGCGATGTGCCGCATCCTCCCCCGAACAGCGCGGCACCATCGAAGCCGCGCACGGCATCTGGCACCAGGTCGCCTGGACACGCCAAGCGCGCGAGGGCAGCCAGCCAGGTCGCCGGCGCCACGCCTGCCGCGCCTGCCGCCCCAATCTCTTCGCCCGCCGAGCAGCAGCCGGCTGCACCGATGGCACCTCCCGCGCCACATGCTCCGGCCGCAATACCCGCCGCGTCCGTCGCGGCCGCTGCGGCGCCCGCTGGAGCAGCCACCGCTGCCAAGCCACGTCCCAGGGCACGTGCGCGCACGCAACCACCGGCTCCGGAGCCTCCTGCCGCCGCCGCCATCGAGGCGGCACGCGACACCTCGCGGGGCGAGGCGCCGGAGGAGGAAACGCGCGTACCCCTCGCGCCGGTTCAACGGCTAAGCGTCCTTGATCCTGGCGCGGGCAGGAGCACGAGCCTGACCGGCGATACCGTCACCGTCCGCCAGGCCGCTCTGCTCCTGTGGCACGCGGTGCTCGTGGCAATCGCGCTCCGGCTGGCGTGGATGGGACACATCGTCGCCAGCACCATCCACCGTCTCGGCGCGCTCCGGCTCCCGCGTGATAGCCATGAGCGCGTCGCGCAGCAGGCACCGATGCAAGAGGCCGCACGCACGCGAGTGGCACCGGGGAGTGCGGTGTTTGCGGCGTTTGCAGTCTGGCGCACGAGCTTCACGCGCACGGCGCAGACAGCCTATCATCAAGTCGGCTCGCGGGCCGCCGCTTTCGGCGGCAACGTCCGGTCTGCCCCACATGCCGCACGCGATCGTGATCGCGCTCCCGCGCTCCCGGCGCACGCGCTGGCACGGGGCCTCTTCGCGCGCGCGCGCGCTCGCTCGCTCCCAGCACCCAGGATAGGACGTGAGTTGGCGCGGCGGCTCGTCACCCGCTCGCGCGCCGGCATGCGCTCGCTCTCCGGCGTAGCGGCCGCGCGCTGGCGCCAGCTCGCCCTCGTGGTCGCGCTCGCCGTGGTGGCGCTCCCCACGGCGGGCGATGCACTCGTCCTGCGCCTGGCACCGGCTTTGTACAGTGGCCTGGCCGCGTCTCACCAGACCACCGTCGCCCCTGGGCAGGTGGAGAAAGCCCGCCCCTCGCGCGCCGTGGTGCCGCCCGCGGCGCCAGCGGGCGTGGTCTACGCAGGGTCACAGGATGGCGCGATCTACGCGCTGGACGCCCACACTGGGACGCTGGTATGGCGCTACGACACCGGCTCGCCGGTCGAGGGAGGGCCGGTCGTGGTGGACAGCGTGATCTACGCCGGGGAGGCAGATGGATCGATCGTGGCGCTGAGCGCGGCCACGCACCGCGAGCTGTGGCGCTACCACACGGATGGCAGCGTGCGCGAGGCGCCGATTGTCGCCAACGGTGTCATCTATGCCGGTTCCAGCGATGACCATCTCTATGCGCTGCGCGCCAGCGACGGCATGCTGCTGTGGCGGTTCCGCGCTGGTGACAGGTTCGCAAGTACCCCCGCGGCGAGTGGGAACATGGTCTACGCCGGCTCCTACGATGGAACACTCTACGCGCTGCGCACGAGCGACGGCGCCGAGGTCTGGCACCTGACCACGCCTGGCGAGGTCGTGGTGGCGCCGATGGTCGCGGGCGGCATGGTCTACGCTGGTTCGAGCGACAACACGATCTACGCGCTGGACGCGCGCACTGGCGCAATCCGCTGGAGATACACGACCGGCGGCTCAATCTACGCCGCGCCAGTGGTCGCCAACGGCGTCGTCTATGTAGGGTCCTACGATACGAATCTGTACGCGCTAGGGGCCAGCGATGGCAGGCTGCACTGGTACACGCCGACGGGTGGTTTGGTGCTGGCGCTGACCGTGGCGAGTGAGCAGACGGTATACGTTGGCACGGCAGACGGCAGGCTCGACGCGGTGCGGGCCAGTGACGGCACGCAGCGCTGGAGTCGGGCCACCAAAGCGGCGAGCGCCATCGTGCCGGCAGTAGCAGATGGCGCCGTCTATGCAGACGCCGGCGATTCGTCGGTCTTCGCGCTCGATGCCCAGGACGGCAGCGTGCGCTGGAGCTACCACACCAACGGCCGCATCGCATCGAGTCCGGCGGTGGTCCCCGCGTCGTAGCGGCGTCTGATGGACGCTCATTAGATGCGTCGATCACGGCCGGCGAGAAGACCTCACCGGCCGCGATCGCCTGATGCGTCGGGGCATTAGGCGGCTGCCCGCTTACGCGGAAACCCACCGGAAGCCCTCATTTGTGCGCGAAGATGACCGACCCCGAGGTCTGCGTCGCGATCTCGGTGTGGTCGCAGTTGGCCGTGTTGCTGTCGGTCTGTGCGCAGCGCGACGGCTGAGTGGGGTCGTACTGATCGTCGGAGTAGACGATCGAGGCCAAGCCGGTGGTCGGGCTGGCGGCGACGCCGAAGTCGTCGTACAGGTCGCGATTGCCGGTACACGAGACCCCGCTCTCGCAGACGCCGCCGTAGTGGTTGATTGGCGAGGCGGCCATCTGCGTGAAACCGCTGCCAGGCGTGGTTGCCTTCAGGTTCTGGGCGAAGTAGACGTACCACGCGGCGCTGTTGGGGTAGTTGTCGGGCGGGTTGACGCCGTCGTAGTACGATGTGCCATACCAGACGACATCGAGCTTGCCCGCGTCGCCCGCCACTGCCCATGGGAAGATCGCCGTGTTGGACGGCGTCTTGTTGATCTGATACGGGCCGCTCCAGGTCTGGCCGTGCGTGGTCGAGAAGCTGTAGAACAGATTGTGGTTGTCGTTGTACACGGCGTACACGTTGCCCGCGCGGTCCAGGGTAATGTTGATGAACTGGTGGCCGTACGAGACGCTGGTGTTGGGGTTGTCATAGACCTTGTAGTCGGTGAAGGTCTGGCCGCCGTCGGTTGAGACGCCTACATAGACGACGTGATAGTTGCAGGTGCCGGTCTGGCAGTTGACCACGTCGCTCTGGTCAATGCCTGAGAACGACTGATAGATGATGTGGGTCGCCGGGTCGATCGCCAGATTGCCGGTCGAGTTGTTGTCAATGTTGTAGGCGTGCGCGGTATCGATCGCGTCGCCGAGCTGGGTGAAGGTCGTGCCGGCGTCGAACGAGCAGTTCACGTCGAGGTTGAACGTGGCGACGTCGTGGTAGCTGATGCAGACTTTGCTCGCGCCGTCCGCCGCGATCCACTCACGGTCGTCGCCAGAGATCGTCGCGCTGACGGGATTGAGCGTGTACTGGTAGCCACCATCGGTCGAGGTGGAGACGTCCACGTTGGCGAGCGAGAGGCTGGCGACGTAGACGTTGTAGAAGCCGAGGCTGTTCTTGACCGGCGCGACCGCCAGATCGGTGTCGCCGCCACCAGGCGCGAAGCCGGAATCGTTGGCGCTGGAGCCAGCGTCGGGCATGCCCACGTACTCGTAGTGCGCGCCGCGGTCGCCGGAGCGCCAGGCGAGCGTGCCAGCGCCGAGGCCATTCTCGGAGCTGGCGTAGAAGCTGCCACCGCCGTCGGCGCGGATCGCCGGCTCGGCGGCGCCGTTGGTACAGGGCTGCGACGTGTTCGGGCAGACCTCGCCCTGCGGCGTAGAGCCGAGCTGATAGTTGGTGAACGCGCCCTTGCTGCCAGCATGGGCGAGCGGTGCGCGCTGCGACACGGCATAGAGCATGCCGGCCGGGATCGCGACCAGGACGGCCACGAGCGCCAAAAACTTGACCAAACGCATTCCGGATACCCCTCCAGAACACTCAACGTCCGCCCGCGTTCGCCGTCGAGCGCGGCACGGAGCTAGCCGGCGCCGCGCGCAACTCGCATGCCAACACTGCGGATGGGCGAGGCGCCGAGTAAGAGCAAGCGAGAGTCACGCCGGTGTGCTACAATGCGCCAGACCGATCGCGGCTGGTCGTACCCATCGCCCACACGCACAGGCCAGGGCGGCGATGATTGGCGAGCATCCAGACGCCAAACGGCGGCTGAACGGCGGTACAGGCACGTGGTGTTGCGCGAGGAGAGGAACGATGGCTCAGCCCGGTTCGGCGGCGACCGCGTCCCATAGTCCCGTCGCGCTGGTCGTCAGTCCGCACGGAGGCCATGCCCACGGTGCCGACCCACGCACCCTGCTCGATGATGCCGGCGTGCGGGTCGCACTGGAGCTGACCGTGGATCAGCTCGACCAGCGCGCGGCGGCTGGGCGCGAGTGGCAGGCGGAAGGCATCGCAGCGGCGGTAGCGGCCGGCGGCGACGGCACCATCGGCGCGGTCGCCACGCAGATTGCGCCCTCCACGCTGCCGCTGGGCATCCTGCCCCTGGGCACCTCGAACGACGTGGCGCGGGCGTTGGGCATTCCCCTGGACCTGGCGCACGCCGCGGCGGTGATCGCCGACGGTACGCCACACTCTGTGGAGGCTGGCATCTGCACGCCGGCCCAGACCGAGCCGCGCGCGCTTTCGACGCGGCTGCGCACGGCGGTGGGACGGGCACTGCGCTCGCCACTGGCCGCGCGCGGGGCGTACTTCTTGCACGCGCTGACGCTGGGCTTCAATGTCGAGTTCGCGCGGCTGGCGACCGATATTGCCCGGCGCCGCCGCCTCGGCGCGCTCAATTACGCCGCGTCGCTGCTCGAAGCCGTCACGCGCATCCAGTCGCTGCCAGTCACCCTGCATCTCGCGGGCGTGGCGCGCGTGAGCGCGGGTGCCGGTCAGCCGGATGCGAATGGGAATCTGACGGTGTCCCACCATGTGCTCCAGGTCGCGGTGGTCAATTTGCCCACCTTCGGTGGCCCATTGGAGCTGCGCCTGCCCGACATGCGCGACGACGACGGGCTGCTCGACGTGGTGATGCTCGAAGCGCCGCGCGACGTGGACCTGCGCGCGCGGATCGAGCGCTGGCTAGCGGCGATCCGACCCCTGCCTGAGAACGGCACATCGCAGCCGGCCGCCGAGCCAGAGGGCGTCTCCGAGGACCTCTTCTCGCTGCCGGGTGTGCTGCGCTACCAGGCGCGCAGCCTGGTGATCGAGACCTCCGAGCCGATGGACGTGACGCTCGACGGCGAGCTGCGTGCCCGCACACCGGTGGACGTGCGTGTGGCGCCACGGCCCCTTCAGGTGATCCTGCCCGCGAAGGAAGCGAGCGACTAGCATGTCCGACGAGCACGACGGCGAGATCACGCGCGACGAGATGCCTCAGCGCCCGCGGCGCAGGGCGCGTGGCGAGGGGAAGCCGGCCAGGACGGCGCGCAGCACACCGCGGAACCTCACTCCTGGTCCCGGCGCGGAGGAGGCAGAAGGGGTCCTCGCCCCCCGGCCTCCTCGCCCTGCGGGGCGAGGGGGTGGCAGAGGCAGAGGCGAGGCGGGCCTCGCCGTTACACCTGCGGGGCGAGGGGGTGGCAGAGAGGCGCGTAGGGGCGTCCGGTGGACGCCTGCCGCTCGGCGAGCGCCTGCCGAGGAAGAAGTCCCGCAACCCGCGCCCGCGCCGCCCGAAGCCGTCGCGCTGGCGCAGGAGTTCGCCGCCGAGCAGCCCTTCCCGCTGGACCCGTTCCAGGTCGAGGCGTGCGAGTATCTGGCCGATGGGCGCTCGGTGCTGGTGGCGGCGCCGACCGGAACCGGCAAGACGGTGGTAGCCGAGCTGGCGATCTGGCTCGCACGGCGCGCGGGCAAGCGCGCGATCTACACCGCGCCGCTCAAGGCGCTCTCGAACCAGAAGTTCCGCGACCTGCGTGCGCGCTATGGCGAGGGCCAGGTGGGGCTGCTGACCGGCGACATCGTGGAGCATCCGCGCGCGCCGATCATGGTGATGACCACCGAGATCTACCGCAACATGCTGCTGGAGGGCCTGCGGGCGAGCGCGACCCTCAGCCCCGCTGACGAAGCCGAGCAGCTCCTCGCGCCGGTCGTCCACCGGACGACCCTCCATAGCCGCGCCGCCCGTGCCGCGCAGGAAAGCGGCGACGCCGCGCCCGCCGACGACGTAGCCGCGCTGGCCCGCAGTGCGGCGCTCGACGAGGAGCTTTCGACCGTCGCCTGCGTGGTCTTCGACGAGCTGCACTACCTCAGCGAGCCGCAGCGCGGCCCCGTCTGGGAAGAGGCGATCATCCACTCGCCGCCGCACGTGCAGCTCGTGGGCCTCTCGGCCACGGTCAGCAACGCGGGCGAGCTGCGCCGCTGGATCGAGGCGGTGCATGGTCCCACCGAGCTGGTCTTCACCACGGCGCGCGCCGTGCCACTGGAGCACTATTTCTTCGTGGATGGCGTGTTACACCTCGTCCAGAACGCGCAGGGGCGGCGGGTGGCGCGCTTCCCAGGCATCGGCGGCGAGGCGAAGCTGGCGCGGCGGCAGGCGCGCTGGCGGCGCTACGTGACCGAGGATGAGGGCGAGGACGAGCAGGCGTCATACCCGGTGTTGCGCGATCTGCTGGCCCGGCGGCAGGGCGACGGACCTCACCCCCCAGCCCCCTCTCCCGCGAGGCGAGGGGGAGTAGGAACGGACAACGCGGAGGGCGCGGAGGGGCGCGGAGGACGCGGAGAAGGAGAAGGGACGACGGCGCCGTCTAGTGGGCGACAAGCAGGCGCACAGGAGGGCGAGACGGCTGGTCCGCTGCGGCGCCAGGCGCCGGAGCCGGGCGAGGTGCTGACCGCGCTGCGCCAGGCCGAGCTGCTGCCGTGCCTCTACTTCTTCCCCGGCCGCCGGGCGGTCGAGACCGCGGCGGAGGGCGCCAAGGGCCATCTGCTGGTGAGTCCCGAAGACCGCGCGCGGCTGGCGGCGGAGGTGAAGGAGTGGGTGGATGCGCTGCCTGCCGACGACCGCAAGCTCGATCAGGTGCAACGGCTGGCGGCGCTGCTGCCGCGCGGGCTGGCCTTCCACCATGCGGGACTGCTGCCGGGCCTCAAGGTGATGGTCGAGACGCTGTTCCAGCGCGGCGAGCTGAAAGCGGTCTTCGCCACCGATACGCTCGCGCTGGGCATCAATATGCCGGCGCGCAGCGTGGCGCTGGGGTCGCTGAGCAAATTCGACGGCGTCCAGATGCGCCTGCTGACGCCCAATGAGTACCAGCAGCTCACGGGGCGGGCGGGCCGGCGCGGCATTGACGTGCGCGGCGCGGCGGTGATCCCCTACTCGCCGTGGGAATCGTTCGAGGAGGCCTTCGCGCTGCTGACCGCGCCGCTGTTGCCGGTCACGAGCGCCTTCACGGTGCGCTACAACTCGGTGCTCAACCTCTGGACGCCGCACCACCCAGAGCGCCTGCGGCTGGCGGTGGCCGCGAGCTTCCGCGAGTTCCAGCGGCGCGCGGCGCGCCACGTCGAGCACGGCGTCTCGCGGTCGGGGCAACGTAGCGTCGGGGCGTCCGGTGGACGCCCGCACGCGGAGGCAGAGGCAGAGGCACAGCAGGGGCGCTACCGGCTGAGCCGTGCGGCTGCGGCCGAGCTGGAGGGCACGATCTACGTGCTGCGCCACCTGGGCTACATCGGCCGCGACGACGAACTGACGGTGAAGGGTCGGCTGCTGCGCGCGATCTTCCATCCGGCGGGCATGGTGCTCACCGAGCTGATCGTCAACGGCACCTTCGAGGACCTCAACGCTGCCGAGGTGGCCGAGGTCATCAGTTGGTTCACCTTCGACGACGACCGGCCGCTGCGCAACTACGATCAGCTCTCGCAACGGCTGCTCCAGGCACGACGCGAGGTGTACAACGCGCTGCGCGACGTGCTGGGTGTCGAGTCGGAGGAGAGCTTGCAGCTCAGCCCCGGCATCGTCGAGTCGTTCCACGGCGTGGCACTGAGCTGGCACCGCGGCTACTCGCTCGGTGGCCTACTGCGGCGCGTAGACCTGGCGGAAGGCGATCTGCTGGTGACGCTCAACCAGACGATCGACCTGTTGCAACAGGTGCAGGGAGCCATCGGCCAGGTGCTCGACGCCCGCGACCTGTGGCGCGACGTAAGCCCCGACACGCGCTTTGGCCGCTGGATGGGCACCATGCGCGAGCGGCTGGAGCGCCTGCGGCCGCTGGTGGACGCTGGCTGGCGTGGCATGCTACGCGGCAGTGTGGCCCAGAGCCGCGCGATCCCCTCGATCGCTGTCACGGCGAAACCCACCCCTGATCTGCCAGCGATCCCGATGGC
This sequence comes from Ktedonobacterales bacterium, assembly GCA_036376595.1. Lineage (GTDB taxonomy): Bacteria > Chloroflexota > Ktedonobacteria > Ktedonobacterales > JADMIN01 > SMAG-U1939. Next base: position 21,369 of record DASVAA010000091.1, on the reverse strand, counting down.
CGAGGACGAAGACCCCGAGCTGGCGCGCTCCGACCGCGTGGAGCTGGGCACGCCGCCGGCCGAAATGCCCCCGACGGAGCAGCCGCCAGAGCAAGCGGAAGCATCAACCGCCGCGCAGCCTCCGCTGGGGCAGCCTGGCGAGTGACGGCGCAATCCCTTGCCGCAACGGGAGTATGACGGGTCCGAGATCGGAGCACCAAGGCACGCCCCGCTACGGGCAGGGCAGACCGAGCAGCAGCGGCACGGAGATATCCTCGTCTACCGCTTCCCAGTGGATGCCCTCACCGTCGCCGAGGAGATACCAATCCGCGCGCTGCTCCGGCGTCGCATTGGCAAGGCGAGGGAACCAGGCGAGGGGGACGCTGAGCACGCGGCCATCTACCAAGTCAACGATCAACCGATCATCACCAAAGCGGACGGCGGCGGCGCGAGCATCCAGCGCATCGGTGCTGAATTCAACGCTTGAAGTAGTCATGCCAGGCCTCCAGGAGCGGCTGCCGGTTATGGATGCGCGCCCAACGCGATCAGCAGCGCGGCCGGTGCGGCGAATGCCACGGCGAGCAGCAGCGCGATGCGTGGGCGCGAGGTCCAGTGGGCGAGGGCGAGGGTGACGAGCGCCCCCGCCAGCAGCGCATAGACGGTGAGGCCGGGGTCCACCGGCTCGTTCCAGTCTCCCACCGCCGTCGTCAGCGCCGTCCAGAGATGGCCGGGATGGCCCGCCGAGAGCACCGTGCCGGCGACCAGGAACGGCAGCGAGACCCACGCGGCGCCCGCGGTGGCGAGCGCCAGCAGATCGAGGCGGCGCGTGTGCTGGGCCACCAGCGCCGGTATCCAGCCGAGCAGCATATCCTCGACGATGTCCACCGCCGCATGGCCCGCCCGCGCGGCGAAGCCTGGATGGAGCACCATCGCGGGATGGATCAACAGCAGCGCCAGGTAGCCCGTGCCATCGCGCACCAACCCGCCCGACGCTCCGACCCACGGCCCATAGAGGATGCCCAGCAGCGCGAAGGCGGCGGCCGTCGTCGCCTGGAAGAGCGTCGAGTTACCGGTTGGGGCCAGCGCGGGCACAGGCACGGGAATCAGCGAGCCGTCCACCACCATGCCCCAGATCGCGCTCAGCACCACCAGCCCCGCCAGCACGCCTGCCCGCGGCCGCTTCACACTCTCGACGAGCGGCAGCGCAGCCAATTGAGCGCCGCGCGCCCGGACGGGAGCCGTTGCCGCCGCCTTCATCTGCCGCTCCTCTCCGCGGGCCTCGTCCTGTTCATCTACGTTCGGTACCCATCCACAGTTAGGATAGCGGCTGGATGTCGCGCAGCCGTTGCGGGGCTGTCGCAATGTTGTCGCAGCCGCCAGTCCGCGCGCGACCGCACCCACGAAACCCGGCGCGCCTGCACCCTGTCGAGCCAGGGCAACGTGCCCACGCTAGCGATCTACGCACCCAGCGCGCCAATTGCGACAGGCCGTAAATTGGCAGGGCACCCGGCCGTAATATCAGCGCAACACCCGCGTGGTACAATGCGTGGTCGCCGCTCGACCTCATGCTACGTGCCGCCGGACAGCTTGCTAGCCGCCATGTCGTCTTCGCTGCCCGCGCCGTTGCTCGCCAGGTCGTCGGCCCAGCGCGGATGCAATCGGATGGATTCCATGTCCGATCCACATGTCATCGCCCATCGGGCGCGCACACTACAGCCGACCTCACCCCCGGCGCTGCGCGTCACCCCCTCTCCCCGCGGGAGAGGGAGACGGGGGGTGAGGTCCGGCGCGCTCGCGGCGCTGCTGGCACTCGTCGTGCTGTTCGCCGGCTGCGCGGGCAGATCGGCCAGCTCAGCGCCGCCGGTGGAGCGGCCGGCGCGCCCAACGTTGACCTACGTCGCCATCGGCGCCAGCGATGCCTTTGGCATCGGCACCGACGACCCCGACCGCGAGGCGTGGCCGACGGATCTCGCGGCGCAGCTCGGCACAGGTGTTCACCTGATCAACCTTGGCATCCCCGGTGCGACGGTTGCCTCGGCGCTCCAGACCGAGCTACCCATCGCGCTCGACAGCCACCCCAACGACGTCACCGTCTGGCTGGCCGTCAACGACTTCGCCGACGGCGTCGCGCTCGACACCTACCAGGCCCAGCTTGCCCAGTTGCTCGATGCCCTGCGCGCCGGGCTGCCGCACGCACGTATCGCCGTCGGCAACATTCCCGATCTGACGCTCGTGCCGCGCTTCTGGTACGCCGACCCCGGCCCATTGCGCGCCGCGGTCCAGGCGTGGAACCGCGCCATCGCCGCCGACTGTGCCGCGGCTCACGTGACGCTGGTGGACCTCTACGGCGGCTGGCAGGAGCTGTCACAGCATCCCGAATACTTCAGCAGCGACGGCTTCCATCCCTCGGCGGTTGGCGCCGAGCGGCTGGCACAGCTCTTCGCCGCGGCGCTGCGAACTTCGTAGGGGCGTCCGGTGGACGCCCGCGCCGGCATCGCACCGACACCGTAAGAGATCGCCCTAGATTCCGAAACGCTTGTGGTAAACATCTTCAGCTTCAACAGCGATGCGCTGGTGCGCCCGCTCGTCGTCGCGGCGCTGGCGGCGGTCGCGCTGCTGGCGCTGCGCGCGCTGCGCGTGCCACATCTGGCCCGTATCGGCATGCGCGGCGTGGGGCGGCGGCCGCTGCGCACAGCGCTGATCGTCTTCGGCCTGATGCTCTCGACGATGTTCGTCGCCTCGTCGCTGGCGGTGGATGACACCATCACCACCGCCGTCAAGACCGTCGCCGTCTTCAACCTGGGCCGTGTGGACGAAGACGTGATCGGCGGCTCCGGCAGCCTGAACCTCTACCCTGAGCGCTATGGCGACCAGCTCGAAGCCGGGCTGGCGGGCGACCACCGGGTGGCGGGCGTCGCTCCGGCGCTGGTGGCCGGCAACCTGCTGGTGGCCGACGAGACCGCGCGCCAGGTGCGCGGCGGCGTCAACGGCATCGCGCTGGCCCCCGACTCCAGCGGTCCGCTGGCCGATCTGCGCGACGTCGCCGGCCATCCCGCGCCGCCCGCCGCGCTCGATCCCGGCGGCGTCTATCTCAATCGCACGCTGGGTACACTGCTCAACGCGCGTCCCGGCGACAGCGTCTACCTTTACTCCACGCGCTGGCCGGGACAGCGCTTCGGCTTCACCGTGCGGGCCGTCATCTCCGGTGGGCCGCTGGGCGATCCGCCGGCGATGGTGCTGCCGCTCGCCAGGTTTCAGCAGATGCTCGGCGCGGACGCCAACATCAACCACATCTACGTCGCCAACGCAGGCGATGGCCTGACGGGCGTCGCCTTCAGCGACTTCGTCGCCGCGCGGATTGACTACCTGCTGCCGGGCGACGTGCGCGCGGATACGGTCAAACAGGACGGCGTGCGGCTCGCGCTGCGCGCGCAGGACATCTTCGGCCGCATCCTCACGCTCTACACGTCGTTCGCCCTCGCCATTGGCCTGCTGCTGATCTTCCTGATCTTCGCGCTGCTGGCCGCCGAGCGCCGTGCCGAGCTAGGGATGGTGCGCGCGCTGGGGATGCGCCGCAGCGGCGTGGTGGGCATGCTGCTCTACGAGGGCGCGACCTACGATGCCGGCGCCGCGCTCGCCGGGATGCTAGGCGGGCTGGGACTGGGTGTGCTGATCGTCAAGCTGGTCAGCCCAATCTTGTCGCAGATCGGCTTCCCGCTCAAGCTGGCAGTGCAGAGCCAGAGCATGATCGTCGCCTTCTGCCTCGGCTTCGTCTTCACCCTCGGCACGATCTGGCTCGCCGCCTGGAGCGTGACGCGCATGACGGTCGCCGCTGCGCTGCGCGACCTGCCGGAGCCGCCGCGGCCCACCCCCTCGCTCGCCGGCCTGCTGCGCGACGTGGCGAGTGCGCCCGCTCGTACCACGCGCGACCCGACGGCGATCCCGGCCTCGCTGTGGCGTCTGGCCTGGGGACTTATCGCGCGCGGACTCGTGCCGCTGCTGGCTGGGCGCTGGCTGCTCGACCAGGCCGAGCGGCGACAGGACATCCTGCTACTCTCGCTGGGGGTGACGCTGGTGCTGACCGGCGGCGTGCTCGCGCTGCGCTGGGGCGCGCTGGCGCTCGTTGGCGCGACCGCGGGCGTCCACCGGACGCCCCTACACCATCGCCACCCGAAGGATACGGACGCGCGGCGGGCGTCCACCGGACGCCCCTACGAATCCGCTGCCGCCTCCTCGCTCGCGCCAGGTGTAGTGGCGAGGCCCGCCTCGCCTCCGCCGCCCATTCGCGATACCTTCTCTGGCTCCTCAACTGCGTCCTCCGCGTCCTCCGCGTCCTCCGCGCCCTCCGCGTCCTCCGCGGTTCCTCCCTCCCCCTCTGCGTCCTCCTCCGTTCCCTCCGTTGCCTCTGTGGTGAATTCCTCTGGCGCCTCCTCGCCCCGCAGGGAGAGGGGGCCGGGGGGTGAGGACCCCTCCGCTCTGCGCCGCATCGCACGCGCGACCGTGCTCGCCGACCGGCTCACCGCGCTGGTGATCGGTGGCGTGGTCGCGCTCTATTGGGCGCTGCCGCTCGACGCGCCCGAGGCGCTGGGGCTGCCGCGCTTCACCGGCGGCATCGAGACGTTCTTCGTCAGCGGCGTGATGATGGTTGCCGGCGCGGTGGTGGCGCTGGCGCCGAACCTGGACCTGCTGCTGGCCCCCGCGCGGGCGCTGCTGCGGCTCGGACGACGGCGCGGAGCGGTCGCGCGCATCGCGCTGGTCTATCCCTCGCAGCAGCGCTTCCGCACCGGCGTCGGGCTGGCGCTCTTCACGCTGGTGTGCTTCACGATGGTCCTGATGGCCTGCATCGCCGCCTCCACCACGCAGGGCTACGACAATCTGCCGGCGCAATCCAGCGGCTACGACGTCGCCGGCCAGCCGCTCTTCGCGCCGGTGGGCGGCATCAGCCAGGTCGAGAGCGCGCTGCGTCACGCGGGGGACAATCCCTCGGCGCTCGCCGCCGCCAGCTCTGCCACGCCGCTGCCGCTGGGCATCCTACAGCCCGGCGCGCCCAATGCCCGCTGGTCGGTCTACCCCGTCTCACAGGTGGAGGGTTCATTCCTCGACGGCGTAGGGCTGCCGCTGATCGCCCGCGCAAGCGGCTTTGGCGACGACGCGAGCGTCTGGCACGCGGTGCGCACGCAGCCGGGCGACGTGGTGATCGATGCCGGCGCACTCAGCTCGGCCGACGCGACACGGCTCGGCCTCCAGGCGCGGCCGCCGGGGATCGGCGAGAGTGCGCTGATCGGCCCGCCGATCGCCTCCGGCCTGCCGGGCCTCTCCAGCCTGGAGGCGCTCGACGACCCCTCGGCGGCGACGAGCGATGCGCAGGCGCTCCAGGCCGAGGCAGGGGCGCAGGCGCTGCTGAGCGATCCGGGCTTCCTGCGCGAGGTGACGCTGCGGCTGCGCGGCGTCGTGACGGGTCCCGCCACGATCGCCTCGACGCCGATCTGGGTGACGGACCTGCGCGGCGGGCCGGCGGTCAAGCTGCGCATTGTGGGCATCGTGCGCGACGATAGCGGCGAGCGCCGCGGCCTCTTCGGCTCGCCCGCCACCTTCGCGCCCGCCGAGCACGGCCTGCCGCCGTTCGGCAACGATTACTACTACTTCAAGGTCGCCCCCGGCGTGGACGCGCATACCGAGGCGCTGGCGCTCGGCTCGGCGCTGCTCAACGACGGCTTCGAGACGACGGTGCTGCAAGACCTGCTGCTCGACGTGAATGGCCCGCGGGTGTTCATCAGCCGCGTGCTGGTGGGGCTGGTGGGGCTGACGCTGCTGGTGGGCATGGCGGCGCTGGCGGTGACGGGGTCGCGCGCGGTGGTCGAGCGGCGCCAGCAGATCGGCATGCTCCGCGCGCTGGGCTTCCGCCGCGCCCACGTGCAGGCGATCTTCCTCATCGAGGCGCTGCTGGTGGGCGGCGCGGGCACGCTGCTGGGACTGGTGCTGGGCCTCGCGCTGTGCCGCAGCCTCTTTGCCGCCGACTTCTTCGAGCAGTACTCCACTGGCCTCACCTTCGTGGTGCCGTGGCACGTGCTGGGCGCGATCTGTGCCGCCGCGCTGGCCGCCGCCGCGCTGGCCGCGGTCGTCCCAGCGTGGCAAGCGGGGCGCGTCACCCCTGCCGACGCCCTGCGCTACGAGTGACTGCGCAGGTAGGCGAACCTCATCCCCAGCGGGCGTCCACCGGACGCCCCTACGATCGCCAACGCCCTCTCGGCAGTGTAGTGGCGAGGCCCGCCTCGCCTCTGCGCCGCGGGTGAGGTCTCGTAACCGTCGCTACAGCCGGCTGACCACCTGCTGGGCGCACTGCTGCAGCTTGCTCATCTGCGTGGCAGCCGGCGGGGGGGTGGTGTTGACGAAGGGAGTCGCGCAATCAAAGAGCACACTCCCATAGAGGACTACGAAGCCGTCGGCGTAGGCGGTGAAGCCTTCGGGATGGAATGTGACAGCGGCGAACGCCGCCTGATCTCCCACACCAGTGACCATCTGGAAGGAGGTCACCGTCACATCGGGATCTTGGGCGGCCTGCGCAAGGTAGTCGGTGATGTCCTGTTGGGAGATAGGTGTTGACCCCTTGTAGGTCTCGAGGGTAATAAGGAGATCGTCACTCAACGGTCCTCCCGCCCCGTACGTATAGTGGCAGGTGCCGAAGCCGTCCCCGGTACCGGCGATGATCGTGGTCGCGGGATTCGCCGGCTGGATGATCTGATTCTCCTCGGCGACCGTCATGAGCTGCTGGCAGTAGGCGATGGTGATTGGCGGCAGGCTGGACGGCTTGGGCTTGGGCGTTGCCGTCGCGGTTGGCGCCGTCGAGCGGCTCCCGTTGCCGTTGCCTCCAGTACCCCCCGTGCTCGTGCCCGCGCCACTACAGGCCGCCAGTGCGAGCAGGCCAACCAGCACGAGACTCGCGAGCGCGCGATGATTGCGTGACATATGTGCTCCTCTCCTCCCTCTAGCGGCGCGGCGCTGCTGCATTGCGAACACGCCAGACACTCAGGCGGCCGGTCAGCTCTCGGCATCGGGCGTCTCGCCGCCTGATGGCTGACCCGCCAATTGCACCACCACGATAACCACCTCTCCCGCCTGGGGATCGACCCACACCCGCGCATCCGGAAAGGCGAGATCGATCAGCGCGAGGGTTTCCGCTTCCCGCGCGCGATCGAGGCTCCAGATCAGCGCACCGCCCGGCCGCAGCTTCGCCGGCGCCTGCTTCAGCAGGAGCACGTCCCGCAGGGAGACGACTTCCGCCGTGCGCTCGCCCTGATCAACTGCCGCTTGCCCACGATCGAGCCGGCCGCAGACGATCAGGTCTACCGGCTCTGGTACGACGTCCAGGCCATCGCCCGCAAGCCAACTGATCACCAGATTCAGCAGGTAGCGCGCGCCGTTGGCCGTCGCCGTCTCCAGCGTCGCCGCGGATGGGTCCACCGCGTAGATGCGTGTGAACCGCGGCTCCAGCGTCGCCAGCGCCAGGGCGATGGCGCCACAGCCCGTGCCGATCTCCGCGACGGCCAGCTCGCCTGGCGCATGGTGCCGCCCCCATTCGAGCGCGATCTGCGCCCGCCGCTCGGCATCCGCCGGAATCAGAGAGTCCGCACGCCCGATGGCGAGGTCGAGGCCCATGAAGGCGATATGTCCGGTGATGCGCGGCAAGGCTTCGCCCGCCATGCGGCGCCGCACCAGACCCACGTAGCGCAGCACATCTTCAGGCCGCAGGCACGTCGCGGGCTGCGCGAGCAGCACCGGGACCGGCACGTCGAGCGCGTAGCTCAGCAGCTCGGCCGCCTCTTGCCACGGGGCCGGCGACCCGGCCGCCGCCAGCACGCGCTCGGCATGCACGAGCTGCGCGCCGAAGGTGGGAGTCGTGTTCCAGGCGTCGGCCATGTCGTTCGGCTCCGATCTCCGCGGCGGGATCGCGCTTGTGCTGCGAGGTCGTGGTCCCTGCCCCGGGCTGCCCAGTCCCCACGCCGTGTCGCAGCGCAGCGCAGGGATCGGTATGAGCGCAGTGTGCCCGCACGCGCCGCCGGGGACCAGAAAGAATCCGTAAGATCGCTCGGAAAAGTGGGCACAATCGGCACTCACCTCCGTATGCGACACCGAGTGCTAGAATGGGCATATCGTCGCGGCAGGGTGACGGTATCAGGCGCCTCAGAGAGGAGTCCGCGGTCGCGATGGGCACGTCTCTGGACACCCCTGATTTCGCCGCTCTGCTGCGCCGCCACCGCCGCGCGAGCGGGCTGACGCAGGAGGAGCTGGCCGAGCGCGCGGGCCTCAGCGCGGCGTCGGTGAGTCTGCTCGAACGCGGCCTGACGCGCACTCCACAGCGGGCGACCGTCGAGATGCTGAGCGCCGCGCTGGCGCTCCCGCCAACGGATGCGGCAGCCTTCATGGAGGCAGCTCGCCGGGTGCGCCGTTCGGATGGTGTCTCATCGGCGGCCGATGGTGTCGAATCAATTGCGCCAGGTCTGTCGAGCAGTGGAAGTCTGCCCGTGCCGCTCACCACCTTGATCGGGCGCGATCACGACGAGGACGCGCTGCTCGATCTGCTGGCGCACCCGACGACGCGGCTGCTCACACTCACCGGCCCAGCCGGCGTCGGCAAGACCCGCCTGGCAGTCCACCTTGCCGCGACGCTGCAGCGCGAGCAGGGCCAGGACGTGGCCTTCGTGGGATTGATTCCCGTGCAAGAGCCGGATCGCGTGCTGGCCGCCATCGCCCAGGCGCTCGATCTGCGTGCGGGCGGCGCGCGGCCCCTACGCGACTCTCTGGCTCACGCTCTCCGCGACCGCAAGCTCGTGCTGGTGCTGGATAACTTCGAGCAGGTGCTGCCCGCGGCACGTGCCGTCCTGGAGCTGCTGATCGCCTGTCCTCACGTCAAGGCGCTGGTAACAAGCCGTGCGGCGCTTAACGTGCGCGGCGAGCACTGCTTCCCCGTGGCGCCGCTGGCGTTGCCCACCCCCGCCGAGATGGACTCTGTGGATGCCCTGCGCGCGGTGCCGTCGGTGGCGCTCTTTGTGGAGCGCGCCCGCGCCGCGCAACCCGATTTCGCCCCCACGAGCCTACCGGAGGCACGCCTCGTCGCCGACATCTGCGCGCGGCTGGACGGCCTGCCGCTCGCCATCGAGTTGGCCGCCGCGCGCGTACGATTCCTGGGACCGCGCCAGCTCCACGACCGGCTGCACGCGCCGCGGTTCCTCGGCGTGCTCGCCGAAGGCCCCCAGGACCTAGCCGATCACCAGCGCACCATGCGCTCGACGATTGCCTGGAGCTACGACCAGCTTACCGAGGAGCAGCGGCGGCTCTTTCGCTCGTTGGGCGTGTTCGTGGGCGGCGCCGCGGCAGATGCGATAGAGCGCGTGTCGGGTCTGACGGACGAGGCGCTGCTTGCCGATCTCGGCGCACTCCTCGACGCCAGCCTGCTCCAATGTGCCAACTCCACCGATTGCGCCGACACACCACGCTTCACCCAGTTGGTGACACTACGCGCATACGCCCAGGAGTGCCTGCGCGCCGCGGGCGAGTGGGAAGAGGCCCGGCGCCGGCACGCCGAGTTCTTTCTTGAGATGGTCGAGCTGATCGACACCCAGGTGCTCGATCAGGTTGAGGGTCTGATGGCCCGGCTGGAGGTCGAGTACGAGAACGTGCGCGCGGCGCTCAGCTGGGCATTGGAGGCCGATGCGACGTCGCACGGCCTGCGCATGGTCGCCCCTCTGTGGCGCTTCTGGGCCTTTCACCACTTTCAGGATGGGCTGAAGTGGCTCCAACGCTTCATCACGATGGCAGGAACGTCGACGAGCCGCGAGGAACTGTACCTGCTCGCTGAGGCATGGACGGGGGTACTCGCGATCCTGCACCGCCAGGACCGCCTCGAGCAGGCACGCGAGGCGGGCGAGAAGGCGCTGGCATTGCGGCGCGCGCTGGGCGACAAGACACAAATCGCCCACGCCATGTCAAATCTGGCGAACCCGCTCACCGCACTGGGTGAGTATGAGCAGGCGGCGGCACTCTTCGAGGCGTGCCTCGCGCTGCATCGTGAGACCGGCAATCGCCGCGGCATGGTGTTTCCGCTGTTGAATCTGGGCGGATTGCACTATGAGATGGGTAAGCCGCGCGAGGCGTTGGCCTCCTACGAAGAGTCTCTTGCACTGAGCTGTGAGCTGGGCGAGAGTGACTGGGCACGAGCGCTCACCTGGAACAACGTCGGCGAGGCGTACGTCGTCCTGGACGAGCCGGCACGGGCGGTCGAGGTCACTGAGCCAAGCTACCGGCTCTTCCTCCGAGAGCACGACATCTTTGGTGTGGCGACCTGCGCCATCACCCTCGGCCGCGCGCACTGGCGCTTGGGCGATTTCGCGGCTGCCCGCGCCGAGCTAGACGATGCGGAGCAGCTCTTCCGCTCGCTTGGCAATCAGACGATGGCGGCGCGTATCCGCTACATCCGCGCCAGCCTCGCGCTCGAAGCTGGCGATTCCGAGACGGCACGCGCGGACCTGGTGCAGGCGCTCGACGATCTCTCAGGTCAGACGCGCGAGGGTGAGTACATCTGGTGGCTGGTCGAGCGGGCCGCGGCGCTCGCCTGCCGGCGCGGTGCATTGGAGCGCGCCGCCCAGCTCTACGCCGCGGCGCTGGCCCACCGCGACGCCACGCCAATGCCCCTGGATCCCGCCGAGCGTGCGCTGCGCGCGCGCGATCTCGCTTGTTTGCTCGCGGTACTGGGCAATGATGCGCGAGAGTCTGCATTTGCGGCGGGCCGGGCGCTCTCGCGAGACGACGCCATTGCGCTCATGCGCCACGAGCTGGGGTGAGAGTCCAGCAGCCCTGCCTACCGTCCGATTCTGCCAAGCGCACGGCCGATAACGCCGCCGAGCGCCGCCATCGCCAGGGCGAGCAGCAGCGCGAGCAGGGTGGTGCCACAGATGGCGATCTCCAGCGCGATTCCCACGCCGAATTGCGTGCCGCAGTCAACCTGCGCCGGCGGGGGCGGGCATAATGGCGTAGCGGCGTTCGCGGTGGTGACGAGCACGAAAGCTACCGGCGCCAGCAGCAGCGCGAAGCCGGCGCCGCCGGCAGCTGCGGCACGGCCTCGCCGCTCCTGACCATCGGCTGAGCGCTCGAAGGGCATCGTATACCCCAGTACGACGCCCAGACCCAGCGTTGGGATGCGCAGGGGCAGCGACACCAGATCCTGCGCCTTCGCCACCAGCAGCAGCCCCGGAGCCGAGGCGACAACTATCATCAGAAGCGCGAGGACGGTCACGCACCAACGGAGCGCGTTCCCCTGGCGGTCGTTGCGGGCCTGCGCCACCAGGATGACGAGCGCCGGCACGGCGAGCACGAGCGCGGCGTGGGGAGCTTCGCGCGCCCAGCCCGATAGTTTTGTCGTCTGGAAGTCGAGCAGCAGCGCGGCCAGCCAGCAGATCGCGGCGAGCACGCCCAGGCAAAAGGCGGCGAGACCCGACAAGAGCGCGACTGAGCGGGAGTCGTCACGGGACGGGCTGGATCCCGCAGCCGCGGACGGCGCGCCGGTCTCTGTATCGGCCATCATGCCCTCTCCTGGCGCTGTCGCCGCGACCACCTGACCACGCGACGCCGGCCTAAGCGATACTACGTAGTCTGGTGGCTTGCGCTCACAGGGCGGCCGCGCAGTCGCCGCGCAATGCGCCCGCGCGCCGAATGGCACCCCACGTGCTAACCCCCTAGGTACGTATTCGGCACGCGGAGGATTCGTCATGCAGACTTGGCGAGCGGTCGGTTGCAGGGCATATGCAACCCGACGTGCATGTTCCCGCGGTTGCTCATCGTTGCTGGGCGACGTAGCGCCCGAATGACTGAGCTTCTGGATTGAGTGCCAATGCGCGGGCGATGTTCAGGAACCCTTGTCCATCGCATTACGTAAACTTAGGTGATGGGAGCATGGGCAATGCAGCAGCGAGGCGAGGATGCCGGACATGGGCGACAGGCGGTGCGCCGGTGCAAGCGTGCCGCGCTGCTCGGCCCGCTGGCGCTCGCGCTGCTGCTCGCCGGATGTGCCGGGAGCGGCGGTCAACGTCGCGCGCAGGCAACCGCGACGCCCTCGCCGACGCCGCTGGTCGCCACCGGCACGCCCGCCGCCTCGGTGCTCTACGCCGCGATCGGCGCCAGCGACTCCTACGGCACCGGCACCACTGATCCCGCCAAGGACAACTGGCCGGCGGTGCTCGCGCGCACGCTCGGTCCCTCGGTGCGGCTGCTCAACCTCGGCATCCCCGGCGCCACCGCCGAGCTCGCGATCCGCGACGAGCTGCCGATTGCCGCGCAGGCGCAGCCGCGGTTGGTGACGGTCTTCCTGGGCATCAACGACCTGATCGACGGCGAGGACACGCCCACCTTTACGCGCGAGATCACCACGCTGCTGGACTCGCTGCGCGACGAAACCGACGCACGCGTCTACGTCGCCAATCTGCCCGACCTCTCGCTGCTGCCGTACTTCGCCGACCGCAACACCTTCGCGCTGCACCAGGAAGTGCTCGCCTGGAACGTGGCGATCGCTGGCGCGGCAGCGAAGTCGGATGTGGTGCTGGTGAACCTCTACGACGACTGGAGCGAGCTGGCCCAGAATCCGGCGTACATCAGCAGCGACGGTCTGCACCCATCGAACGCGGGCGCCCGGCGGCTGGCGGCGGCATTCGCGCAGGAGATCGCCGCATCCGGCGGGTTGTAGGGAGCCTTCACCCCCGGCCACTTCGCCCTCCCTGCAGGGCGAGGGGGAACCAGAGGATCGCGTAGGGGCGTCCGGTGGACGCCCAAGCGGCGAGGATTCGTAGGGGCGTCCGGTGGACGCCCGCCCAAGCGGCGTTATCCGACCTGGAAGCGAGTGAAAGCACAGTGATCACGGCCCTCACCATCAGCCCACCGAGCGCTACCGTCGCGCTGCTTGCCACCGCGCTGCTGGTGCTGCTGGCCCTTGCCGCCGTGGCCGCGCGCTCGCCATACCTGGCGCGCATCGCCGCGCGCAACACGCGCCGCCGGCCCATGCGCACGCTGCTGATCGTCGCCGGGCTGATGCTCGCCACCACCTTCATCTCCGCCGCGCTGGTGCTGGACGACACCATCGTGCTGGCGGTCAAGCAGGTCGCCGTCTATAGCCTGGGCCGCGTGGACGAAGAGGTCGTGAGCGGCTCCGGCGGGCTGGGATTGTACTCCGCCGGTGATGCGCTGCTGGTGGAGGCTACCCTGGCGCACGACAACCGCGTCGCGGGCGTTGCTCCGGCGCTGGCGGTGCCCGATCTGCTCGTCGTAGACGAGAACACACGCCAGGTGCGCGGCAACGTGCTGGGCGTTGGGCTGGACGACAGTGAGGCCGGACCGCTGGGTCACTTCACCGCACGCGATGGCACCGCCGCGCCGCCGCTCAGCAGCCTGGGACCCACCGAGATCAACCTCAACCACAGCGCCGCGCGCCTGCTCGCCGCGAATCCTGGCGACACGCTCGACGTGTACTCATCGTACGCACCCGGCAAGCGCTATCGCTTCATCCTGCGCAACATCGTCACCGGTGGCGCGGCCTCGCAGTTCCCCACGGCGCTGGCGCCTCTGGGCACGCTGCAAACACTGCTGGCGGCGCCGGGTGAGGTCAACCGGCTCTACATCGCCAACCGTGGCGACGGTCTCTCCGGCGTGGTCTATAGCGACGGCATCGCCGCGACGGTGGATACCTACGCGCCGACCGGCCTGCACACGCGCAAGGTCAAGCAAGAGGGCGTGAACTACGCGCTGGGCGCTGAGCAGCTCTTCGACCGTATCCTGGCGCTCTACACGCTCTTCGCGCTCGCCATCGGCGTGCTGCTGATCTTCCTGATCTTCGCGCTGCTGGCCGCCGAGCGCCGTGCGGAGTTGGCGACCATGCGTGCGCTGGGGATGCACCGCTCGCGCGTGATCCGCCTGCTGCTGCTCGAAGGCGCGGCCTACGGCGTGCCAGCGAGCGTGCTCGGCGCGGCGCTGGGTCTGGGATTGGGAGCGGCGATCATCCAGCTCGTCGCGCCGACGGTGGCGCAGTTCGGCCTGCCATTGCGCCTTGACGTCGAGCCGGATCGGCTGCTGGCCGCCCTCTGCCTGGGGCTGCTCGTCACGCTCGGCGCGGTCGCTATCGCCGTGTGGGCCGCGAGCGGCGGCAGCATTGCCCCCGCGCTGCGTGGTGTGGCCGAACCGCCGCGCCTGCGCCCCTCGCTGGCGCAGCTCGTCCGCGGCGCCCTGCCCTGGCTCGCTATACGATGGAGCCAAGCGCCCAAACACGCAGGCGAAGGGCAAGATGGCCGTGGGGCGGGGATGCGGCCTGAAGGGCAAGATGATCGTCAGGCGGGGACGCGACCTGAAGAGCCGCGGCTAATCCCGTCCGGCGAAATCCCAACTGCCCACACCTCCGCAGCCCCTCCGCGGTTCCTCTCTCCTCTGCGCCCTCTGCGCCCTCTGCGCCCTCTGCGCCCTCTGCGGTTGCTCTCTCTGCTCTCTTCCTCTCCGCGCCCTCCGCGAACCTCCGCGCCCTCCGCGTTCCCCGCACCCCCTCTAGCTCCCCCTCGCCCTGCGGGGAAAGGGGGCTGGGGGGTGAGGACCCGCAGTTGGCTGCGGCTCGCCTGGGGCCTGACGGTGCGCGGGCTGGTCCCGCTGGTCGCGAGCCTTGTTGCCTACCAGATCGCCGTGCCGCGCGGCGACGCGCTGGCTGTGGAGTCTGCGCTCTCCGGCGTGTTGATTTCGCTCGTACTGGTGCTGCGCTGGCTCGGTGTTGGCATCGGATCGCGCGTGCTTGCCCGCCGCAAGCCCTCCGAGGCGGTGCGCGCCTCCAACCGCCTGCGCAGCGGGGCCGACCGCCTGAGCGCACTGGGCATCGGGCTGGCGATGGTGGCGCAGTGGTCGCTGCCGCTCGACGCGCTGCAGCATCTGCTGGCCTTGCCGCCGCTGGACGCCGGGGTGGGCTTCTTTTTCGCCTCCGGCGTGATGACGGTCGCTGGCGCCGTCTTTGCCCTGGCACCGAATCTCGACCTGTTTCTGCGCCCCCTGCGCCTGTTGAGCCGTGCGGGTGCCCGACCGCACGTCGTCTCGTCGGTCGCGTTGGTCTACCCAGCGCAGCAGCGGCTGCGCAGTGGATTGACGGTGGCGATGTTCTCGCTGGTGACCTGCACGATGGTGGTGATGGCCTGCATCGCCGCCTCGACGGCGCAGCGCTATGGCAACTTCAGCGCCCAGTCGGGCGGCTACGACATCATCGGCCAGCCGCTCTTCACCTCGCCGGGCGACACGGCCCAGGTCACGAACGCGATCCGCGCGTCGCAGCCAGATGTCGCAGACGACCTCGCGGGCGTCGCGCAGGCCTCGCCGCTGCCGCTGATCATGCTCCAGCCCGGCGTGCCGGGCGCGCGCTGGGCTGTCTATCCGGCGGCCAGCATCTCCGGCACGTTCTTGCACGGGCAGGGGCTGCCGCTGATCGCGCGCGCGCCGCAGCTCGCCAGCGACGCCGCCGTGTGGGATGCCGTGCGCACGCACCCCGGCGACGTGGTGATCGATGCCGGCGCGCTCGATGATGCCGATCTCGCGCGACTGGGCGTCGCGCCACCGGCGCGCGTGGGCGTGCAGGACTTCGTGGCGCCGCCGATTGCCTCCGGTCTGCTCGGACTCGCGGCGCTGGAGTCGCTGCTGGGTCAGAGTGCGGCGTTGCAGGCGCAACAGGCCGTGCCGCCCGACGTGCGCCAGATCATCAGCGATCCCAACGCACTGGGCGCTTACGCCCTGCACCTGCGCGGCGTCGCGCTGGGGCCGGGTCGCATCGCGCCCACCTCGCTGTGGCTGGCCGATCCGCGTGGCGGCCCGCCGCAGCAGGTGACGGTGGTCGGCATCGTAGACAACTCGCACAGCCAGAGCTACGGCCTGCTCGGCTCGCCTGAGACCTTCGCGCCGATGGAGCAGGGGCTGGCGCACTTCGCCGGCGACTACTACTTCTTCAAGCTGCGTCCCGGCGCGCCCGTCCACCACGACGCGCTCGCCATTGGCTCGGCGCTGCTGGATAACGGCTTCCAGACGACGGTGATCGGCGACGCGCTGGTGGATCAGAACGCGCCGCAGGTCTTCGCCAGTCGCGTGCTGATCGGCCTGGTGGGACTGGCGCTGCTGGCGGGCATGATCGCCCTCGCCGTCACCGGCACCCGCGCGGTGGTCGAGCGGCGCCAGCAGATCGGCATGCTGCGTGCGCTGGGCTTCCGGCGCCGGGCGGTAGGCGGGCTATTCGTGGTCGAGGCGCTGGTGATCGGCGTGTTAGGCACCGGCGTGGGCCTCGCGCTGGGGCTGACGCTGGCGCGCAACCTGGTCGCCGTGAGCTTCTTCGCGCCGGTGCCGTCGGGTCTGCCGCTGGTCGTGCCAGTGGCGGAGCTGGCCGCGGTGTGCCTGATCGCGCTGGCGGTCGCGGTGCTGGCCGCGCTGGCGCCCGCGGCACAGGCGGCGCGCGTCGCTCCAGCCGAGGCGCTGCGCTACGAATGACCTTCGGGCCGCGGGGGAGAAGACGGCGAACGCGAAGGACGCGAAGCCAGCGCGAAGATCGCGAAGGCAGAGCACTTCACCACACAGGCTGCCCATAGTCTCTGGTCAGTCGGAGCGGGCGCGGAGCTGGCGCTTGAGCAGGTCCATCTCGGCCAGGTGGTCGCGGTCGTGGCCAATGGCTGGCGCCAGGCAGCGCCACACCGGCGGCTGCTGGAACATCCACGGCACCTCGTCGCGCATCGCCTGCTCCAGATACACCGGATAGCGCGTCAGGTGCGCTGGCACGTCGGGTTGGGCATCCAGCACATCGTCGTCGGGCAGCGCGCGCAGCCAGGCGAGGATCGCCGCATGCACCGCGTCGGCGTAGGCCAGGATGTCGGCTTTCGCCAGCGCGCGGGCCAAAGCGTCCGCCTCGTCGCGGCTCAGCCCCACGCCAATACCGTGCGTCGCCAGCCGCCCGCGGTCCTGCCAGCGCGGCTCGTCCACAATCTCCGGCACGCCGCGGACGAGCGTCTGCACCGCCCAATCCTGCGTGCGCGTCACGTGCCACAGGTCGAAGGCCAGTAGATTGGTGTCGGGCAGGATCAGCGTGGTCAGCTCATCTGGGGTGAGGTCGTCGGCGACGTCGTGCAGAATCTGATTGACGCTGGTGAACTGGCGTTCGAGCAGCCCGGTGGCGCGCATGAGAACACTCCTCTCCCACGGTCATCCGCGCTCCCCGGTCAGGTCATGGCGGCGAACGGGGAGGTGACCGATGCTGCGCGGGAGTGTACCACGGCCTCCACATGTGTGCCATCACCACGCGCCCGCGGCCCAGCAGCTTGCGCACAATCACGTAGAGAAGCCGCCGTCCGCTTCCACATTCTGGGAACAGACGGCGGCCTGGGCAGGTTGATGGTCAGGGCGATTTAGCGTCCGACACGGCGGCCATAGAGCCAGACCGAAAGCGGGATGAACACGACCAGGATGGCGGCGCACCAGACGACCGACTGCCAGCCATCCGCACCGACTGTCTGACCGAGCAGCAGCGCACGCACCGCGTCTACGAAGACCGATACCGGCTGGTGGTTGGCGAATCCCTGCAGCCAGTCGGGCATCTTGTCCACCGGAACGAACGCGCTGCTGGCAAACGTTAGCGGGAAGAGCCAGACGAACCCCGCCGACTGCGCCGCCTCGACGCTGTGGACGATCAGGCCGATGGTGGCCGAGATCCACGAGAAGGCGAAGCTCACCAGCAGGATCAACCCGATCGCGGCTCCCCACGCCAGCGGCGAGCCCGACGGGCGGAAGCCGACGATCAGCCCGACCGCCAGCATCACCAGCACGACGAACAGGTTGCGCACCAGGTCAGCGATCGTGCGGCCCGTCAGCACGGCGGATTTCGCCATCGGCAGCGAGCGGAAGCGGTCGATCAGGCCCTTTTCGAGGTCCTGCGCCAGCCCGACGCCGGTGGTGGTGGCGCCGAAGATCACGGTCTGCACGAAGATGCCGGCCATCAGGTAGTTGGCGTAGTTGGGGCCGGCCCCCGTGATCGCGCCGCCAAAGACATAGCGGAACAGCACGACGAACATGATCGGCTGGATGGTGGCGAAGATCAGCTCGTCGGGGATACGTGGGATCTGCGTCAGGCGGCGCTTCGCGAGGATCCAGGCGTCGGCCAGCGCCCAGTAGAGGCCGCTATGACGCTGCGGCCGCGGCTTGTTGATCTTGATCGAGGGAGCGGAGATGGCGCTCATGCGGATACCCTTTCGGAGGACCGCTGGCCGCGCGGGCCGGCGGAGGCAGCGGATTGATCGGACGGCGCTTCCTCGGCCTCGTGGCCGGTCAGCGTCAGGAACACGTCATCGAGCGTCGGGCGGCGCAGCGCCAGGTCATCGAGCTGGAGTCCCGCGGCGTCGAGATCGCGCACCACGCCTGGCAGCAGCCGCGCGCCACCGGTGACGGGCACCACGATGCTGCGGCGGGTAGCGTCCACGCGCAGGTCGCCGCTGGCAATGGGGCTGAGCGCGCGCACGGCGGTATCGAGATCGCCGCCACGGGCGATGGTCACTTCGAGCCGCTCGCCACCCACCTGGGCCTTCAGCTCGTCGGCCGTGCCGCGCGCGATTACCTGGCCATGGTCCACGACGGCGATCTGGTTGGCGAGCAGGTCGGCCTCTTCGAGGTACTGCGTGGTCAAGAGGACGGTCGTCCCGTCGGAGACTAGCCCGGCGATCACGTCCCACATCTCGGTGCGACCGCGTGGATCCAGGCCGGTGGTTGGCTCGTCGAGGAACAGCACCGGCGGCGCGACGATCAGACTGGCGGCGAGGTCGAGACGGCGGCGCATGCCGCCGGAGTAGGTTTTGACGATGCGCCCGGCCGCGTCGGCCAGATCGAAGCGCTCCAGCAGCTCGCGCGCGCGCTGGCGGGCGTCGCCGCCGCGCAGGTGATACAGGCGGCCGAACATTTCCAGATTCTCGCGGCCGGTCAGCAGCTCGTCTACCGCGGCGTACTGGCCGGCGAGTCCGATCTGGGCGCGCAGCTCGTCGGCCTGGCGCACCACGTCCAGCCCGGCGACCTCGGCGTGGCCGGCGTCAGGCTGCAAGAGCGTGGTGAGGATGCGCACGGCGGTGGTCTTGCCGGCGCCGTTAGGTCCCAATACGCCGAGCACCGTGCCCTCGTCGGCGGCGAGGTCAAGCCCGCGCAGGGCGTGGGTCTGGCCGTAGTGCTTCTGCAGGCCCTCGGCGAGGATTGCGGGACGCTGAGCCATGTGGTATGCTCCTCCTGAGCGGTTCACTACCGCAACTTAGATATTGGACTTGTTGATAATGAATATATACAGGAGTTTGGCTGACATGTCAACCCCCCCTCCAAAGATGTCGCACGCAATGGGGCGCGCGAACGGGGCGAACGGGGCGCACGAGGCGGCTGAGCCGGGCGCGCCGCAGGCATCGGAGCTGGCAGAGGCGCTGTTCCTGACGATCCAGGCGTTCAAGTCTACCGGCCGTGATTGTGCCGAGGAGGCAAGCCCTGAGGTGCGCGCGATGTCGCTGGCGCGCGGGCGCCTGCTGGCGGCGGTCGCCGACGCGGAGGCCGCGGCCAAGACGGAGACCGTGGAGACTGGCGAGGCCAGCGTAAGCGCGCCCGTGCCCACCTGGCGTGGGCGCGGGCGTCACCGCTTCCACGAGGCGCTGGCGGCGCATGCTGAGCGTGGGCGCGTGCGGATGGGCGATCTGGCGGCGGCGCTGGGCGTCACCGCACGCAACATCACGACGATCGTGGATGGCCTTGAGGGCGAGGGGCTGCTCACGCGCCAGCCACACCCCACCGATCGGCGTGTCATCTTGCTGGAGCTGACGGAGAAGGGCCGCGCGCACATCGCGCAGATCCACACGCTGCACCGCGCCACCGCCGAGCGTTTCTTCGCGCCGCTGGATGCCGCCGAGCGCGGCGAGCTGCTGGGGCTGCTGGCGAAGGTCCGCGGTGGTGCCGCAGGCGCGGGCGCGACTGGTCATGGGGATACTCCCTAGCGTACGGTCGGTGACCCATCACCTGCCCACCGATGGAGGCAGATTCTCCCCGGCGCCGGCGATCCCGGATCGGCAATTGGGCGTACACTCTGGAGTGGTCAGGGGAGTGGTTACGGTGCTCGGCGCCGAGATTGAGACGGCTTTCTTCCCGAAACACGCGCCGTTGCTCGTCCTTGCTCCGATCTCTGAGATCCCTCCGCTTTGCCCGCGTTCACATAGGGCAAGTGGTGCTTGAAGTCGTTGCTGGCGACGCGATCGAGCACGCGGGCCGCAACCTCCCGCGGCACGCCCTTGGCGGCAATCTCATCAATGCTAAGATGTTGATCGAAGTGGTAGCTCAGCACCCGATCGGCGTCCTCATAGCTGTAGCCCAGCTCGCCCTCATCTGTCTGCGCCTCCCATAGGCCCGCCGTCGGCGCTTGCTGGACGATCGCTTCAGGAATGTCGAGCGCCCGTGCCAGCTCCCAGACCTGCGTCTTATTCAGACCCCGGATCGGCTCCAGGTCCGACGCGGCGTCGCCGAAGCGCGTGAAGTATCCCAGATAGTGCTCGGTTCGGTTCTCGGTGCCGCAGACCAGCGCGTTCAGGCGCTTGGCCAGGTCGAAGAGATAAATCATGCGGACGCGCGCCATGATGTTGCCCAGCCGGACGCGATCGGGAGTCACCGTCTGCTCGACGATGGCATCAACCGGGCGCTCGATATCGATGGTGAAGGTCTGTTCTTGGGGAATCTTGAGCGCTTCGACGAGCAGCATGGCATTGTGGACGGCTGATGCCCCCAGCTCCCCATACGGCATCATCGAGAGGTAGAGATTCTGCGGCCCGACCGCTTGCAGCGCCAGCGCCGCGGCGAGCGCCGAGTCTACCCCGCCAGACACGTTCACCACCACGCGCGACACGCCTGCCCCTGTGAGCGTGGCCCGGATGAAGTCGCGAATCTGGCGCGCGACGCGGGCGTCCTGTTGTTTCATGGCTCGCCTCCCCCGCTCCACCGCGCTACGCGAACCGCCGTGGGATGCGCTTCTTCCATGCCGTCGGCAGGATGACGTCGATCGCGTCGTCCACCGTCACGATGCCCAGCATGCGATGCTCGTCGTCCACCACGGGCAGCGCCACAATGTCGTGATCGGCCATCTGGTGCGCGGCGTCGCGCTCGTTCTCCAGCGGGTGCCCCACCACCGCAGGCGGGTGCATCACCGCCGTGATTGGCGCCTTGGGGTCCGCCAGCATCAGGTCGAGCACCGGCACCACACCCACCAGCCGACCTTCGGCCTCCAGGTTCACGGGCCCGTGGCTCGTCTCGACCAGCGCCGCGGCGGCGTGCGGGCCTGGTCTGCCGCGC
>DASVAA010000090.1:0-48917 GCA_036376595.1 Ktedonobacterales bacterium | reverse complement strand
ACAAAGGCGGAATTTGTGGGACATTCCCTTAGCTCGGAGGCGACGGGCGGATTCGAACCGCCGATAAGGGTTTTGCAGACCCTCGCCTTAACCACTTGGCCACGTCGCCATCTGGAGCGGGAGACGGGATTTGAACCCGCGACCTTCTCCTTGGCAAGGAGACGCTCTACCCCTGAGCCACTCCCGCGTGTGGTCACGCGTGCCGGGACTCGCGCCCCAGCCCCCATGTTATACCTCATGCGCCCGCGTGCTGTCAAGCGCCAGTTCCGCCCCCTCCGCGGCCGCCACGCGCACCCAGCGCGGCCCGCCCGCCGCTCGGCAGCGGTGCAGCGCCCCCTGGCGTCCCGTGCGCTGGGGATACTCGCTCGCCAGCGCCGCGTCGAGCGCGTCCTCCGCCGCGGTGCGCACCAGCACCAGCGCCGCGCCGCCGAAGCCAGCGCCCATCAGCCGCGCGCCCAGCACGCCCGGCACCGCGCGCGCAATCGCCACCGCCGCCTCCAGCTCGGCGCAGCTCACGGCGAAGTCGTCGCGCAGGCTGGCGTGCGAGGCATCCAGCAGCGCGCCCAGCGCCTCCGCGTCGCCCGCGCGCAGCGCCCGCACCGCCTCCAGCACACGCGCGTTCTCACGCACCACGTGCCGTGCCCGGCGCAGCAGCGTCTCCGGCAGCCGCGCGCCATACCGCTCCAGATCGGCGTCCGTGACGTCACGCAGCGCCGCCACCCTGCGTCCCGGATCGTCCGCAGTGATCGCCTCCGCCAGCAGCGCCAGCGCCGCCTCGCACTCGCCGCGCCGCTCGTTGTAGCCCACCGTGGCCAGCGTGCGCGGCACGCCCGTATCGAAGACCGCTAGCGACACGCCATCCAGGCGTAGCGGAATGTGCTCGTAGGTCAGCGAGCGGCAGTCGAGCAGTAGCGCGCTCGCCGGCTGTCCCAGGCACGACGCCGCCTGATCCATGATGCCCACCCGCACGCCCACCGCGCGCTGCTCCGCTCGCTGGCAGAGGCGCGCCGTCTCCAGCGGCTCCATCGTTGGTACTAGCCCACCAAGCGCCACGGCGAAGGTTGCCGCCGCGACCGTCACCGCCGCCGAGGAGCTCATGCCGCCGCCGACCGGCACGTCTCCGGCGATCGCCGCCTCGATCGCCGGCTCCAGCGCCCGCCTGCCCGGCAGCGCCGCCAGCTCTACGGCCACACTCCGCACGTAGCGCGCGAACTGCGGCAGGCGGCGCGGGCGCGGGTCAAGCAGCGCGCCGCGGGTCGCGTTGTACGACGCCGTGCGGTCGTGGTGCACCGAGTAGAGTGTTGTGCGCCTACCCACCGTGACCGGCCGGCCCGCCAGCGCGACGACGCGATCCACCGCCACCGGCAGCACGTAACCGTCGTTGTAGTCGGTGTGCTCGCCGATCAGGTTGATGCGCCCCGGCGCCCAGGCGACGAGGATCGGCCGGTCGTCGCCAGACTCGGCTAGCCGCTCGCGATAGGCGGCGATGGCGCGGCGCGCTGGCTCCGGCAGGTCGTGGGCCGCGTCTGGCGCACGCGCTGGCATCACATCTGGGCCAGTCATGGCTGCTCCTCGGCGAGCGCGGCGCGCAGCTCGGCGGCTTTGGCCTCGGGGAACGAGTCGTTCATCCACAGGCCCCAGGCCATCTCGCCGCTGGCCGCCAGCTTGAGCTTGCCCGGCGCCCGCCCCACCGGCAGCAGCTCGATGTGAAAGTGGAAGCGCGTGTCCGCCAGTTGATGCAGCGCCAGCATGTAGGGCATCGGCGCCTCGAAGACGCGGCTGTAGGCGCGCACGATGCGTGTGAGGAGGTCCATCAGCTCCTCGGCCTCCGGCCCTTCGCCGGCGATCTCCCCCACACTCGGCACATGGCGACGAGCCGTCACCCGCACCTGATAGGGATAGCGCGCGTAGGGCGGGACGAAGGCCGTCCAGTGCGTGCCGGCGTAGACCACACGCTGCCCCTCCCGTTCCTCGGCCTCGCGCTCAGCGCAGAACGGGCACGCCGCACTCTCCTCCTCCGCGCGCTCCACCGCTGCCAACTCGTGGGCGAGCATCTCCGGCACGATCGAGATGGCGTAGGTCTGGCCGTGGGGATGAAACTGTGTCTGGCCGATCGCGGCACCACTGGTTTCCCACGTCATCACGGCGCGGTAGCGTGGCGACAGCTCCTGATAGACCTGGCGCCAAAGGCCCAGCACGCGCAGCCCCTCGGCAATGCTCAGATCGGCGAAGCTGCGGTCATGGTCGGCACTGTAGATCAGAATGCGGCACTCGCCGGTCGGCGGCTGGAGCGCGGGGAAGTCATTGGGGCGAGTCCAGGCCTGCGCGTCGGGGGGTACGCGGCCGCTGGTGAGATCGGCGCAGAACGGACACTCCGCTGTCTGCTCGCGGCGCTGCATGCGCGCTGGAGCCTGTCCGACGAACTCACCCAGGAAGGGATTCCAGACGAGGCGCGTCTGTGCGCCTGCATTCGGTCCGCCCGGTACCGATCCCCCGGCTCCCATCTGCTCCCCGTGATCGCCTTGCGTGCCTCGGTCACTGCTCATGGTCACTCCATCGCCTCTTCCCTGGCGTTCCCTCAACACAGTATAGACGACGGCGTGGGGCGCGGTCTTGCGGTCGCGGCGCGGTGCTGCTACGATACGCGCGGGATTCGCATGAGGGAGGAGCCGATGAGCGGACCCGGAGGGTCGCTGCTATCCATTCGCCTGCGCGATGGCGTTGAGCTGCGCGTGACGCCCGAGGGCGTCTGGATCGGCGAGCGATTCATCGCGCTGGCAGCGATCCAGGACGCGCGCCAGGTGTCGCCGGATCCAGAGACCGTCGCGCTGCGCGTGGCCGGCGCCGGGCTGGTGGACTTCCAGCCGGAGCATGCCGGCGACGGCGGGCTGGCGCTGGAGGCGATCTATCGGCTGCGGCCCGATCTGCGGCCGCCCGGATTCGAGCCGCGCGAGCTGCCCAGCGGCTTCCCCGTGCTGCCGCCGCCGCCCGGCCAGGGCGCCGCGACCGGCGGCTACGCCGCTCCACTGCCGCAGTACGGCCAGCTCCCGCCGGGCTACCGCGCGCCGCCAGCGCCTCCTGCGCCGTACGGCTATCCGCCAACACCGCCGCCCACCCCTCCCGCGCAGCCGGCGCCTTACGGTCAGCAGCCACTCGGTGCGCGCTACGGCGGCGTGGAGCAAGCGGCATGGTCGGCCAGTCGCGGCGAGCTGACACCCTTTCCGCGGACTTACGGCGGCTTGCTGGGGGCAATCTTCCAGCTCTATAACCGCCATCTCGGCAAGCTGGTGCTGGTCGCAATCTTCGTCGTGCTGCTGCCGGCGCTCGCCAACGGCGTCGCGCAGCTCGTGCTGCTGCACGCCCTGGGTATCGATCCCCTGGCCGGCACCGGCAGCCTGACGAACACCTCGTGCCAGGACCCCAACACCTGCAATCCTTTCGCGGTCTTCCACCCGCTCCAGGGCAGCGCGCTCGTGCAGGACGTCGCGCTGGGTGGCGCGGCACTGGCGGTGAGCTGGCTGCTCGCGGCGTGGCAGGTGGCGGCGCTGGCCGTCGCGGCACGCCAGGCGGTGCTTGGCCGCCACATCGGCGCCGGCGCGAGTCTGGGCACAGGCATGCGCCGGTTGGTTCCCACACTGATCGCCTGGGGCCTGCCGCAGGTGCTGATCCTCGTGATCTTCGCCCCGGCCGTCGGGTCGTATGCGTACCTGCTGGTCAATCTCTTTCCCGGCGGCACGCTCGCCGTGAGCGACACAGCCTCCGCCTCGCCCGCGGTAGCGCTGAGCGCCCTGCTGGGCTGCGTCGCGTTGGTGGGCGGACTCATCGGGCTACTCTTCTTCAGCACGCGGCTGGGTTTGGCGCCCTACGCCGCCGCGACCGAGCGTATCGGCCCCCTGCGCGCGCTCGGCCAAAGTTGGCGCCTGACGCGCGGCAGCTTCTGGCGCACGCTGGGCATCTGGCTAACCTTTGCCGTGCTGACCGGCGTTCCATCATATATCGGCGGCCAATTCTCTTCGCTCTCCGCGCCGTTGACCTATCTGGTGCTGCTGCCCGTCATCCAGCTCTTCACCGCGCCGTTGATGGCGCTGACCTGGGTGACGCTGCTCTACGACCTGCGCCTGCGCCGCGAGAGCTACGCCGCGGTCACGGCCGCGGCCGGAGAGGGTGGCACTCAACAGTCCACGCCAGGCAGCACCGACTAGCTCGCAAGGGGGACGCCGGTAGCCCATTGGAGGGTGGAATTACTCGCGCGGTCCATCGCGCGTTACAGAATGTGACGCCGCTCCATCAGCGGCGTCAGTCCGCTTTATTCCAGGATTTGTGGCTGGTTGAACGGCTGTGTATCGCGCGCTGAACAGCGCAGGGCAGCCGCTGATGCCGGTCGTTCGCGAGTCCATGTCGCGGTCATCGGGTGGGGTACGAAGACATCGGTCGGGAAGGAGGAACGTGCCGTCCGCGGGCCGGGACGGCACGACACGTACGCTATGACCACGAGAGCGAACCGGAGCCGCGCTCCTCAGCCGCCGGACCTGAGCGCGCTGCCGCTGGTCCACGCGGGCGACGAGGTGGCGCGCTGGCTCAACCACTATTGGGCCAAGCTCAGCCTGCCGGGCGACGAAGCGTTTCGGCTGGCCGTCACCGACGACCGCTCCGAGTTCCATCGCTGGACCGGCAAACGGCTCAACCCGCTCGCGCTGGGCTGCTACTGCTATCTGCCTGGCCCCGGCGCCGCTCATCAGCAGCCCGGCGCCGGCAGCGCCATGCGCACCGCGCCCGCCATGCCTGCTACACCTGCCACACCTGCCACACCTGCCACGACCATCGTCAGCGTTCCCATGCGCATGCAGCCGGCGCTGCCGGGCTTCGATACTCTGGAGAGCACGGGCGACGACCTGACCGCTGATTTCGCCCCCATCTCCACCCGTCATCTGGGCGACTACCGGCACCTGATCTTCGTCGAGCCGGGACTGCTGCCGCTGGGCGTGGAGGTCACGGTGGCCCACGAGCTAATCCACCTCGCCGACCGCGTCAAGGGCACCCCACGCAAGCACCGCTGCCATGGCTACGATTCGATCTCGCAGGATGAGGCAGCGGTCACCGGGCGCGACCCAGAGCTGCTGCGGGTGCAGCTCCGCGAGGAAACCGAGCGCCGCGAGCAGGCGCTGCGGGCGGCACGTCCCTATCGCTACCTCTACCGCTGCCCACGCTGCCACAAAGAGTATCCGCGTGTGCGGCGCTACGCGCGGCCCGTCTCGTGTGGGCGCTGTGACCGCCAGTTCAATCCGGCGTTTCTGCTCCAGCTCCAGAGCAGCCCCGACGGCCCCGACGGCGGCGCCGCAAAATAGACCCGCGCCCCATCGCCATCTTCCGTGCTCAAGCGGCACAGGCGGCGGCGCGTTCGGCGATCACGCACCGCGGTAGCCTCACCTTGCTGCCCTCTGCGGTTTCATCCTGCCTGCCACTCAAGCCGGCACTACACGCGCGTAGGATCCTTGAGTGAGACGACGACCCGGCGCTGGTCGCCCTCGCCGGTGCTCTCGGTGGAGATGTCGCCAGTCTCGGCCAGCGTCATGTGGATGATGCGCCGCTCGTTGGGCGGCATGGCCTCCAGCGCGACCGGCTGGCCGGAGCGCCGCACCTGATTGGCGACCCGCAGCGCCATCGAGCGCAGATTCGCCTCGCGGCGCGCGCGATAGCCTTCCGCGTCCACGATCACGTGCTCGCGGTGCCCCGTCTGTTTGCTGACCACCAGGTTCACCAAGAGCTGCAGCGCGGCCAGCGTTTCGCCGCGGCGGCCGATCAGCAGGCCCAACAGCCCCTGATCGCCGCTGCGGATGTTGAGCACCAGTGGCGACTCGTCGTCTTCCTCGTCCTCGTCGTCCTCCGGCTCGTTGACCTCGATGGCCGCCTGCACGCCCATGTGGCCGAGGACCTGGCGCAGTGTCTCGACCGCGAACTCCTCGATGCTGGCGTCATCGGGCAGCAGCTCGCGTAGCGGCGCCGTAGTCAGCGCCAGCTCCGGCTCTTCCTCCGGTTCGACGTCGGCGTCGGCGGTGTACGCCTCGACCCCCTCGGCCTCGCTCTCCTCGTCATCCTCGAGGTCTAGCAGCTCGTCCTCGAATTCCTCCTCGTCATCCTCGTCGCCCGCGCCGCTCACCGGGCGCCCAGCACGCCCCGGCTTGACGTAGACGCGCACACGCGCCTCGTGCGCGCCGATGCCACGCACCCCACGACTCGGCTCTTGCAGCACGGTAATGTCCACCTCGTCACGATTGCGACCGAGGCGGGCCAGCGCGTGCAGGATGGCATCCTCGATGGACTTGCCGGAGGCTTCAACGCTTTCCACCGCTATCTGCTCCCCTTAGGACGGTTGCCGCGCCGGCGCGCCGCGTTAGGGCCTTTGCCCGTCTGCGGCCGACCGGAGCCGGGCGTCGCCCGTGTAGTGCCACCCGGTGCGCCGCGCGTGGCGGACACGCCAGGACCCTTGCCATAGTTCTTCGCGCTCGTGCCAGGACCGGTGCCGGTGCCGTTGCTGTTGCCGTTCGCACCTGGCTCCGTGCTCAGGCCGTTGGCGGCGGCGATCTCCGGCGGGAGGCCGGTGGCCTCGCGAGCCAGGGCCTTCTCGGGCAGCTCAGCTCCGCGGGTGGACGACGGCGCAGACGTAGACGCGCTCGGCCGCACCAGCATCGGGCCACTACGGTCGGCTCGCGGCCGGCGCGAGCGCGTGGCGGAACTTGTGGGGCTGGCAGCGCGCCCGTTGGCCGGTGCCGCGTTCTCGGACGCGGACGAATCCGCCGCGAGACTGCCCTCGACGATCTTGGTGTTCTTCGCGCCCGCGCCGCGGCCGGCGCGCTCAGACTGGCGCTCCTGTGTCTGCTGCTGCGCCTGCTCTGTCGCCTGCGTGAAGGCCGCCTTGATCATGCCGAGGAAGCCCCCTCCCCCGCCGCCGGATGACGGCGGCGCAGCGATCGCCGCACGCGCCGCGCCCGAGCGCACGGCGGCTCCGCCCCCACCACGCGTCGCGGCGGATGTGGCGAGCGCCGGCGTTTCTTTCGGCTCGGGGATGAAGCGCGCCAGCGACGGGAAGAAGCGATCGAGACCGACGAAGAGCGAGCCAAAGCCGGAGATGAAGTATTGTTGCACGGCCGAGAAGCCGGTGCTGACCGACCAGTAGAGCGGCAGGCCGGCGGGGAAGCTCAGGCCGAAGATCAGCGTCATGACCGGCATGAGATACTGGGTGAACTGCGTCGCCTGCGAGGTTGCGTCCTTCTGCTGGCCGGGCACCTTCTTGCGCACCGGCATTGCCATGCGCAACTGGATGAATGTGAAGAGCGCCGCCAGCACCGGCAGGATATAGGTTGGGTCTTTGTCCGCCAGGTTCGTCCAGATGAACCAGGTCTGCGGCATCACGTGAATGCTCGGCAAGAAAGGATAGATATCGTGATTGATGCGCGCAAGGTGGTGCGCAACCGTCTCGTGCGGAGTCGCCTTGTTGAGCACGGCAAAGAGCGCATAGTACAGCGCGTAGAGGAAGGGCATCTGGATCAGCAGCGGCAAACACCCCGAGACGGGGCTATAGCCGTGCTCCTTGAAGAGCGCCTGCTGGGCGGCGAGCATACCCTGCTGATCGCCCGCGTATTGGCGCTTGAGCTGGGCGATCTTGGGCTGCAGCTCTTGCATCGTGCGCTGCGAGCGGAGCTGCTTGCGCACCAGCGGAATCAGACAGACCCGCATCAAGAGCGTCAGGATGATGATGGCGAGCGCGAACGCGCCACCGAACCAGATGTGCGACAGTCCGCTGTAGATCAGCATCAAGATGTTGAAGATCGGCAGGTAGAACAGCGTATGAAACAGGTCGCCGATCGGCTGCAAAAACTGCAAAAAGCTCGGCACGGATGAATGCCCTCCGCGGCCGCTGGCCTAGTTGCCGCGTCGCCTCGCCGTCATAGCGGAGCGCGCGCGGCAAGCCCGTGCCGCTGATCGAACCGTAACGCCGGCGACGTTACGGAACCGGATCGTAAAGATTGCCATGGTAGAACGGATGGCAGCGCGCGATCCGCTTGATCGCCATCCAGCCGCCTTTGAGCAGGCCGTAGCGCTCGATGGCGGTGTAGCCGTACTGCGAGCACGACGGCTCGAAACGGCAGCTCGACGGCAAGATCAGCGAGAAGGTGTTCTGATAGATGCGGATCAGGCCCATCCCAACGTATTTCACGGTTGTTCGCTTCGATTCTGACTCGGCTCAGGAGCCTGGAACACTGGCGGGCTGCCCGCATCTCGCTCCACGGCGGCCGGCGGGCCATCGTGACCGGAGAGCAGCCCTGCCCGCACGAGCAGCGCGCGCAGCTCGGCCGCCAGCGCCGCGTAGGGCGCCTCGGCCGCCGGCGGTTTGGCGCCGCAGACGAGGTCCCACCCAGCAGGGATGTGCGGCAGCTCGCGGCGCAGCGCCTCGCGCATCCGGCGCTTCACGCGGTTGCGCACGACCGCCCCGCCGACACGCTTGCCGGCGACGACGCCCATGCGCGTAGGTGCCGGCTCGCCCGCCTGCCGCACGTAAGTCAGCGTGACGAGCGGCCCGCCCACGCGGCGCCCTCGGTGGTGCGCGCGACCAAAATCGCGCGGTGAGCGCAGTCGCTGCGCGCGCCGCAGACGCTGGTCAGAACGAATACGCTCGGCATGGCGCTCGTGTTCCACCGGTTCGCCTCGCGCGGCGTACCCGCCCGCGTCCCTACATCAGACGAAATGTACTACATGACGCGGGCCACGGCTGGCCGCGCCGGACGACTTTCCTAGCGCGCACACAGAAAGCGCCTCGCGGGCGACCCCAGCCACGAAGCCGGACGTCTGCCAGCGCGAGACGCACTTCCCGCGTGCCGCGTATCGCCTCTCGGCGCCGTTTCGCGCGCCGTCTAGACGACGGTCAGGCGCCAGCGGCCCTTGAGGCGGCGGGCCTTGAGAACCTTGCGGCCAGCCCGCGTTGACATGCGCTTCATAAAGCCGTGCTCACGCTTGCGCGGGATGCGTTTCGGCTGCCACGTTCGCTTCATCGGAGTCGCTTCTAGTCCCTTCCCGAACGATGATGTACCGAATCAGTATACCCGGATGGCTTGGAGCCTGTCAAATTGCGGAACCTACATGACCTCGACCGACAGTCCCGTGATACGCTGGAAATCCGTGTCCTTGGTAAGCACTGTCAAGCCATGTTGCTGCGCCAGCGCGGCGATCCAGATGTCGTTGGACTGCATTGGCTTGCCGGTCGCCTTGAGCAGCGCAGCAATGGCGGCATAGATGTGCGAGGTATCGAGGTATCGAGGTATCGAGGTATCGAGGTCCGTGTAGAGAAGGCGGTGTCCATGCGCCGCCAAGAACGCTGCGTACCGATTGATGTGCTTTGGCGTTCCGTGCAGGATCTGGTAATACAGTGCGCCGAACTCCAGCTCGGCGAGCGCGAACACCGGAACGAAGAACTCAAGCGCAGGCGCCAGTTTCTGGCGCACTGCTGGATCGTCACGCGAGAGCAGCCCGGCGATTGCCGTATCGAGGAGAAAGCGTCCGTTCACTCCATGCACCTACGGCTGCTGCTCGCGGTGGATCTCGTCCAACAACCGATCGAACTCGGCATCCTCCTCCGGCGTCGTGACAACGCCCGAAGCAGGGGGAGAATAAGCACCGGAGGGCAGGGGGGACGTGGAGGGCAGTGACAGCTCCAGCACACGCAAGTAGGCCTGCAACGCCTTCAGATGGCGCTCGTCAAGACGTTGGACCTGCTCGATAATGTGCTGCCTCAGCGAGTTTGTGGTCGTGCCCATGGCGTTCACCTCCCTCGGCGAACAGTATATCCCATGATCCTGGCTCCTACGCGCGGGCTGCTCACGATGCCCGTGAGGCTCGGATCGCGGCATGGCGGCTCGCATGGGAACAATATGCATGCCTAGAGATCTGGAATATCCGGCGTGCCGCCGGCCAGGTGCTCCCACAGGCCCAGGCGCCGCAGCTCCTGTTCGGCCTCGAAGCCAAAGCTCGCGCGGTTGATGGTGCGGCCGGCGCGCAGCACAATGCCGCGCAGCATCTCGATCAGCTCGGCCTTGGTTTGGGGGTCGGTCTCGAAGGGGATGTGCTGCGCCAGGCGCTCGATGGCCTGCTGATCGAGCCATTGCTGGTGGGGATCGAACACCGCGCGCCTCCCTCCGAGCCGTGGACCGCGAGCACCGCGCACCCATCGTAGCACGGCGGCTGGCGCAGGGGCAACGCCGTCTCCGTCCCCCAATCCTCCTACAGACCCCCGGTATTTCTTGACCCGCTGGCGGGCGGACATGTATCGTGGCGAGTGCGCCTCGGCGATGGAGCGAGCCGGGGAGCCGCTCAGCTCAGCGACAGGCCACAGCCGTGGCGTGGTCGGCGGAGGACACAAACATGGAATGTGACCGGTGTGGCGCTCGCCGCCCGCGCACGGGACGGTGCCCCAACTGCGGCGCGCCCGCTCCGGGCACCTTCTCTTCGATGCGCCAGTGGAAGGACCAGTCGCGCACCGGCCAGTCGCCCGCCGTCGGTCGCGGTGGCTCGGGATCGGGCGCCGATTGGGGGCCAGGATCGTCGGGCAGCGGTCGCGGTGGGCGCGGCTCCGGTGCCGATAGGCGTGGCGGCGGTGGTGGCGGCGGCTGGGACGATGATGCCGCTGGCTACGGCGGATACGACGACCCGCCCAGCAGCTCGGGCCGCAGGCGCCGCCGGGCCGAGCCGGACTACGACGAGATGGACCTGGAGCGCGCGCTGGTGCCCTCGCCAGGCGGCCAGCAGATGATGCAGGCTGGGTCGCAGGCCGGACTGCCGGCGGTCCCTGGCATGCCCCAGACCGACGAAGAAGAGCGCGCCTACGGTATCCGGCGGCCGGTCTACATCCCCGCGGTTGGCGGCAAGCGCAAGCGCAAGCTCGGCACCTGGCGTGTGGTCAGCGGCGTGCTGAGCGTGATGCTGGTCTGCATCGGGCTGTGCGGCCTGGGCAGCGTGCTCGGCAAAGATCAAATCTCGCAGCTCACTCGCGGCCTCGTCGGCCGGCAGGTCACGCCGGCAGCCTTCTCGACGGCCGGCATCCCAGTGACGCCAGTCTCGACCCCCGGCGCGCAGGGCAAGTACTTCGTCAACGTCGTCACCGGCACCGCTTCGGGCGTAGACCTCAAGAACAACGTCACCAACTTCAAGGCGACGTCGCACTTTCAGGTCAACGACACCGTGTACCTGGTTTTTCGCCTCCAGGGACTGCCAGGCAACGGGCAACACACGATCCGCGTCCTGTGGTTCCTGCAAGACCAGTATCTGCCGATTGTGGGCATCAACAACAACTGCAAGCAGGACACCAGTCATACCTGCGTCACGGTGACCGGCAATCAGCAAGTCTACTTCGCGCTCAGCTACTCGTCGTCGGGGCGCGGCATGGCGCGGCTGATGCTCGACGCGCCGGCCAACGACCAAGGCAACAATCCGGCGGACCCCTACGTGGGCGCGACGATCTACTTTGGCGTCTTCCAGGTGACGCCGAGTCCAGGGGCGTCGGGCACGCCAGGCACGGGCACGCCCTCGCCGGGCAAGGGTACGCCCTCGGCGACGCCGGGCAAAGGCACACCCTCACCGACGAGATGACGTAGCGGCTTTGGGGCAGGCGAGCGCCGGCCCCTCTCCCACGAGGAGAGGGGGGACGGGGGTGAGGTCCGGTCCTGAGAGGGGAGCGCAGCGCATGGCACAGCAGGGCGGGCATGTGCCGGGCTTTGGCGGCGGCTTCGGCAACGGCGACGACGAGTGGGATGATTGGGACCCCGCGCGCGCTCATCGCGGCTACACCAGCCGTGTGCCGGCCCTGCCCGCGCTGCGCGACCTCGACACCCACCGCGAGCCGCTGATCGATCTGTCCGCCCCGCTCGGCCAGCCGCGCCAGCCGCGCGAGGGGCTGAGTCCCGCGGCGCTTGCCATCAGCGCGCGCGCCGAGACCGGCGACTACCTGGCCGTCGAGTACGATCCGCGCGAGCCGGGCTTTGCCGAGTTCTACGACGCCATAATCGTGCCACAATGGTCGGTGCCGTTCGGTCGCCTGCTGCTCTCGGCGTTCCTCACGCTGCCGCGTGGCGCGGGCTGGCAGGTGCTCGACGTAGCCTGCGGTACAGGCTATCCGACGCTGGAGCTGGCGCGCTTCCTGGGGGCGGACTGCGACGTGGCGGGCATAGACGTGTGGGAAGAAGCGGTCCAGATCGCGCGCCGCAAGGCGGCCGATGAGTGGCTGCGCAACGTCACCTTCCTCGCCACCGACATCCTGCACCATGCGCTGCCAGAAGGCACCTTCGACACTATCACCTGCAACCTCGGCCTGCCCAGCTTTGTTGACCGACCCGCCGCGCTGGGCGCGATGTGGCGACTGCTGCGCCCCCAGGGCCAATTGCTGCTCACGCTGCCGCTGCAGCCGGCGCTGCGCGAGTTCCTCGATACGTACTACCTGACGTTGCGCGACCTACGCCTCGACGACTCCCTGCGCGCCTTCAGCCGGCTGGTGGCTGAGCGGCCGACCATCGAGCAGGCGCGCAAGCTGCTGGAGAGCGGGGGCTTCGCGGTACAGCGCGAGCTGACGGAATCCTTCACGCTGCGCTTCCCCACGCCGCTCGCTTTCCTGCGCTCGCCGCTCGTCCAGACGACCTACATGGCGAGCTTCCGCGCGCTTGTGCCTGACGAGACGGTGCGGCGCATCGTGTTCAACGAGGTTGAGCGGCGCTTGCAGCAGCGGGCGGAGGCCAACGGCAACGAGCTGCGCATGAGCGTGCCGATGCTCTGCCTCTGCGCCACGCGCATGTAGGAGGGGATGCGAGGAACGCGAACGACGAAGTCAGGGGAACCGCGGAGGACACGGAAGACACGGAGGCAGGAGCTGAGGGTGCCGAGGGCCTGACATCTGCTGTGGCGCAGAGCCTCTCGTCTCGGATATTTATCCAGGTCAAGCCGCAAGCTGGGGGATTACCCGCGGTGCTTCAGACCGCCTGCCAGCCCAACCACTCCACATGCCCTTCGGATCAAGTGCGTGGAGTATTTGGGGTGCCGCCGCTCTGTACGGAACGGAACAGAACGGCGGCGTTCGGGCGTGTGCGGACCCGATTACTGGATAGTCAGCGGCGCCGCGGCCTCATCCCAGCCGTAGAGCGCGCTCCAGCCGGTCGAGGCGGGGCTGAAGACGCCGAGCGACAGGTGGTATGTGCCGGACGCCTGGCGTGACGGCACGTTCCAGCTCACGGCGAAGGTCTGCCGCTGGCCGTTGAGCCAGCGGTTGTCGAGCCACGTCTGATAGACGAGCCGGCCGGTGCTGTCGTAGACCGCGTAATCCACCAGCCCCATGATGGCGCAGCTCGCCACGAAGGTGACGCTGAGGCGCACGCGCGTGCCAGCCGCGGCGGGGTTCGGCGTGGCCCCGGCGCCGACGAAGTGGATCGTCGGCTCATTGCCGCCGGTGCAGGTCGCGACGGGGCTCGTCACCGTGAAGATGGCCGCCTGATGCTTCCAGGACCAGAGCTGACTCCAGTCGGGACTGAAGACGCCGACCGACATGTAATAGCCGCCGGGCGCCTGGCCAGCGGGCACTTTCCAGGTGGCCGCGAACGTCTGGCGCTGGCCGGTGAGCTGCTGGTTACCCTGCCACGTCTCCCAGATGCGCTTCCCCGCGCTGGTGAACACCTGGAAGTCCACCAGGCCCGTCGTGGCGCAGCTTGCCGTGAAGTTGGTCGTAAACGTGATAGGCTGGCCGGCAGCCACCTGCGACGCCGAGGCGCTCTGCTCGCCGAAGCTGATCGTGGGTGATGAGCAGGGACCGCCGGGCGTGGGCGAGGGTGATGGGGACGGCGACGGAGATGGCGAGGATGTCGGCGACGGCGACGAGGTTGGGGATGTGGTCGCAGTTGCGGTCGCGGTCGAAGTTGCGGTCGAAGTTGCGGTCGGCGTAGGCGTGCCGCCACCACTGCCGCCGCTGCCGCTGGACTCCGCTTGCAGGTGCTGCTGGACGTACGTGCCGTACGCGCCGTAGGGGGTGCCGCTGTAGTTGGTAATCAGCGCCAGGTTGCAGGAACCCCACGTATCCCACGTCCAGACCTGGTAGCCGATGTTGTGGGCGTCCGCCCAGGTCAGGAACGTCGAGATGTAGGAGGTGTCGTTGTTGCAGTCCGAGCCGTCGTAGGTTGCGCCGGTCTCGGCCCACAGCATCGGCACCTGCTGAGCAATCGGTGCCATCGTACGGTCGAAGCAGCTCGTTGTGTCGCAGGAGTTCTTGCCGTACACGTGCGCCTCGGCGACGAGCTGGTGCAGCGGGTCGGTTGGCTCGTAGCTCAGCCAACTTCCATTGCTATCCAGGCAGTCGTTGGCGTAGTCAATGCAAGGAATCGCGATCACGCCGTTGTAGCCGGCCTGGCGCATCACCGTCACCGCCTGCTGCATGCCCGCCGTCTTGTAGGGCGTATTGCCGGAGCCATACGTCGCCTCGCAGACGCCGCCGTTGAGGAAGCAGCCCCAGTCCACAATCGTCTCGCCCCAGGGCGCAAGCACCACATTGGGATCGTTCTTGAACGTGCTCGCCAGGCTCGACCAGAAGGCGGGCGAGTGATCCGCGTCCGGCGCACCCGGCTGGTAGGTGGCCTGGTAACTGCCCGGCGCGCCCCAGATCAGCGAGAGCTCGGCGTACATCCCGTATTGATGCAGCAGATTGACGTAGCTCACCACGGCATTGATGTAGTTGCTGCCGGAGTACGCTGCCGGCGCGCCGTTGATGCCCAGCCAGCAATCCTCGTTGAGGGGGATGCGCACCGAGTTGACGTGCCACGAGGCCATTGCCTGTACGGAGGCGGCGTCGCTGGGTCCATCGAAGATGCCCCAGCCCTGGATGCAGGCGTACTCGGGTCCAGAGCGGTTGACGCCGAGCATCCGCACCGGCTTGCCGCTGCCGTCTTGCAGTTGGTTGCCCTGCACGCGCAATCCGGTGAGGGCAGCGGCGTGTGCGGCGCGCGGCGCTGGCCGCAACAGCACGACCCCGGCCGCCGTCGCCAGCAGCATCAGTGGTATGGCGAAGATCCCCAGTGTCTTGACTGCCCCTTGTGTTCTTCGAGCTGGGCGCGAGCGCGCGTACGGCGTCCGTGATCGCATGGTCTACCCTCCGTGTGGTTGTAGGTCGGCTTCTTCCGTGTGCTCGGGTGTGCTTGCGGGACTGGCGCGGCGGCGCATAGGAGCGCCTGACCAGCCTCCCCGACTCCTGAACCGACGCTGCTCCTTTCGCTAGCTGGCGACCGCACTCGGCGGCATGACGCGGTGGCGGGAGGCGCCAGCGTGGCAGATTGTGTAACGGCGGTCAATCGCGGGCGCGTGCCAAACGGCTGAGCGGATCGGCAATTTCTGCGGGCTTGCACGGCCGATCGCTTCCAGCGGCGAGATGATGCCCGCTCGCCGCGAGCGCGGGCAAACTCAGCCGCGCGTGCCGCCAGGCGGCGTAGATTGGGCGGCGGACAAGAGCGGTAGCCAGAAAGTCATAGATGAGTTACGGTCGGGACTATCGAGAAGCACACGGCCGCTATGCGCACGACGATCCGCACGGGATGCGGTATAACGTGAGCAGCGATGCGGACGACGTGACGTGACGTGACGCGACATGATGCGAGGCGAGGCGAGAGAGGAGCGCGACCGATGGCGGCAGACAGGGCGCAACAGCGGGCGGCGTTGGAGCGCGCGGTGGTGGTGGTGCTGGACGGCGTGGGCGTCGGGCAGGCGCCGGATGCCGCGGCGTTCGGCGACGAGGGCGCCAACAGCCTCGGCAACACCGCGCGGGCGGTGGGCGGCATGCCTCTGCCGCACCTGGGCGCGATGGGCCTGGGCAATATCACACCCGTCGAGGGTACGCCGCCGGTCGCGCACGCCACCGGCGCCTACGGCCGCATGGATGAGGTCTCGCCCGCCAAAGACAGCACCACCGGCCACTGGGAGCTGATGAGTCTGCCGCTGGAGCGCGCCATGCCGACGTACCCCCACGGCTTCCCGCCCGACGTGATCGCGCGCTTCGAGGCGGCCATCGGGCGGGGCACGCTGGGCAACAAGCCGGCATCGGGCACCGAGATCATCAAGGAGCTGGGCGAGGAGCACCTGCGCACCGGCAAGCCCATCGTCTACACCTCGGCAGACAGCGTCTTCCAGATCGCCGCCCACGAAGACGTGATCTCACTGGAGGAGCTGTACCGCATGAGCGAGATCGCCCGCGGCCAGCTCGCCGGCCAGCACGCGGTGGGGCGTGTGATCGCGCGCCCGTTCGTCGGCACGCCCGGCAACTTCACGCGCACGCCGCGGCGCAAGGATTTCTCGCTGGAGCCGCCCGGCACGACGCTGCTCGACGAGCTGAAGGCCGCCGGCTACGACGTGATCGGTGTGGGCAAGATCGAAGACCTCTTCGTGATGCGCGGCCTCACCAAGTCATCACATCCCGGCACCAATGAGGGCAGCATGCAGCGCGCGCTGGAGGAGCTGGCGCAACCCTTCCGCGGGCTGCTCTTCGTCAACCTGGTGGATATGGACCAGCTCTACGGCCACCGGCGCAATCCCGAAGGCTACGCGCGCGCGATGGAGGCGGCGGACGCCTGGGTGCCGCGGGTGCAGCAGATGCTTGGCCCACGCGATGCGCTCTTCATCACCGGCGACCACGGCAACGACCCGACCTATAGCGGCACCGACCACACACGCGAGGCGGTGCCAATCTTAGTGAACGGCGCCCCCATCACACCCAACGTCAACCTCGGCGTGCGCCGCTCCTTCGCCGACCTGGGTCAGACGCTGGCCACGGCATTTGGCATCCCGCCGCTGCCTGCCGGTGCGAGCTTCGCGAGCGCCATCGGCCTTGGGAGATAAGATGGGAGGTGAGACGGATATTGCTTCCTTCTGTCCTTCTTGTTCGGTTCTCTCGCTGAACGTCCATCCGATTAGTCGAAGCAGGATGTCGAGATCGAAGGGTTTTCTGACAATGTGACGGACACCTAGCTTGCGTAAAACGGGCTCATCGACCCCGACATCTAGCTTCGCTGTGACAACGATCACCGGGATCGTTGCGGTGTCCGGGCTAAGTTGCATGAGCCGCAAGATGTCCTCGCCCTCCAAATAGGGCATGAGCAGATCGAGAAGGATCAACTCAGGTCGAAACTCTCGGATGGCGTCGTAGATGCGGAGACTTTGAATCGCCAGACGGACTTCATAGCCCTCGTCAATAAGGACCTTTCCAATCAGGTCGGCGATAGCGCGCTCGTCGTCAGCCACGAGGATCTTCTTGCCCACGGCTGATCCCCCGCCTATTGAGCAGTCTCGGCCACCACCGGTGGCTTACACATGTCGACCATAGTGTGCAAGCAGCTCAGCGCCATCTCGAGGTAAGCTCCCGCTTCTCCGCTTTCATCTTCCGCTAGCTTATCCGCTGCCATCTCGAGATTGATCTTGCCTTCAGCAAAGGGCATCCATGCTTGCTGGCAGCCTACCTCCACGAGTACCCGCGCTACCACCTCTAGCATCTCATATTTGCGCTCGAAGCGATGGAGGCTTTGAGTGATGGTCGTGCGCGCGGTGGGCAACCCAGGCTCCGCCAGTTGGCGGTAGCCCTCGGCACAGAGGTCGTTGTACGTCACCAGGAGACGGCACCAGTTTTCCCAGTGCCGCGGATTGATGTCTTCGCGAAAGCGAAAGAGCTTTGTGCAGATGATGGTACCTGCTGAGGCATCCCATGAAAACTCGCCGTGGAGGATCGAATCAATGGAGAGGATCGCGTGTTCCCGCGGGGTGGCGAAAGCCACCTTGTGCGCTCGGATCTTGCGCGCCAACAAGTGGAACAACCGCTCCTCTGAGAGGCCGAGGGCAGTCAGTGACGCTTGCACGGGACTGAGATCGATGGTGATGGAGTCGGGAAACCCCACAATGTGCGCCTCGACGACAATGGCACCGTTGGCGGTGTAGTGCGCGCGCTTGCGTAGCGATGCCGTGACAAGGTGCGACGAATCTCGCACACGCAACTGCAACTGCGCGTCGCTTAGTGAGGTTTCGATTGAGCGGCTGTGGGCGTAGGAGCGGTAAAAGGTCCCGAGGAACACATCGAGGGCTTCCGCCGTTACGGCACTCGGCGCCGAACGATCCGCTACGGCCAGGACGTAAGGCGCGCACGAGACAAGCGCATCGAGCAGGGCATCCAATTCGCGGCTGGCGAAATCCATGTCGGCAGAAGGCCGGCTCGTATGGGCGGGAACGGCTAGCAGGACAAGCCGCACCTGCCCCGGCAAACTCATGGTGAGAATCTCACTTAGTTGAGACGCAGTTAGCACCGGAGGCAAACTCTGGATTATCGCTGTTGCTGGAGGCCCGCCAACAACGCCAGTTGGCTCGCCGGCAGCGATCTCGTATCCCGCCAGATGGACGATTTCAAACTCGTCTCTCGTCGCGATCGTACTGAGCAATGATGCGATTTGGTATCCTTGTGCAGCGCATGTGTGCGTCACATCAATCTTGCCGGTCATGTCAGCAGCATCTCGCACAGTCTCATTGCCAGACGCCGGCATCCCGTCGCCGTTGTCGCTGATCTCGCCGCCGGGCGCCAGCCCCGGTATCCCTGGATCTGGGCTAATACAGAGTACTCTCAGTGACGGACGACTCGGACGCCGCTGTGAAATTTCGAGACGGATCGCATGGACAATGGCTCGCAATCCCTCGTCATAGGCCTGGCCACGACAATCCACATATTGGGAGTTCATAAGCTCGAAGGGGACACACTCCGACCATACAGACCCCAATGCCCAGACAATAAAGACGGGGACTTGATTGTCGCGAGCAACCTTTACCTCGCCCTGAACCGCTGGGGAACGCACTGCGCTAGGCGACGCAATGAGAATCAGGGCGATTGCATTCGTGATGGCATTCCGAACTGCTAGCTGCCAATCCGGAGTTCCAGGCTTCAGGCCCGCATGATCGATCCAGATTGGGATTCCCGCCAGGATAAGGTCCGGTACACAGTGGTCCGCGAAGTCAGCATCCGCGTGGGCGTATGACACGAACACGTGCCCCAGCGAAGGCTTTCGCGGAGCGACATGTGATACTGACGCCATGAGGGCTCTCCGTTTGCGTCTCTCCCCGGGGCTGCAGCTTCTTCATCACTGTATCGCGTACCTACGCGAGTAGCAAGAGGCATCGAGAGAGTATGAGAGTATGCAAGCGTGGGGTGGCGATGCCGTAACCGCAACGGGGGGATGCAGCGGCGAATGCGGTATACGTAGCCTATGAGCGCCAGGATTGCTGTCGGTGGTTGCCGTCAAAGCGCCGCCGGGGACAGGAGGGGCGGCGCTAGCTAGCTGTGGGCCGGAGCGGTATGCAGCTCGTGCAGTTCGAGCGCCTCAGTCGTCCGTGGATGGCGGGCGGTTGTGACGATCCAATCAATGACGACGCCGATGAGGGCCGCGATTACCGCGGTCGCTGGGTGGAATCCCAGGAAGCTGGGACCCACGGGAACAAATGCCTCGCCGATCACCATCAGTGCGAAGGGGTACGCCGCGACACGCCAGGCCGCGGTGGGCAGCCTGCCGGGAAGCAGATCGTACCAGAACACGCCGACGCCATAGGCGAAGGCCACCATGAAGAGCCACGTTGCTACTTGCATGTGCGTATGCCTCCTCGCTCCAAGCCGTCGAGCTAACGAGCCGGTAGCTCCTGTCCCCGGTGCGCTGAGGTGGCATGGCGGGACGTCGTTGTTCCGCCACCACACATAAGTATATCTCGCCGCGATGCAAATGACAAGTGCGCGGTCGCGCGTCAGCTCGCGAACCGCTCCGCGATGCGCCGCAGCTCGTCCTCGTAGACACCTTTCAGCACGCGCGGGGCAAAGGTGCGCTCGAAGAAGCCGCCGACACCGCCGGAGCCGTTCCATTCGGTCGTGATCGTCAGCCGCGTCTTGGCACCACCGTCAAGGGGTGCGAAGTCAAAGTTCGTCACCGCCGACGAGCGCGTATCGGACTCCTCCAGCCGCCGCCCCGGCTCCGGCTCGCTGACCTCGATGCGAAACGGGCGCACGCGGCCGCCGGCATGTACGTCAAAGCGCGCGATGGTCCCCGCACCCTCGCCGCCCAGCTCGACCATGTAGTTCGTGAAATTCTCCGGCAGGATGCTGGGGTGGTTGGTGCGGTAGTCGCGCAGGAAGTCGTAGACCTGTTGCGGCGGGGCGTTGACGGTGCCCGCCGCCTCGACGTGAATCTTCGCCATGTGGTTGTCTCCTCCTCAGCCAAGGACGCGCCGATACAGATCGGTGGAGAGCGCTCCATCGGGATCATAGCGCGCCCTAAGCATGGCGAAGCGCCTCAGCGCCGCATCACCCGTACGTGCGGCGCACCTGCGCGGGTGTAGCCTTCGCGTACTTGGCGAAGGAGATGCGGCCGCTCTCTCAGCGTATCATGCCGCATCTCAGGCCACTCAACCCTGACATCTCATCCATGACCCATCCTCCGCATCTCCTCTGCGTCCTCCGCGGCTTCTTGTGCTCAGGCGTAGCGGCGCACGGCACTTGGGGCAGGCATGGTGCGCGCGGCAACGTAGGGAACGCTCTTGCTCGCCGTGGCTGCGGCTGTGGTCGCGGGCACACCACGTGCCCCGGCGGACCACTCGGTCAGCCAGCGGTCAAGCGCCTTCTCGCGGCTCTGCGCCTTCTCCGACCCCTTGATCTCGTTGCACTTGCGGTGCGCCGGCACCAGGTTATCCGCCGCGTGCTCGCCGCCATCGGCCAGCGCCACCACGTGGTCGAACGAGAGGTCGTCCAGCGTCACCGGCCGGTGGCAGAGCGCGCAGATCCAGCGGCCCTGCGTGTCGCACGTGCGATCGAGGATGTGCGCGAGATCCACGGCACGCACGGTGCCGCGCACTCCGCGGCGGCGCGCCCCGGCGTTCAGCCGCAGCGCGCGGCGGCGCACGATGTCGATCATCCACTCGTCGAAGCTCACGGGCCACGCGCGCTCGACCTCTACCCGATGGGGCGCCGCGACGGCGGTTCGCTTTGCGGTGCGCGTGGAGTTGGGACGTGCCGTCGCTGGCGTGCTGTGGGTTGCGCTCGCCGTCCGCGGCGTAGTGACCCGGCGGCTCGTGCGCGGCGCCGACATAGCGCGGCTCGGCTCGGTCTCGACTTGGATGGGGGTCACGCGCACGGTTGCGGCGCGGCTGCGCGTGGGGGTCTTCTGTGTGGCCGGCGCGGTGGGGACGATCACGACCGGCGAAAGCAGGTCCGCCTGCGATGGACGCGGCTCAGGGGGAAGGATTGCCGGATGGCCCGGCCAAGCAGTCCACGCCGTCCATGCGTCGAGGGGATTCGTAGAACGGGCGCTCCCCGCGGCGCCCCAGCCAGATGGCGATACTCCGACGATCATGCTACCAGGGGGCGCTCCCCGCGCGTCCCCTGTTGTGGGCCCCCTGGCCCAGTCAGGGATACAGGTACTCAAATGGTCAAACTCTCCGCTTCTCCCACACCACCCAGGTTCTCCAAGGGCTGTGCGTTGTTCAGTTGTGTATGTGCGGCGATGCGCAGCTCACAGCGGTCTCGCGGCCATTTCCACTCGGTCGCGCCGACCGGTCGCGCGCAACCAGCCGTTCACCCTCAGTATGCCCCATGAGGGGCCTTCTGTCAAGAAAGCAACCGCATCGGGCCGGCGGTTGAAACCGCGCCTGGGTGACCTGTCGGCCACGAAACCCGCCGTCGCGGGTTAGGATGCGATCCTCTTTCGCCTACCGTCCTGTATGCCAAGTCGCGTACCACCATCCGTGTGCGGTCGCCTCATCCTTCATCCGCGGGCACGCTCGCCGTCGCGATCGTGCGCGCCCCGGTCACGGCGAGCAGGTCCGCCACCTTCAGCCGCAGATTCACCCCCCGCTGCCCGCCATTGATATAGAGCGATTCGAGCGCCGCGCCGGTCACATCCAGGTATACCTCAAAGCGCTTCTCCAGGAGCGCCAGCGGCGAGATGCCGCCGACCTTCAGCCCGGTGAGTCGCTCGGCGTCGCGCTGCAGCGCCATGTGGGCCGACTTGGCGCCGACCTCGCGCGCCACCACCCGCAGGTCCAGCTCGTGGCCAGCGGGCGCTACCACCAGCAGCCGTCGATCCGGCTCGGCCAGCACCACCAGCGTCTTGAAGACCTGCCCCGGCGGCACGCCCAGCAGCGCCGCCACGTCGTCCGCCGAGTGGATCGCGTCGGAATAGGTGAAGACCTGGTAGGAGATGCCGCGCGCATCGAGCGCGCGCATGGCGTTGGTCTTGGGCGTGCGCTGCTTGGGCATTGCTGGTCCCGCTCCTCACCCAACCCGCGCCGCATGCGCTATACTATCGCTGCCAGTCGCCCCCGCCCCCGATGCGCGCGGGCGGCATGCGCCCATCCACGCGCCCAGCACGGAAAGCGACACGCTGCCATGACCTCATCACCGCCTGCTGCCACCGCCGGCTCCGCGACCATCCCCTCGGCGCTCGAAGCCGCC
Organism: Ktedonobacterales bacterium; assembly: GCA_036376595.1. GTDB lineage: Bacteria > Chloroflexota > Ktedonobacteria > Ktedonobacterales > JADMIN01 > SMAG-U1939. Next base: position 26,389 of record DASVAA010000090.1, on the reverse strand, counting down.
GAGGTGGCGCTGCTGAACGCGACTGGCGTCGAGGTCGGCCGGCACGAGGTGAGTGTCAACGGGGTCAGACTGCATTATCTCACCTGCGGCCAGGATGAGACACGCCCGCCACTGCTGCTGCTGCACGGCCGGGGTTGCGCCGCCGCGCACTTCGCGCCGGTGTTGCCGCTGCTGGCCGCCGAGCGCCAGGTGATCGCGCTCGACCTGCCGGGCTGGGGCCTTTCGGCGAAGCCGCCCTTCACCGGCCGCACAGCGCAGGACGCGCTCGACCTGTGGGTGGGCGCCGTGCGCGGCTTCCTCGACGCGCAGGACATCGCGGTGGTGGACCTGGCGGGCCACTCGATGGGCGGGTTCACGGCGCTGGGCTTCGCGCTGGCGCATCCGGAGCGCGTCAACCGGTTGGCGCTGGTAGACCCAAGTGGGCTGGGCCGGCGCATGCAGCTCGACGTGCGGCTCTACTTCGCGCTCGGTCCCGAACGCCTGCGGCGCCTGTTCGGCCCGCGGCTGACGCGCCTCGTCGCGCGGCGCGAGGCGCCTCGACGCAGCAGCCCCGCGCTGGCGGCGGAAGACCTGGCGTTCTGCGACGCGCTCGCGAATCAGCCGGAAGTCATCCCGAGCGGCGCGAAGGCCTTCTCAGCGTGGATAGGCCTGACAGGTGTCCATCTGACGCTGACCGACCGACTGGCCGAGCTGGCAATGCCGGTGCTGCTGCTGTGGGGCATCCGCGACCAGGTGACGCCCTACGACGCGGCCATGCCGGCGGCGCGCAAGCTGCGCGACGGCACTCTCGTAACGTTTGTGCGCTGCGGCCACTCCCCTTTCATCGAGCGTCCCGACGACTTCGCGCACGTGCTGCTCACCTGGCTCAAGAACATCCACGTCCGCTCGCGAGCTTAACGCCGAGATCGACAAGGCCAAGTACTGCTCCTTCGACCGCGACTTCTTGCTGGAGCAGGAGCCGGCGGTGACGCATTATGACGCTTTTGCCGCGCGAGCGCCTAATCTGAGTTCGAGCCAATCTGTTGGGGCCCGTGAGCCACGCTGGGCCACCTAGGCTCATTCTTCATGACCAGCGCGACGACCGAGGGGGCAGTGACACCGTCGGCGGTGGTCTGCCAGTCGTCGAGCGCGTCACGTGCCGGGATCCACGGAGGCAGGGCCATGAGCAGAAACGCCGCCAGCCCCTCCAGGTATGGTTCGTACAGCGCCCGCAGCTCGTCCAGCCAGCTCTCAACCTCCTCAACCTGGTCACTCCTGCCAGCTCTCATGCCGGCACTCGTCCCTCCGGCTCCGGACCCGACGCCTATCGCCGCGAGCACCTCCCGCAAGCGAGCACGGTCGGCTGGTGGGAGCCGGCCATCTGACTGCGCAGCGGCCGGGGCCATCCTGGACCTCATGGCCGGAGTGCGGAAGACCTGGGCCAGGTCGACGGCGGCGTGGCGCGCGATGGCGAAGGTGAAGGCTGCCTGCTCCGCCAGCTCGGCCCGCTCGTCGCCTCCGATCCGGCTCCGGTCGCAGGCTAACACGAGCGCACAGGCGTCCAGAATCATTGCCAGCGCCGCCACCCACGACTGATCCTCGTGCTGCGAGCGGTAGTAGGCCAGCACCGGGTAGGAGAGGTGGGTCTCGAGCAGCTCCGCGGACCAGCCCTCCCAGTCAGCGAGAATCGCGGTGAGGCGCCGCGCGCGATGGTCAGGCGGGTGCCGCAGGAGCAGCGCACCCGCAGTGGGTGGGGAGCCGGCGTGGGCGTCGAGCAGCGAGATGCGCATCTCGCGGCGTGAGAAGGCCTGGTAAAGCACCGGCAGGTAGCCAATCACCAGCGCGAGCATGCCGAAGCCGGTGCCGACCTCCACGACCACAACACCACGCGCGGGACCGGCGTGGGGGAAAACGTCGCCCAAACCGAGGGTGAGGAAGGTGGTGCCGCTGAAATATAGGTCGCTGCCAAAGCTAGGCGCAGCGCCCCCCGCGACCGCGACTGGTGAGCCGAGGCCCCACAGCAGCAGCCCGTAGCCCACGATCAGGAGGAACACCCACAAGGCGAGCAGCAACAGCAGGGCGAGCGGCCCGTAGATCGCCAGAGCCGTCTCACGGCGTTCGAGCGAGGGCACGCGCCGCGCGAGAGCCTTCCAGACGCGCCAGGTGCTGCGAAAATACACCCGCGCCAGCCGGAATCGGCGCGAGACGCGCCGCGGCAGGACCACGGTTTCGAAGGCGTCCCACAGGATCGCGGCGAGCATGAGCACGGCGGCGATGGCCGCCACGACGCGCAGGATAAGCAGCATGCCATCGCTCCTTCCCCAATTCGCAGGCGAGCCGGCTGCGCTCCCGGCCAGCAGCGTTCCGTGCGCATGGTGCAGTATATCCCCGCGCCTCTGTGATGGTGCTCCTGTGTCGTGAGTCGTTGGCATAGCGTATCGTTGGCATAGCGTATCGTTGGCATATTGCGCTGAGACGCTGCTGGGAATGGCTACCAGTATGCGCGCGAGCGCGAGCGCCGCGCCCGCGGAGGCTGAGTGAGGGCGCAGACGGCGCGGAGAAACGAGAGGACGCAGATGAGCGATCGCGATCAGGCCAAGGGTCCGCCGCCCGGCGCTCCGGCGTTTGCGGACCTGCCGCCGGCCGGCGCCTGGCTGGAGGCGCTGGGCATGGTGCTTGACGAAATCAGTGGCACGCGAGTGAAGGGACACCTGGAGCTTGGCGCCAGGCACCACACGCCGTGGGGTGTCGTCCACGGAGGGGTCTACACCACCGTGATCGAGAGTGTGGCGAGTGTGGGCGCGTCCGCGGCGGTCTTCGAGCGCGGACAGTTCGCGGTAGGGGTCCACAACGCAACCGACTTCCTGCGCTCGATGCGTGAGGGGAGCGTGGAGGTCGTCGGGGAACCGGTGATCCAGGGGCGGGTGCAGCAATTGTGGCAGGTGACGATCACCCGTCGCGAGGATGGGAAAGCGATTGCGCAGGGGCGCGTGCGCTTGCAGAACGTCCCGTTGACCGCGCCGTCAAACTCAGCTTGACGGTGCGATCCGCAGGAGGGTCATGCCGCGCATATCGAGGCAATACTGGCCTGCCCGCTGCCCGCTCCCAGGAATATGCATGATGCGCAGCTGGACGTGGTCACAGGTGGGACAGCGCAGGATAATGCCTGCTTGGCCACCGTACATCAACAGGGCGCCGAGCGGACCGCTGTGCCCGCAGCTCGCACAGGTGCTCCGCGCGCTAGTCATGTCATACATGAAGATCTCTGCTAGCATGCCGGCCGCCGCGTTGCCATCGAGCCGGAGGCTCTCGTCGCTTGTGCCCATTGCGCCAGGCATACCACTATCGGCCGGCATGCCTACGCCGCCCGCGTCGCTCATGTCGCTCATGTCGCTCATGTCGCTCATGTCGCTCATGTCGCACCTCCGGTTGGCCCAAAGCGCTCAGTCTTGATGCGCTCGGGGGCGTAGCCCAGCCCGACGCACGCTGTCGCCGCCGCCTCCACCAATGGGGTTGGGCCGCACACGAACACCAGCGGGCGCTCCGCGGGCGCCCATCCTACATCTTCGAGCATCGCTCGGTCGATCCGCCGGCGGTAGCCCTGCCAACCAGTAGGCTGGGAACGGGTGAGGGTGTACACCACCTCCAGGTCCGGGTCTGCCGCGGCGCGTCGATCGAGCTCGGCGCGGTAGATGATCTCGTCGTAGCTGCGCGCCGAGTACAGCAGGCTCACCGGGACCGGGCTGCGCACGGCGGCTCGCTGCCGAATCATCGCCATGAGTGGCACGACGCCTGAGCCGCCCGCCACTAGCAGCAGCGGCCCGCCTTCCCCCTCTTCGGGGCGCCAGGTGAACCAGCCCCCGATCGGTCCGCGCAGCTCCAGCAGGTCGCCGGGGCGCAGCTCGTCCGTCAGGTAGGGGGACACCTCGCCATCGGCGAGCCGCTCGACGGTCAGCAGCACCTGCGGGTCTGGGTCGGCGGGCGCGGAGGCGATGGAGTAGCTGCGCTCGGCCTGATAGCCATCCTCTGCCGTGAGCCGCACGTCCACATGTTGGCCGGCGTAGTAGCGGTAGCGGTGCCTGCTCCCCGCCCCTGCCCCTGCCCCTGCTCCCGTCCAGCCCGGCACGTCGAGCGCCAGGCTCTTGACCTGCGGCGTCTCCGGGATCACGGCCCGCACGGTAGCGCGCTGCCACGCCAACCGTGGCGCTATGGCTCTACCACTGGCTGCCATCGCGACCATCCCCTGCTCGTGCTAGTCGCCTGCGTAGCGCTGTTCCTTCCAGGGATCGCCATAGTTGTGGTAGCCCAGCGACTCCCAGAATCCCGGCTCGTCATGAGCCAGCAGGCGCAGGCCGCGCACCCATTTGGCGCTCTTCCAGAAGTAGAGGTGGGGTACCAGCAGCCGCGCCGGCCCGCCGTGTTCGGGGGCAAGGGGCGCGCCCGCGTACTCGAAGGCGATCCAAGCCTTGCCGCCGGTCACGTCCTCAAGCGGCAGGTTGGTCGTGTAGCCGCCGTCGCAAAAGGCCAGGACGTAGTGGGCATGCTGGGCCTGTGAAGCGCTGGGCGCGACTCCTTGCAACAGCGTGTCAAGGGAGACGCCCGTCCACGTCGTGTCGAGCTTGCTCCACTTGGTCACACAGTGGATGTCCTTAGTGATGGTTTCACCGGGCAGGTGCTGGAACTCGTCCCAGGTCCAGCGCCGGGGTTGGCCGACCTCGCCGACGATGGTGAAGTCCCACTGATCGAGCGGCGTGTGTGGCGTGGGGCCGGCGGAGAGGACCGGAAAGCCACTGACGAGGTACTGGCCCGGAGGGAGGCGCTGCGCTTCCTCCGTCTGTTGGCGGCGCCCGCGGAAGCCGCGGCTCACGAATGGTGTGCTCATGGCAAACCTCCCCTCTGCCTTCTGGCGAGACGAAGCTTTGGCAGCAGGAGCCGTGCCAAGGAAGATGCCATCGCGGGAGGTCGCGGCGGAGGTCAGCGGCTGTCGCGCGCTCGCTCTTGGCTCCTCACTGCTCGACGATCCGCTCCAGGCGCGGCTTGGCGAGCGCCAGGTAATCATTGGTCTTCAACACCAGCGAGCAATCCAGGCGCGCCGCGTTGAAATAGAGCTCGTCCTGCGCGAGCAAGGAGGGGTCCGCAATCAGTTGCAACTCTGGCGCGAAGGAGAACGGGAGGATGGTGCCCGGTACGCTGCCGGCGAGTTTTTCGGCAACGTCAGGTGACGCAAAGGCGACGTAGGTGCCGCCCAGCAGCATCTTCACGGCCTGCAGGTCCACTTTCCTATCGCCGGGGACGACGGCCAGCACGTAGCGCGTGATCTTCTTGCCAACCTTGACGAGCAGCACCAGGCACTTGGCGGCCGCCGCGAGGCTATTGCCGCGCATCTGGCTGACGATCTCGGTGCGGCCCTCGGGGGCATGCTCGATCAGCCGGTAGGGCACAGACTGGCTTTCAAGCCAGCGCACCAGGTGCGTAAAGGTGACTTCACTTCCCTCGGTCGGCATACGTCCACCCCCCTGGCAGAAACACAACGCTGTCCTACAATCTTGCCGAGAAGTGACCATCGCTGCCAGTGGCAGAACTGACAGGAAGCGGCAAAAAACGGCCATGCGCACCGTGCATATTGTGGCAACCTTGCTCTACGATGGGGTGAATCCCTTTGAGCTGGGGGTGGCAACCGAAGTCTTTGGGGTGGAGCGCCCCGAGCTTGGCGTGCCCTGGTACCGGTTCCTGCTCTGCGCCGAGGCACGCGGACCGGTGCGCACCTCGCTGGGTTTCTCGGTGATCGCCCCCGCGGACTTCTCGTGCGCCGCCGAGGCGGATACCGTTATCGTGCCTGGCCCCCGGACCATCCTGGACACCTATCCTGACGCCCTGCTCAAGACGGTGCGCGACGCCTATCAACGGGGGGCGCGGCTCATTGCGCTCTGCACGGGCACGTTTCTGCTGGCCGCGGCGGGATTGCTCGACGGCAGGCGTGTCACCACCCACTGGCGCTGGGCCGCGGATCTGGCCGCGCGCTACCCCAGGCTCCAGGTGGACCCCAGCATTTTAGGGCACGTGTCGAGATCGAATGTGTAGCCGAATAAGCCCAAGGAACTGACGCCATGAGATTGGCCATTACCCAGGTGGATGCCTTCACGAATGCGCCATTCGCGGGCAATCCGGCGGCGGTCTGTGTGCTGCCAGAGCCGGGGGATGCGTCGTGGATGCAGCACGTGGCCCAGGAGATGAACCTGGCCGAGACGGCGTTTCTGTCTCCCCAGCAAGACGGCTTCCACCTGCGCTGGTTCACGCCGGCAGTGGAGGTTGACCTGTGCGGACACGCGACGCTGGCGAGCGCTCATGTGCTCTGGGAGGCGGGGCACCTGCGCCCGGAGCAGCAGGCGCGCTTCTACACCCGCAGCGGCCTCTTGACGGCGGAGCGCCAGGGAGCGTGGATTACGATGGACTTTCCGGCCACGCCGGCCTCCGCCGCTGCCGCGCCAGCCGAGCTGGCCCAGGCGCTTGGCGTTGAGCTGGGCTACATCGGCAAGAGTCAGTTCGATTATCTGGTGGAGGTGGATTCGGAAGAGACGCTGCGCGCCCTCACACCGGATATGCGCCTGCTGGAGCGCGTGCCGGTGCGCGGAGTGATCGTCACCAGCCGCAGCTCCTCGCCGGAGTACGACTTCGTCTCGCGCTTCTTTGCCCCAAGAGTGGGCATTCCCGAAGACCCGGTCACTGGCTCGGCACATTGCACGCTGGCGCCCTACTGGCGCGAGCGCCTGGATAAACGCGAGATGGCGGCGTGTCAAGCCTCGCCGCGCGGGGGCGTGCTGCGTGTGGGGGTGCGTGGCGATGGCGAGCGGATCGCGATCGGCGGGCAGGCCGTCACGGTGCTGCGCGGCGAGCTGCTCACCTGAGTGGGTTTATCCCGCCGCTGCGCGCTCGCCCACGAGATCGCGCTGCTCGTCGGCCGGCGGTGCGGCGGGCATGTCGGTCTTGCGTGTACGCGGCAGCAGCGCCAGCACCAGCAGCCCCGCGACGACGTAGCCCGCGCCCTGGATGTTGAGCACCGGCACCACGCCGAGCCGCGTGGTGATGAAGCCCGCGATCAGCGTGCCGCCCAGCAGCATCAGCGACATCAGCGCCCCCGCCACGCCGAAGACCCGCCCGCGGTGGCTCTCTGGCGAGCGTGCCTGCGCCAGCGACTGCGCGCCAGTGCTCATCCCCACCGCCGGGATGCCGACGGCGATGAACAGGCCCACTTCGCAGGCGAAGACCGGCAGCCCATATGCCGGAAGCAACGCCGGGCTGTTGAAGATCACCAGGTCAATGGCGCCGAAGACCACCGCGCAGAGGCCGATCGCCCAGCGCGACATCACGCGGCTGCCGATCCAGCCGAAGACCAGCCCGCCGATCAGCCCGCCGACCGCCTGCGCGCTCATCAGTTGCCCGATCTGCGGCGCCGCGCCGTGCAGCACCTGATAGACGAAGACGGGGTACAGCACGCTCATCACACCCTCGCCCACCGCCGTCAACGCGAAGGTGAACAAGATCACGGCCAAAGCACGGTCGCCGGCGATCACGCGCAGCCCGTCGGCCCACTCGGCCAGCACGGCCCGGATGGGATTGCGGCGGCGCGCGGCGGGCGGCTGCTCTAAAGTCGGCGATGGAACTGGCTGCGTGCGCTGGATCGCGCGGCGTGAGATGCCGGCCAACAGCAGCGCCGCCAGCGCGAATGACGCGCCATCCGCCGCGACGATGCCCGCCAGGCCGAAGAAGCCCGCCACCGCGCCGCCCAGCGCCGGACCCACCAGCCGCGCCACGTTGCTGCTGAGCGAGCTGAGCGAGTTGGCCTGCACCAGCCGCTCCTCGCCGACGAGCTGCGGCAGCACCGCGCTGGTAGCCGGTGTGAAGAACTGCTCGACCACCGACTCCAGCACCGCCACGATGTAGGCGATCCACACGTGATCGGCGCTGCGCACCAGTAGCAGCGGCAGCAGCCCCAGCGCCATGATGACGTTGGTTGCCACCATCGTCCGCTTGCGGTCCCAGCGGTCCACGAAGACGCCGGCTAGCGAGCCGACCAGCGCGCCCGGCGCCACCGCGCACATCAGCATGATCGCCGTCGCCAGCACCGAGCCGGTGAGGATGTAGACGTAGATCGGCAGGCCGATCATCAGCACCCAGTCGCCGGCCAGCGAGATCAGCCCGGCGAGCCACAGCAGCACGAAGCTGCGCTGGCGCAAGGTGGCGATCATGGTGTGCGCTCCTCTCTCGGATAGGTCATTCCACCGCATCCGTGGCCGATTACATACTATCTAGTCGGTATATAAATAATACGGATGTTGCGCCTGGCTGTCAAGCCCTCCTCCCGTGGGTCAGGTGGTCCGCCCGCCGAGCCGCACCAGCCGCGCCCGTTCGCCGGCCAGCAGCGCGCTCAGCGCATCCAGCGCCTTCGCCACACCTGTCATCTCCGCCTGCGTGCCACCACCCTAATCCAACTACTGATGTCTGGGAGCGCCGGCCCAGCATACAGCTATCGCCACGCAGGCCTGTAACGTGACGCGAATTGTGTTGCGGGGATCGCTGGTTCCCCGCCGGGCCGCCAAGCTACAATCCCAGGCGTCGTGAACGGTGCTGCCGTGCGCGACGGTGTCGTCGCGCAAACATCTTTCAAGCGGAGGAGGTCGAGGGCGTATGCCAGAGTCAGATGGTCTCAAGGTCGGCGATCTCGCGCCGGATTTCACCCTGCCCGACGAGCACGGCAACCCCGTGCGGCTCTCGGACCTGCGTGGCCGCCGCGTGGTGGTGTACTTCTACCCGATGGACGATACCCCCGGCTGCACCATCCAGGCCTGCGGTTTCCGCGACGCCTATCCCCAGATCACCGAGCGCAACGCCGTCGTGCTGGGTATCAGCGCCGATAGCGGCACCTCACACCAGGCGTTCCAGACCAAGTACGATCTGCCCTTCACGCTGCTGGTAGACGCCGACTACGCCGTGACGCGTCTCTATGGAGCCTGGAACGCCGAGAAGAACCGCATGCAGCGCAGCCAGTTCGTGGTGGACGAGAATGGGCGCCTGGTGGACGTGCAGGTGCCCGTCAAGGCCGACGAGAGCGCGGGCCTGGCGCTGCACGCCCTGGGCGGCGCGTAAGAGATTCAGATCAAAACCACAGAGGAAACGGAGGAAACGGAGGTCAGCCCAGAGGAAGCATGACCTCGTATGCGGCCCAATCTCGCCCAGAGGCCAAGATTGGCTCCTCCCCCTCCCTTCTCCTCCGTTGCCTCCGTTCCCTCTGTGGTGCATTCTTCTCGCTACTCTTCGTCGTCGTCTTCCATGCGGATGTACTTGAAGCCCTCGGCGTACTTCATGTCGTGGCCGTGCTTGCGCGCCTGGTTGGCGGTCTCGCGCGCCCACTGGTCCACCATCTCGCCGGGATCCCACTTGGGGAACTGGCTCGTGTGGGCGCGCAGCGCGGCTTTCTTGGCCTCGATGTAACCCTCCACATCCACCCAGCGATCGGCGTGCTCCGTGCCGGTGATGTAGATCTCCTTGACGTTGTGCGTTTTCAGCCCCTCGTCGGCCAGCTCCGGGAAGGCCAAACGCGTGCTCGCCACCGGCATGATCGCCGCGAGCGTCGCCTCACCCGCCGCCTGATGGTCGGGATGGTTGATGTAGCCCTGGCCATGCCAGCGCACCGTCGGGTCCTGGCAGATCACCACGTCGGGCCGCACCTGGCGGATGACGCGCGCAATATCGCGGCGCAGCTCCAGCGTCGGCTGGACGCGCGAATCCATGTAGTGCAGGAAGATCACGTCGTTGGTGATGCCCTCGGCGTGCGCCGCTGCCTGCGCCTCCACGCGCCGCTTTGCCGCCAGCTCCTCGCTGGTGATCGTCTCGTCGCCGGCGTCGCCAACCTGCCCGTCCGTCACCAGGCAGTAGTAGATGTCGCGCCCCTCGGCGGACCACTTCGCCAGCGTCGCGGCGCAGCCGAACTCGCCATCGTCGGGGTGCGCCATCACCACCAGGACGCGCTTGCGCGCCTTGTTCTCATTCTCTGCCATCCAGCTCTCCCCTTTCGCTTACCAGACTCTATTGAACCGCAGAAGACGCAGAGGTTGCAGAGGGCGGCACGTGCGGGTGCGTCCCTCCGAGCTTGCTACAACCCAGTGGTAGCACCCAAGCCCCTTTCGCGGCTTGCATGTTCCTCTGTCTTCCCTTCTCCTCCTCTGCGTCCTCTGCGTCCTCTGTGGTTCATTCTGCTTCTCGCTCCCATTCCCGGCGCCAGCCGGCCAGGATGTCGAGCGCCTGGGCCAGCAGCGCCTGGTGCTGGGGCGTGTTGAGCCAACGGCTCACGCCCGAAGGGTGCGGCAGCGGCAGGATGCGCGCGCCGTTGCGCTCGAAGGCGCGTCCAATCACCGCGTCCAGCTTGCTCGGCCCCAGAAACGCATCAATCGCCATCCCGCCCACCGGCAGGATCACCCACGGCCGCACCAGGTCCAGCTCGGCCAGCAGAAATGGCCGGCAGAGCGCCTGTTCCGCAGGCGTAGGCTTGCGGTCGCCGCCACCGCGTGGACTCTTGCCAGGATCGCACTTGGTGATCGCCGAGACGTAGACCGCGCTCCACAGCGCGCCGGGGGCAAAGCCAGCGCGCCGCAGCCAGTCGTCCAGCAGCCGACCGCCGGGACCCGAAAACGCCCGGCCGCGCTCGACCGAGAGATGCCCCGGCGCCTGCCCGACCAGCATCACCCGGTCGCCGATCCGCCCGCGAAAGCCCGCCACGCTCGTATTGCGCGCCAGGTAGCCCGCCGCCACGCAGCGCTCACAGGCCCGCATGCGCGCGTGCAGCTCGGCCAGCAGCCGCTCGCGCTCGGCATGGTCCACCTCCGGTGGCAACGGCGGCGGAACCGGCACCATCCCACGCGCATCATCACTCCCCGTCGCGATGACCTTGCCGCTCGCCGTGTCTGTGTCCGTTGCCCTCATGGCGCGCGCCCGTCGTCGGGGCCGCGCCAGTACGCGCTGCGGTAGTAGAGCAGCGGCGCGCCGGATCCCGGACCTAGCGCCTCGACGCGGCCGACGAAGATCGTGTGGTCGCCGCCGGGATACGCCGCGACGACACGACAGTCAGCCCAGCCGACCGAGCCGTCGAAGATCGGCGCGCCGGTCGCCTCGATGTGGCTTCGCACCGAGCAGAAATCGCGGTAGCGCTCCTCGGAGTTGCCGGCGAAGCAGACTGAGATCTGCTGCTGGTCATCGCGCAGCAGGTTGACGGCGAAGATCCCGCTATGTAGCAGCGCCTCAAACACACGGCTGGTGCGCTCGATGCAGACCAACACCTGCGGTGGGTCGAGCGACACCGAGCAGAAGGCGTTGACGGTGATGCCCATGCGCTGCGATCCCTCGCAGGTCGTGACGACCGCTACCCCCGTCGCGAAGCGTCCCATCACCGCCCGGAACGCCTGTGGATCCACCGTCATGCGCTGACTCAAGTCCGATTATCACATGGGATGCTGCGCGTCGCCATCGCCATCTGCCATCGCGGCGCTTCCTTCCGCGAAGTATAGCGTTCGCACAGAGCCGCCGCAATGCCCGTTGGTACAGGTCGCCGCGGCGGCAGGTTACGCGCGGGCAGACGTTGGGCCGGACACCGGGCGCCGTTGCCCCGCATCCGGCCCACGCGAGCGGGCGTCTGGCGGACGCTCGCGTTCTACCTCATCCTCTAGCACCCCCATGCCCTCGCCGGGGAGAGGAGGCTGGGAGTTGAATCCCTCTGTTCTCCGCGGCCTCCGCGACGCTCCGCGGCCTCCGCGTGCTCCGTAGCCTCTCCTCAGCCGAGGGTGGGGCGAGGACCCCTAATAGTTGACCGTGAAGGTCGTGTCGTCTACGAAGAAGTCGGTCGGCAGCGAGTAGTCGGTGGTGCCGATGAAGGCGATGCGCACCGTCTGCCCCTTATACGCGCTCAGCGCCGACGTGACGTTGAGGCTGTACTGCGTCCAGGCGTTGTTGGCGTTGCTGTTGCACTTCGACAGCGGTGTGGTGATCGTCGCTCCGCTCGACGTCTGGATGCGGGCGTAGAAGTAGTCGTAGCACGGGCTGCCCGACGCCTCGCTGGTGTCAATGTAGAGCCAGAACTTCCACGTCGCCGAGGTCATCGTGCTGGGGATCATCACCGTCTGCCAGATCTTATCTGAGCAGGCGTCGTAGCCGCAGAGCCAGGCGCTGTAGCTGCCGGTGTGCGGGTTGGTCGGATCGATGATCTGGTAGCCATTGGCCGAGGACTCCGACCACGGCGATTGGCCGTTCTCGAAGCCGCCGTTGACGATCAGTTGCGCCGTCTGGCCGCCGGTCGTCACCGTGAAGCTGCCCGATGAGGTGCCGGTGCCGGAACCGTTGGTGACGCTGATCGTACCGGTCGTTGCCCCGCTGGGCACCGTCGCCGTGATCTGCGTGCTGCTGTTCACGGTGTAGCTGGCCGAGGTGCCGTTGAACTTGACGGCGGTCACGCCGGTGAAGTTCGTCCCGGTGATGGTGATGCTGGTGCCCACCGCGCCGGAGGTCGGGCTGAAGCTCGAAACGGTCGGCGCGCCGCCGCCGCTGGTGGTGACGGTGAAGCTGCCCGATGAGGTGCCGGTGCCGGAGCCGTTGGTGACGCTGATCGTACCGGTCGTCGCGCCCGAGGGGACGGTCGCGGTGATCTGCGTGCTGCTATTGACCGTGAAGCTCGCGGATGTGCCGTTGAACTTGACGGCCGTGGCGCCCGTGAAGTTGGAGCCGGTGATCGTCACGCTGGTGCCGACCGGCCCGGAGGTCGGGCTGAAGCTGGAGATGCTCGGCGGATTGCTGACGGTGCCATAGCTGTTGACGCACGAGCTGGAGGCGTTGCTGTACTCGGTCTGGACCTCGAAGGTGCCGCTGTTGTTGAGGTGCGTCAGCCCCTGCGAGAAATCCCACGCGCACTTGTCGCCGATCTCGTAGCCAGCGGAGTCTACCCAGCCGTTGCCCGCCTGCGGGTCGGTGATCGTCTCGAACTCCTCGTGCGAGGTCAGGTTGACCTCGCTGTCACCCGACACGCTGCCGTTGGGCGTGGTCGAGACCTGGCAGCCCGAGCCGGGATACGGCATGGCGGCGTATGCATGGCTGGACGACGCCCAGTTGTGATAAGCGCACCACTGGCCGCCGGGCGCGGGCGCGTTGCAGCTCGATCCGTCGTAGATGTAGTAGCCGCTGGCCGTGTAGACCAGATACAGCGCGTTCGTGGTGTCGCTGGGGAAGTGCCCGCCATTGATGGCGTTGCTGACTTCGTTCTGCAGCGAGGTGTCGGTGACGGCCGAGCCGCACGAGGTGCTGCTGGTGATGGGAGTCGAGGTATCGAACCAGACGTGGCTGGAGCTGTAGCTCTCGGTGTCGTTGATGTTGCCACTGTTGTCGTAGTACTGGGTGAGGATGTTCTCGAAGCTGGTGCCGCTCAGATCGCCGAAATAGCTTTCGATGATCGAGGAGGTGGTGGTATCCGAGCTCCAGCCCGGCCCCCAAAAGATCACGTAGGTGACGGGGCTGTGCTGCACCGGGCCGCCGCCGTAGGCGAGATTGCCAGAACCTTGCACCGCGGGGAAGATGCCCTGCGGCTGATGGGTCTTCTTGAGGTGCAGCCAGGTCTGCCGGCTGGGCAAATGGACAACCGCTGGTCCGTGATGGGCGAGGCGCCCGGGCGCGGGCGCGGCGCTGGCGAGCGAGGGTCCCGCGAAGAGGATCGCCGAGATGGCGATCAAGGCTGCGAAGACGACAAGCATTGGGACACGAAATCGTCGCATGCTGGAACACTCCTTCGTGAGCGCAGGCGTCCCGCTCTGATGCGGGCAGCCTGTCCCGCAGTTCACCTGTTCACCTGATTCGCATGTGCGGTTTCCGGGTTCCGATTCGGCCGCTCTGGGCCGCGTGCCGTGAGGTTCCTCCGCCCCGGGAGGACTGGCACCCCCTTCCCATCCTCTGGCGCGGCCGGTCACGCCGCGCCGCGCGCCACACCTTCCTCAGCTGGCTCCTGCCAGGTTTTTGGGCACCGGTCCCAGTGTAGCCGCCGCTTGCCTCAAATCTCTCACCCAAAAGGCGTACTTCTTTTGGCAGGTCATAGTGCGTACGAAGGGCCACAGCAAGTGCGCAATTTTACGTGTCTCGCGCTCATCCTTGGGAGTGTCACTCCTGGCGCCCGCGCAGACACGTGTTACCCAACACTCAGGGGCGTACCTTGTCATATGGAGCAAGCGCACAGCCAGTTAGAACGTTGATTTCGATTGGTGTTTGTGGGCGTACCGCTCTGCCGGAACACGTGTGCCACACCGATCGTGTTGGGTAACTCAATGCTGCGAGAGCTACCACTGACGCAGTGGCAGCGCAGCGCCTCCACAACGGCGGCCCCGCCACCACGAGGATGACGGGGCCGCGGGGGTTGAACGTCGGAGAAGGCCTAGCAGGCCGTCCGCTTCAGGTTGAAGTTGACGGTGACGACCTTCTGCGACTTGATGTTGACCTTCGTGGTTTGGGCGATCCACCCGTTGTCGCTGGCGATGATCGTGTACGGGTTGCTTCCAGCTGGTGCCCAGAAGGCGTAGTTCCCGTTCTTATCAGTCTTCAGCGTGAAGGTGTAGCCCTTGCCGTTGGCCTGGATCTGCACGCCGCCCAGGGGCGCCGTGTTGCCCTTGCAGTCGGTTCCGGTCACCGTGCCGGTGATCTTGCCCCAGCCAGAGGGCGGAGTCACCGTCATGGTGATGTCGATCGGACTGACTGGGTAGGGGGTGTTCTGCTCCACGCCAAGCTGCGCGGTGTAGGTCCCGGGCTGAGTCACCTGATCAGCCGTGGTGGCCGACAGGGTGATGGTCACCGTGACGCCCTGCCCCGGCTGGAGGGTCGCCGTCGTTGGGCTTTCGGCCAGCCACGGCACGTCAATCACGCCGCACAGCGTGAGACCCGAGAGCAGCTCGGAGTCCGCCGTCGGGTTGAACCCGCCGGAGGAGCCGCCGATCTTGTAGAAGCCGCACGAGCCGCCCGCGCGGTAGCGCGGGAACTGCGCGTTCGGGATCGCCGACCAGGAGTCAGCCGACGGATCGTAGGCGTAGCCCTGGTTGGTGATCGTGCTGAAGCCGTTGGTTACGCCACTGCTGACCACGAACATGCCGTTGGGAGCGCCCGACACCGAGGCCCACAGGTCGATTGGCATGTCGGCGACCTGCGTCCACGAGTCAGCCGACGGATCGTAGGCATAGGTGGACTTGTAGGTGGCGCTGCCATTCGTGCCGCCCGCGCAGTATACCTTGCCGCTGAGGCCGCCGCACGCCTCCCACGAATCGGAGACGGGATAGGCTGCGATGGTGGCCCAGCTATCGCTACCGGGGTCGTAGACCACCGAGGTGGTGGTCGTCGTGCAGAAGGCATCGGAGCAGCCGGCGACAAAGTAGATCTTGCCGTTGGCGACCGCGACGCCCGGAGCTGCCGTCGGATGCGGGTTGGGCGACAACGTGCTCCAGTTATTGGTGCTGGGGTCGTAGACGTCGGTCTCGGCGACCGGATTGCCACTCGAGTCCCAACCACCGCTCACGTACAGCTTGCCGTTGACCGCCGCGACGCCCGGTTTCTCGCGTGCCACGGGCATGTTGGCGATTGGCGCCCAGGTGTCGGTATTCGGATCGTAGACGTACCCCTTGTTGGTGACGGCAAAGGTGGTGTCAATGCCGCCCACGGAATACTCCTTGCCGTTGATGAAGTCGGCGGAGTTATCCATGATGCCACTGGGGTACGAGGCGATCGTCGACCACGTCGGATCCTGTGGAGGACCGGCGTACGTGCCCGGACCGTTGTCGCCGGTCTTGTTGCCGAGGAAGACCGGAGAAGCGAGATCGCCGTTTTCCATCTCGATCAGGCGCAGCGGTGCGCCGTGCGCCGTCAGGATCTGGAAGGCGCCGCTGCGCTCATCCAGCTTCACGTTCGCCGGTGCCGTCCCGGTGTTCTTGATGGTCACCGAGTTGGTCGTCGTGGTGCCCAGCACCTGCGACTGCGAGACCGACGATGGGGTGATGGTCAATTGACCAGCCTTGAGCGTGAAGTTCTGCGGGTTGGTGCCATTCCCCGCCACGTTGAGCGTTTCGGTGTCCGCCTGGTACGGCGGCTTGCTCGCGGTGAACGCGTGCGACCCGGTCAGCGACGAGAACAGCCAGTAGTAGCCGTCGCCCAGGTTCGGGTCGTCAGGCGTGGCGCGCGTGACGCCCTTATCGGCCGGCTGGTCGACGCTGGCGACGGTTGCGCCGTTGATGCCCGTGCCGGTGTTGGCGTCGGTCACATTGCCGACCACCAGGCCGCCGGGGATCGGCTGGCACGAGCGGTTCATCACCGCGACGTCGTCAACCTCCCACCACCAGCCAAAGGAGCTGATGAAGTGGAAGCGCAGTTGAACGGAGCTGTGTCCGCCAGCCTGCGGGATCGCTACCTGCTCCAGCACCGGACCACGGACGCTGTCGCTGGTGTGTTGCCATACATTGCTCCAGGTCGCCCCGCCATCGGTGCTCACGTCAATGGCACCAGTCTGGCCGGGATACCCGAAGTAATCGGTGTGGAACTGCAGGATCGGCGTCGCCGTGTTGGTCAGATCCATGGCCGGGCTGACCAGCGACGTATCCTGACTGTTGGTAAAGCCGTAGTAGTCGGAGTTGATGTCGGCAAAGTTGCCCGAGCCGCCGGTCAGGTTGCCGCGGCCCTCAGGATCGCCGATCTGCCACACTTCGCCGTTGCCCTTGTTGTCTACCACCGTCCAGCCGGCCGGCATGGTCGAGCCGTCGAACGGCTCGTTTAGGACCGGTGTGCCGTACTGGAACTGGTAGCCGGGCACCGTGCAGGTGGGAGCAACCGGGATCGAAATGTCGTGCGTGAGGTCGCTGGTGCCGACGGTCACCGAGTCGTTCACGACCTGGTAGCCGGCGATGTCAGCCGTCACCTTCAGGCTATAGGTGGCGTTCTGCGGCAGCGTCACACTGTACTGGCCGGTGGCCGGATTGGTGAAGATCGGTCCACCTGGCCTGCCGGTAATGTCGATCCTGGCGTAGAGTGGCCAGCCGTGCCCCGAGCCGTCGGAGACCGTACCGGTCACATGCACCGACGGTGATGGCGTGAGCGCCACGTTTTCCGTCGTGGTGCCGCCGTCGCTGATCTGCACGCCGTTGACGGTCTGCGTGGCATAGCCGAACGCCGAGTAGGTCACGTTGTAGCTCGCCGCGGGCAGGGTCATCGTGTAATTGCCCTGCGAATCGGTCGTCGTGCTGGCGACCCCCGCGCTCACCGTGGCCCCCACGACGGGGTTGTTATTGCTGGCATCCGTCACCGTGCCGGTGAGGGTGCCATGCGGGCCAGCCGTACAGGACGGGAACTTGAACGACCCGATGCGCGTGTGCCAATCGGCGGCGCTGGTCGTCTGCATGTACTCGGAGGTGAACCAGAACGTACAGCCGTCGGTGGGGTCCACCTGCATCGCGGCATAGTCGCCCCAGCGAGAGAAGCCGCTGGTCTGCGAGCCGCCGCCGGCGATCATCGTCTCCTCGCCCTGTGAGAGCTGCCCAGCCGGGTCACCGGCCAGCCGGCCCGCCACGCGGATCGAGGGGAAGGTGCTCGCGCTCGACACCGAGAAGCCGATCGCGATATCGCCCGACGCATCGAGCGCCGCGCTGCCCATCCAGCGGTTATCTGAGTCGGGCGCGTAGGTGCCCTGCTGGTTGATCGACCAGCCCGAGCCGCTGTTGGTCAGCTCATACCAGCGAATGCCGGCGTGGTCGGAGCCGTTCACGTCCACGCTGTCGTCGAAGACGACCGCCTGCGTGCCGCCCAGGTTGCGATAGTCCGCGCGGTACATCAGGCGATCCGACAGCGCATCCAGGCCGACGCTCGTGCCCGGCTGCGGGATGCAGCTGCGGTTGTAGTTGCACAGATTCGAGTCGAACGGCGCGGTCTGGAAGATCTGGCTCGGCGCGCCGTTGTTGCCGAACGTCGAGTTCGCCGGGTTGGACCAGTCCACGTGGAAGTTCCACATCTGGATCTGGTCGGTCGAGCAGGTTCCGAAAGAGTCATCGCACATGTCGAAGTACTGCTCCGGAGCCCCGGCCGGCGGATTGAAGCCCAGCGCCCCGCCATCGGCGTTGGCCGGCAGGAGGCTGCCGTACTGCGAGCCGATGGTGAAGGATACCGTGGTCGCCTGTTGGCCGGCCAGCATCTGGGCGCGGTTGAACGCGATCGCGGTGACGCCCGTGAACGACGATGCGTTCAGGAAGTCGTTGGCGCTCATGTAGTAGGCATCGGGCCAGACGCCGAACTTGGGATAGTCGTTCAGCGTGTCCGAGCTAAAGAGGAAGTCGTAGCGATACCACGCGCCGGTCGGGTCGCCGGTCTGCGAGATCGCGATGCACTCGTGGTAGCCCTGCGAGCCGCCAGGGTAGGCGAGCTGGCTCATGAACCAGCGGTCGGCGTTCTCGTCGTAGAGCGTGATCGGGTCGCCGCCGTTGAAGGTCTCGCACGGGCCGCCGAAGCCCTGCCACAATGTGGTATTGGGCACTGGCCCGTACAGCAGATTGCCCTGCTTATTGTAGACGGCGAAGCTCAGATTGATCATCTGAACGTAGTTGTTCGGACCAACCGCGCCCTGGGTATCGGGCGGGAGCACCCCGTTGAGGTTGCCGACGCCCTCGAAGTTCTGTCCGAAGGCCGGCATGGTGTTGGTGGTGACGCTCGTCTGGACGTCTGCGCTGCCGCTCTTGGCCGCGGAGTTCAGGGTCGAGTGCGGCACGGCGTGCAGCGGCACCGCCTGTGTCTTCTTGTTGTTCGCTTGGCTCGCCGACTTCGAGGGTTTCATCGTGGCGAGCCTGGGTGAAGTATCGTGCTTGAGTGCGCTGCTGACTGTCGGGCCGTGGCCCTTGCCTGCTGGTGCGCCGGGATTGCTACTGTGCGGCGCGGCCTGCGCCGGAGCGGCGACCAACAAGCTCAGGAGGAGCGCAAAAGCGAATCCAAACGTGGGGATACGTGCCGAGATCGCGTGTCTGAATGGCCGATTCCAGCGATGCAACTCGGTTACCTCTTTTCGTCTGGGGAGGCAGCGCAGAAGGTCATTCGCCCGCCCGCGATGGCTCGACCCCCTCCTTTCCAACCACCCGGCCATCGCACATCATCCACCGTCAGCCTTCCGCTGCTGACTCCTGCCCGCTATTGGGCGCCTATCCAGTGTAACCGGCGCTGGCAGCGCACTTTTCACCCAAATGGCGTACTTGCTGTGATCGCGAAGGGGGCGTATTATGGTCCCCGCTCGCTCCGCTTGGAGAGCGCCATTGCGCTTTTATGTCGGGTGTGGCGCGAGATAGCGGTGCGCGTGCGGCTGTTACCCAACGGATGGGCCGCCGCATCGGTGCCCGCCGCGAGCGAAAGGAGGTGCTCGACACCGCAACAATAAGGCAATCCTGCCCGCTTCATACCTTCCACTTGTCGCTGGCCGCTCCCCGAGAGCGGCACGGGTCCCCAGGGGTTGGGTAACTCAGCAGGGGGGAGAGGTGCTGATGACACAGCGAGTGCCGCAGGTGATCGCGGAGGTGCTCCACAGCCACAGCCAGGACCAGCCAGAGGAGCACACCATCGCGCTCGATTCGCCAGAATGGTTTGATTGGCTGGCGCAGCCAACGACGCGGTCGTTCGAGCTGCGCCACGCACTGGGCAATGTGACGGTGCGCAAGGAGCGCCGCCAGCGCGGAGGCGATTATTGGGTGGCCTACCACCGCACCGGGCGCCGGCTGCGCAAGGCCTACCTGGGCAAGTCGCAGCAGCTCACGGCCGCGCGGCTGCACCAGGCGGCGGCGCAGCTCGCCGGCAGCGGCGCGATACCCGCTCTACCAGCTGCGCCACATCATCCTCAGAGCGACGACGATGATCCAGCCGACTCCGGCACGCACGCCAACGTGCTGCTCGCGACGAAGCTCAGCATCCCGCCGGCGCGACCCCAGATCGTGCGCCGCCGGCGGCTGATCGGCTGGCTCGCGCAGCAGGCACACACCCCGCTGACGCTCGTCGTCGCGCCGGCTGGGTTCGGCAAGACGACCCTGCTTGCCGAATGGCGGGCCACCCTCACCGGCCGCGATGTAGCGGTCGCGTGGGTCTCGCTGGACGAGGCCGACAACGATCCGGCGCAGTTCTGGTCGTACGTGGTGGCCGCGCTGCGCCGCATCGCGGCGCCCCATCTCGCGCCGGAGACCGTGGCGCCACTGCGCTCGCGGCACCCCGCCGGCCTGGCGCTCACTGTGGCCGGCGTCATCAACGCGCTAGCCGCCTCCCCGCGCGACATCACGCTGATCCTCGACGACTATCACGTGATCTCGGCACCCGCGATCCACGAGAGCGTGGCGTATTTGCTGGAGCATCTGCCACCACGCTTGCACCTCATCCTCTCCAGCCGCGTCGAGCCGCCGCTGCCGCTCGCGCGCCTGCGCGCCCACGGCCACCTCGCCGAGCTGCGCGCCCCCGATCTGCGCTGCACGCGCGACGAGGTCACAGCGTTCTTACAGCGCGTCATGGGGCTGCAGCTCGCGCCCGAGGCGGTGGACCTGCTCGCCGAGCGCACCGAGGGATGGTTGGCCGGCTTGCAGCTCGCTGCGCTTGCCCTGCGCGGCCGCCCTGTCTCGTCCGGCGAGCTGGACGCGCGCCTCACCAGCGCCCGCGACGTCGAGCCGTACCTCGTCGAAGAAGTGTTGTCCCGCCAGCTCCCCGAGGTGCAGCGCTTTCTGCTCGATACGTCGGTGCTCGCGCGGCTGTGCGCGCCACTCTGCGATGCCGTCACGGATGGCAAGGACGGCGATGCCATGCTGCGCCGGCTGGTGGATGAGCAGCTCTTCGTGATTCCGCTCGACGCCGAAGGCCGCTGGTATCGTTATCACCATCTCTTCGCGCAGGTGCTCCACTCGCGGCTGCGGCGCGAAGCACCAGAGCGCGAGGCGGAGCTGTGCCGCCGCGCGAGCGCGTGGCACGAGCGCCACGGCGCCGTCCCTGAGGCCGTGCGCTACGCGCTTGCCGCCGGTGACGCCGAGCGGGCGGCCGACCTCATCGAAGCCATCGCGCTGCCCACGATGTGGGAGCGTGGCGAGGTGGCGACGGTGCGCGGCTGGCTCGACGCCCTGCCCGCCGCGCTGCTCTTTGCCCGCCCGCGCCTCGCGCTGGCCTACGCCCACGCCGCCGTCTACACACACGACGTGGCGACCGCCGAGCGCATCGTGCGCCGCTTCGCGGATGCCGGCGCGATCCCCGACGACCCGCCGCCGGAGCTGGCCGCCGAGCTAGCCTTCTTGCGCGCCTACCTCAGCCGCGGCAAGGGTGACCTCGATCACAGCGCAGCCCTCGCACGCGAGGCGCTGCGTCAGGTGCCCACCGCTTCCCTCCCCTGGCGCGCGGCCCTCACCGCCGAGCTGGGCCATACCTACCGGATCGCCTGCGACCTGCCCGCCGCTGAGCGCACCTACGAGGCGGCGGCGCGCCTGGCCCAGCAGAGCGGCAACGCGTTTCTCGCCGCTTACGTCATGGGATGCCTGGCGCTGATCCATATGGGAGCCGGCAGGTTACGTGAAGCCGTACGCTGGTGCCGCGAGGTGATCCAGCAGACGGCCGGCGCCGCCGACACGACGCCCGCGCCATATGCCGCGTTGGCCTACCAGTTCCTGGGCGAGGTGCTCTACGAGTGGGACGAGCTGGACGACGCGGCACGCCATGCCGAGCAGGCCGCTGGGCTGGTGCGGCGGGTCGGCGATACCTCACAATTGATCATGGTGGACGAGCTGCTCGTGCGCTTGCACCTGGCACGCGGCGACCACGAGCACGCGCGCGCCGTCTTCGCCGAGGCCGACGCGCTGGGAGGTCCGGCGCCGGACCTGCCGCGGTGGAAGGCGGCGATCCGCGCGCGGTGGCAGATCATGACGGGCGGC
Organism: Ktedonobacterales bacterium; assembly: GCA_036376595.1. Lineage (GTDB taxonomy): Bacteria > Chloroflexota > Ktedonobacteria > Ktedonobacterales > JADMIN01 > SMAG-U1939. Next base: position 4,436 of record DASVAA010000090.1, on the reverse strand, counting down.
CTGGAGGCCGCCGCGGCCTGGGCAGCTGCGCTTACTACGGCCCAGATAGACGTGGCGGAAGCTGTGGAGACGGCGGACGCGGCCCCGCCGCCGAGCGAGGGTCTGCAGGTGATCGAGCGCGAGACGGTTGTGCGGCTGCGGCTGGCACAGGGCCTCCACGCCGAGGCGGCCGAGCTGGCCGAACAGGCGCGCGCGGCGGTCGAAGCGCGGGGCGAGTGCGGCCAGGTGATCACCCTGCTGGCGCTCGAAGCCCTGGCATGGCAGGGCGCGGGCGATGCCGATCGGGCGCTGGTGGCCATCGAGCGCGCGCTCAAGCTCGCCGAGCCGGAACGCTATACGCGCCTCTTCGTCGACCTGGGTGCGCCGATGGAGGCGCTGCTGCGCCGGGCGGCGGCATATGGGGTGGCGCCAGCCTACGCGCGGCGGCTGCTGGCGGCGTTCCGGGTGCGGCCGGGTGCGCGGCCCACGGAGCATGAGCTGGCCGTGCTGCGCCTGGTCGCCGCGGGCTGGTCGAACCACGCCATCGCCAACCATCTGGTGATCGCGGAATCCACCGTCAAGACACACCTGCGTCGCGTCTACGCCAAGCTGGGCGCCTCCAATCGCGCGCACGCCAGCGCGCTCGCTCGCGAAGGGAACCTGCTATGAAGGGGACCGGGCCGACCTCGTGGTCGTGGCTGCGCCGGGCGCGCTTCAGCCTGATGTACCGCCGCGGGCGCCCGCCGTGGGACAGCGGCATCTCACCACCCGAGCTGGTAGCGACGGTCACGGGCGACACGGCGCTGCTCTCCGGGCGTGCGCTTGACCTGGGCTGTGGCACCGGCACCAACGCGCTCTATCTGGCGCGCCTGGGCTGGGACGTGGTGGGCGTGGACTTCGTCGCGCCAGCAATCGCCCGCGCGCGAGCCAAAGCCGCGGCGGCTGGCCCGCTCGCCGGTTTCGTGCGCTTCGTGCGCGGCGACGTGACGGCGCTGGGCGCGCTCGATCTCGGCCCGCCCGCATCTTACTCGCTGCTGTTCGACCTCGGCTGCGTGCATGGCCTGCCGCCAGAGGGTCGGTCGCGCTACGCGAGCGGTATCGCCCCGCTCGCCGCTCCCGGCGCGACGTACCTGCTCTACGCCTTCGCCCCACGCCTGATGCGCGGCCGGCCGATCGGCATGACCGCCGACGAGGTCCGTGCGCTCTTCGCGCCACACTTCGCCGTCATGCGCGCCGTGGAGGGCACCGACGGCGGGCTGCCGTCCTCGTGGTACTGGCTGGAATGCCAACCAGCACGCTGAGCACATCGGCCCGGCATTTTCAAGCGGTTGTGTCCGCAGGCGAGCGTCACGTTGGAGCAGCCAGGCGGCCTGAAGAGCCGCGGGTAATCCCGGTTGCGCATCTGACTGGTCTATCGGCGGCTGGGTCGGGACAAGCATAGTAGGTTGGGGCAAGTCAGAACAGCACGCGCGACGAGGGCCGATCCTCGTCCAGTGCCCGCATCAGGAATTCCAGCGTTTCGCGCTGCTCCTGGGCATCCTCGTGTTCCCAAGCACGGAGCAACTCGATCACTGCCCGGTTGCAGCGGATCTGCTCCTCGCGATCTGCGGTCCATTGCTTCTGCGTATCATCCGAGTGCGCCGTGGTCTGTGTCATCGCCGCCCCTCTCTGCTCGCGCCCAGCGTATCATTGGATGCACATGAGGCGCAAGCGTCGCCACAGGGACATAGCTCGCTCAACCACCACCGCCGCCGTGGCCGATCACCGGCGTCTTCACCTTGCCGGCGCCCGCGATCCCCGGCTCGGTCATCGCCTGAGGCTGCAGGATGGCTTGCAGGTCGTCTTCGGGCAGCAGGTGGCGCTCGCGCACAATGTCGCGGATGTCGCGGCCGGTGGCGACCTGCTCCTGGGCGATGGTCGCCGCCTCGTGGTAGCCGATGTAGGGCGCCAGCGCCGTCACCAGGCTCGCGCTCTTGAAGGCGTACTCCTCGGCACGTTTCGCGTTGGCGGTGATGCCGGCGACGCTGCGCTCGGTGAAGGCGGCCGTCGCGTTCTTGAGGATCGTGAGCGACCACAGCACGTTGTGGATGATCACCGGCATCATCACGTTCAATTCGAGCTGGCCGGCCTGCGCCGCGAAGGCCACCGTCGCGTCGTGGCCGAGCACCTGGAAGCACACCTGGTTGAGCATCTCGGCCATCGAGGGGTTGACCTTGCCCGGCATGATCGAGGACCCCGGCTGCACCGGTGGCAGCACGATCTCGTAGAAGCCGGTGGCGGGACCAGAAGCCAGCAGGCGAATGTCGTTGGCGATCTTGGTCAGATCGGTCGCCAGCACCCGCAGCGCGCCCATCACCTCGACGAACGAGGCCATGCTCGGCGCGATCTGCACCAGCGACTCCGCCTCGAGGAAGGGGAAGCCGGTCAGCTCGCTCAGGTTCTTGACCATCGCGCTGATGTAAGCCGGCTCGGCGTTCAGCCCGGTGCCCACCGCCGTGCCGCCGATGTTCAGCTCGTAGAGCGTATCCTGCGCGTGGGTCAGGCGGTCGATATCGCGGCGGACGGTGAGACCGTAGGCGGCGAACTCCTGGCCGAGGCGGATCGGCGTCGCGTCTTGCAGGTGCGTGCGGCCGGACTTGACGATGTGATCGAATTCGCGTCCCTTGGCCTCGAAAGCCGCGGCCAGACCGTCCAGCGCCGGCAGCGTTTGGCGGATCATCAGCAGCGTGGCGACGCGCATGGCGGTGGGGAAGGTGTCGTTGGTGGATTGTGCCATGTTGACGTGGTCGTTGGGATGGACCTCGCTGTACGTGCCGCGCTGGCCGCCGAGCAGCTCGGTGGCGCGGTTAGCAAGCACCTCGTTGGCGTTCATATTGTGCGAGGTGCCCGCGCCGGCCTGGTACACGTCCACCACGAACTGGTCGTGCCACTGCCCGGAAAGGATCTCATCCGCCGCGCGCACGATGGCCTGCCCCAGCCGTTCGTCCAGCCGGCCGGTCTGCATGTTGGCGAGCGCGGCGGCCTTCTTCACCAGCACCGTCGCCTCGATCAGCGCGGGGTGCGCGCGCATGCCGCTGATGCGGAAGTTCTCGACCGCGCGCTGCGTCTGCGCACCGTAGAGCGCGTTGGCCGGCACGTTCACCGGGCCGAGCGAGTCTTTCTCGACCCGCACCGCCTGCTGTTCGCTCCCGCCGCCGCTGCTTTGGCCCTCGTTTGCCGTCGTCATCGCCGGCAGCTCCCCTCTATGTGCTGTCTCTGGTCGTATCCGTTCGTCGCCACGCCATACACGTGAGCCGCCTATTTGGAAAGCCACGCGGGCGCCGAAATCCAGTCGGATTCTACCACGGCGGAGGATGACGGGACCGTCCCCGACTTGGCATACCGAATCGGGCCAGTAGCTTGCCGCGGCGTGGCACGCTCCGTGCGCCAGAGCCGCCCTGTATCCGGCTACCTGACCGGACGACACTGCACGTACACTCCTCGCCAGGCGGCAAGCGAAGCACATGACACAGCACCACATCCTCATCATCTGCGAGTCCGAGCGCCTGCGCGACGTCATGCAGTCCGCGCTGGCCGGCGAGAGCTACCGGGTCAGCAGTATCTCCCCCTCGTTCGCCGACGTACGCGCCCTGGTGGCGCTGCGGCCGGACGCGCTGATTGTGGATTGGCTGCTGGGCTGCGAAGACCACGGCTTGCAGGTGCTCCAGATGCTCCAACTCTGCAAGCCGCTCAGCGAACTCCCCATGATCGTCTGCTCGGCGCCGATCGCGCTGGTGCGCGAGATCGAGCGCTGGCTGCGCGGCTCCAACGTCCAGTTCCTGCTCAAGCCCTTCGGCCTGACCGAGCTGCATCGCGCGCTCCACAGCGCGCTCGGCGTTGCGGCGGCAGAAGCGGACGCGACTGGTGCGGTGGTGCCTGTGGTCGGGCAAGCGGCAGGCGCGCATGATTCAGTGGAGTGGCAGCCCGCGCAGCCACGAATCCTCACGGCGCGGCGGGGTGATTGGGAACCGGGATGGCACGCACCGGACGGCAACGCCGCGGATACACCACTCGCGGACGGTACGGCGGCAGTGGGGCGCTAAGTCCCCGCTCATAGATACTGCTCCGACTTTGATACCATGTTGTCGCTCACCCGCGGCACCTATCGCACCTGTTCAGTTGGACTCGTCCGCGCTCGTGCGGCATGAATCTCGCGTCGCTATATGATACTCGCGCTGTGCGGCGAAGCGTGGATGTTCATACGCCGCCTGCCAGAAACAGCTCACGGAGCATGGCTGGCATTTCGACCGGCTAACCGCTCGCCGAGAGATCGAGGTGCCAGTCATTGCAGCGCATGAAGTGACCTGCGGGGTACTCGAAATCACACTCCCCGACCAGTGTGAAGCCCAGCTTGCGGCAGATCGCATTCGATGGTGGATTGTCCACCGACGGGAAGGCGTGCAGGGCCTGATGCAGCC
>DASVAA010000089.1:0-6178 GCA_036376595.1 Ktedonobacterales bacterium | reverse complement strand
CGCCTGGACGTTGCTCTTCGCCGGCCAGCTCGATGCGGTCGAGCCGTGTCTGCGCGAGGTCGAGCGCCATTTGGGCGATCTTGAGGCCGCTGAGGACCGGCCGGACGCGGCGTTTCGCCCGCACCGAGATCTGGCCGGTGGATTGGCGCTGCTGCGCGCGGCGTTGGCCTCGGTGCGCGCGGACGCCGCGGGCACGATTGCGCTGTGCCAGCAGGCGCTCGCCCTGCTGCCAGAGGATACTTTGGTGCTGCGCGGGCTGGCCGTCGGCTACCTGGGCACCGCCTACTGGCTTGTGGGCGACCTCGCGGCAGCGGAAGATGCTGTCAGCCGGGCTATCGCGCTGAGCGACGCGGCGGGCAACGCCTACTATGCGCTCACCGCGACCATCATGCTGGGTCAGCTCCGGCTGGCGCAGGGCGCGCTTCACCAGGCGGAGGAGGCTTTCGAGCGCGCGCTGGCGCTGGCGGCACGCGAGTATGGCACCTTGCCGGCCGTTGCCCAGGCGCACGTCGGATTGAGCGAGTTGTGGCTCGAATGGAACGACCTCGCTGCGGCGGCGGAGCACGCGCGGCGGGCCATCGAGCTAGGCGCGCAAGGCGGCGAGCTGGGCGCGCTGAGCTTCGGCTCTCTGATGCTGGCCCGCGTGCAGTCGGCGTGGGGCGACCGTGAGGCGGCGTATGAGGCGCTGGGCCATGCGGAGCAGGCCGTCCCTGCCGGCACGCTGCCGCCGCACTTCGCCGCCGCTCTGGCGTTGTGGCATGCGCGGCTCGATCTGTGTTGGGACTCCCTTGCGAGTGCGCGAGACGCGATCCAGCGCGTGGGACCGAGCGCGAGCGCCGATGATGGTCCCGCCTGGCTGCGCGACCTCGCCGGCATTTCGCTCGGCCGGCTGCGCATTGCCGAGGGCCAGCTCGACGTAGCGGTGGAGGCGCTCCATCGAACACGAGCCGCGGCGGAATCCGGCGGCCGAATGGGTGCCGGTATCGAGTGTCTGGCGCTGCAAGCGCTGGTCCAGCAGGCGCAGGGCCGCACCACCATCGCTCTGCGCACGCTCGCGCAGGCGCTCACGCTAGCTGAGCCGGAGGGCTACAACCGCACCTTCGCAGGTGAGGGCGCTGCGATGGAACGCCTGCTCGCAAAGCTTTCCGCGCTCCGAAAGCGTGAGGGGCCACCGGCGGCGCAGGGCGCTTCCGAGGCATACGTGGATCGTCTGCTCTCAGCGCTTGGTCGTACTCCCTCGCAACCGCGGGCGGCGAGCGAGCCGGAGCAAGGGGCTGAGCGGCAGCCTGCGCGTCAGCCGGCATACGTGCCTGTCGAGGCGCTGAGTGCGCGCGAGGTCGAGGTGCTGCGCCTGATCGCCAGCGGCGCATCGAATCGCGAGATTGCGGGCGAGCTGGTCGTCAGTCTGGGCACCGTCAAGAAGCATCTCAATAACATCTTTGCCAAGCTGGATGCCCACAGCCGCACGCAGGCAGTGGCCCGGGCGCGTGAAGCAGGCCTGTTTCCCTTGTAGGGCACCTCGCCCTGCCTTGCCTCGCTACCCCGCGGCGCGGCCAACTCCCCCAACCGCTCATAAAATCAACCCCCTCTCACCCCCCGCAATACGCCCTTCGGTGACTGACACCGCGCATGCTGGTGGCTATGCTGGAGACATCGAGAGGCGCCGAGCCGCCATGAAGCGCGACCTCTCGCTCTGCGTGGGAATCGTCGTCAAGTCATCTTGCTGACGGCGGCGGAGGCCGCCCAAGGGAGGCGCGCAATGAACCTGTGGCGTCGTGTATCAATCGTCGCGGCGGCCGCGATCTGTGTCGTGTTCAGTCTGATCTTCGCAATCCTGGTGGTCGCGGCAAAGGCCGACCGCAATCCCTTCGACCAGCTCGTGCTGGTCGGCACCGGCTCGGCGCTGCTCGGCGCGGGGCTGGTCGTCGTGCTGGTCCAGGTGTTCACGCTGCTGGCCGCCGGACCTGACAGCGGGCTGGAGATAAATCGCACGCGGCGGGGCGATCAGGTGGCCTGATTTGACAACAACCTCACACCATCGAGCGATCCAGGAGCGCGAAACCCATGAACACCCAATCTCCGCGCGTTATGACGCTTGTGCTGGCCGGAATCCTGGCCCTCGTCCTCACGGTGACAGTCGGAGGAATCTGGACGGTGCTGCTGGCTGTCAATCTCACGACCAGCCCCGCGATTCCGTGGGCCGTTGCCGTGATGGCCCTGCTGCTTTGGCTGCTGTGGCGCTATCTGGCCGGTGCGGGATGGCCTCAGCGCTCCTCAGAGGTGCGACGCCGCCTGCTGCGCGCCAACCGGCTGCCGGGCCGCGTGTTTGCGTGGGCCGTGCTGGCGGGTGTGCTGGCAATCGTGGCGCTCGCCGGCCTGTGGCCCGTGTTGTTCCAGCTTGCCCACGTCCCCGCGCGCAGCCTGCCGGGCCTGTCGAAGTACCCAGCCGCCAGCGTGGCGCTGGTGCTGCTGATGGCCTCGCTGGTGTCGTCGCTGGCGGAAGAGGCCGCGTTCCGGGGATACTTCCTGGGTCTGCTCGAACGCCGCCTGAGCCGCCCGGTCGCGGTGCTGATCGCCGCCGTGGCAATTGCGCCAGGGCACGCACTGACGCAGGGCTTTGTGTGGCCGACCCTGCTGTTCTACCTGTTCGTAGACCTCATGCTTGGCGCGCTGGCGTCGCTCACCGGCTCAATCTTGCCGGCGATCGTCGTGCACTGCCTCGGCCTGCTGGTCTTCTTCACCCTCGTCTGGCCAGGCGACATGCTGCAGCGGTTGGCCGGGCGTGGCGGCGCGGACGTGTGGCTCTGGATCCACTCCGCGCAGGCGATCGTCTTCGCGGCGCTGGCGGTGCTCGCGTTCATCCGGCTCGCCCGTTTGGCATCGGCCATGAAGGCCGCGCCGTTGGCATATACCGCCGCCAAGCCCGCGAGCGAGGGATGCGGGGACGCGATCCAGATACAACACACCTGATGCTGAACGGGGCTCAGGCTCGGTCCGGCACCCTGCTGCGCCGCGCCGCCGGCTCATGGCGCCGAAGGGAGAGCAGGCGGATCACGAGCTGGCTGTTCCCGCGCCGGTGCCTTCCCCATCAGAAGGCGTCGCCCGCTCGTCCGGTGGCAAAGGTGCGTCGAGGCGCGCCTCGAGCCGGCGGCGGCGCACCAACCATAGCGCGACAACGATGACCACGAAGACGACGAGCGCGACGATTCCGCCGATCCCCAGGACGCGCAATACGGCGCCCAGCAGCGGCAGGTTGCGGCCCAGGATGAAGCCCAGCAGCCCGTAGGCGATCGCCCAGACGATCCCTCCGGCAGCGTTCCAGAACAGGAAGCTGCGCCACGGCATGCGATTGATCCCGGCGAAGAGGGCAACGTACGTGCGCAGCAACGAGAAGAAGCGCCCCAGGAAGACCGTCTTGTTTCCGTGCCGCGCGAAGAAGCGCTCGGTGTAGTGCAGCGACTTGTCTTCGATTCGCAGCAGCCGTGTCAGCGTGCGCACCAGAGGGTAGCCGCCGATACGCCCGATCGAGTAGCCGATATTGTCGCCCAAGATGGCCCCCACGGCCGCCGCGACAATGACCCCGACAATGTTCAGGCGGCCAGTCGTTCCGGCGTAGACCGCGGCTGCCAGCAGCGCCGTCTCGCCGGGGAAGGGCACGCCCAAACTCTCCAGCGCCACGGCGACCAGCACAAGCCAGTAGCCGTACATCTCGATGTCGTGCTGCAGCCACAGCGGAAACTGCATTGCCCGTCTCCTGGTCCTCGCCGCTCGCACGCGCCTTAGTCATACCCCACGCCGCGGACGCAGGATATAGGCCAGAATGCTTGCCCGCCGGCGCCGCGCTCGGCTACACTCGCGACGTGCAGAGTATTAGCGAGGAGGGAGATGCTGGCCATGGCCGACAGCGACGAACAGGAACGGCAAGACACCCAGCAACTACAGCGGCCGCCACAGCCGCGCCCGTTCGCGCAGGCGGTCGAGCTGACCATCGCGACCTACGACCAGGCGGCGCGCAACTACGCCGAGCGCAACGCCCAGCCGCGCTCCGCCTGGACCGAGCAGATGGCGCGCTTCGTGGACCTGCTGGACGAGGCCCGCGCGCGGCGCCCGATCCCCGATCTGGGCCGGCCCGGCGACGACATCACGCTGGACGAATACCTCAACTTCGTCCCGGTGCTGGATGCCGGCTGCGGGCCGGGGCGTGATGCGCGGGCGCTGGCGGAGTACGGCCTGCCGGTGCTGGGCGTGGACCTCTCACAGGGGATGCTCGACGAGGCCGGCGAGCGCACCGCACGGCGGCTGCCTACTGGGTTCGTGCGCTACGCGCTGATGGATCTGCGGCGGCTGGAGCTGCCGGACGCGAGCTGCCGCGGCGTGTGGGCCTCGGCCTCGCTGCTGCACCTACCCAAGCTCGTCGCGCCGCGGGCGATGGCCGAGCTGGCGCGCGTGCTACGTCCCGGCGGTCCGCTGGCGCTGTTCCTCAAGCGGCGCGAAGGGGAGCAAGCCGAGGAGGAGATGCAGCCGTATCCCTTCGGCGACGTGACGACGGCACCGCGCTTCTTCGCCTACTACTCGCCCAAAGAGGTGCGCGCGCTGGTGGAGGGCGCCGACCTGGAGGCGCTGGAGCAGGAGATCGTGCCAGACGGGCGGCCTGGCTTGCCGTCGTGGGTCACGATCCTCGCGCGCAAGCCGTAGGCTGTATGCAGTGCGGCGTTTAGAAGCCGCCGGCTGAGCCGCCGCCGCCTCCCGCGGCCCCGCCGCCGCTGTAGCCGCCGCTGGCGCTGCCGCCGCCGCTGGTGACCGGTGCCGCGCTCGAATGAAACACGACCCAGTAGGGATAGAAGCCCATCGCCGGCATGTAGTACCCCTGGCGCTGGCGCTCAGGCACACGGAACCACGACGGCGAGTAGCCTCGCTCGCTGGCGGCTTTGAGGCGTGGGGCCAGCTTGCCCACGATGCCCAGCGCCACGATGTAGGGCAGATCCGTGTCGAGATTCGGCTCATAGTCGCCGGCCGTCACGATCGCTCGGTATGCGCGCCAGCGCGCGGCGGCGATCTCGCCCTCGACGGTCGTATCGCGCACCTGGTAGGCGCGCACGAACGCTACCACGCCCACGGCGGCGAAAATCACCAGGCCGATCGCCGCCCAGCCCTCCTGCGCCAGAATCATCAGCACCACCGCGACGACGGCTCCAGCCATCCCGATGGCGCCGAGGATGTAGAGCGGCAGACGGCGCGCGGAGGCCGCGGCGGGATCGTACCAGCCGCGCTCGATCAGCTCGCGGCGCAGCTCGTCCTTCGCGTCGCCCCAGCCCTGGCGCAGCTGGGCCAGCTCGCTGCCCGAGATTGTCCCGTGGTCGCCGCCCGCCAGATCAACCAGGTCGTTCCAGACGTCGCGCTCGTAGCCCGTCAGATGGTCGCCGCCGCCTTGCAGCCGCACGAGCACCTTATGCGCGCCGGCCGGCTCCATCACGAGCAGACCGCGGCGGGCAAAGTCGAGGATCGTCGCCTCGATCTGCGCATCGGAGACTCGGCCGCGGACCAGCGCGCCGGCCATCGCGGGCGGCAGATCGCCCGGCGCGGCGGGGGATTCCAGCTCGCCGCCGATCCCGATGCCCTGGCGCGCGCTGCTCAAGGGCGCCTGGCGCCGCAGGCGCACGAACATCAGCGCCACCACCGTGGCATAGATCAGCGCCAGGATGTTGAACGGGATGCGCCCGATGGCAGCGGACACGGTCCGATAGGCCGGCGGAGGTGGCGGGCCGTAGCGCAGGTCGTGCGCCACCATCTGCAGACCCGCCGCGATGCCCTCCGCGGTCTCGCCGTTCGCCAGCAGCGGGGTCATCACGTCGGTGCGGATACGGGTCAGCTCAGATATCGGCAGGTTCCCCTGCGAATGCTTCTCGCCCGCGTAGAGCGCCACCTGGCCGTGGCGAAGGTTGCCCGGCTGCAGGTTGAAGAACATCACGAAGCCGTCGTGGGCGCCGGGATGCGACTCCACATTCCAGCGGTTCATCAGGTCTATGGCGTCTTGAAGTGTCTGCTGCGCGGTGGCGTCGCGCACCTGCAGGTAGACCACCGTCGGCGCGCCGGCCTGCACGACCGCTGCTGCCTGTGTCTCCAGGTTGGCGACCTCGGCGGGCGTCAGGAGAAGGGCGCAGTCGTAGATGTACTGGCC
>DASVAA010000088.1:0-28119 GCA_036376595.1 Ktedonobacterales bacterium | reverse complement strand
GCGGCGCTGACCGGCGAGCTAGAGCGGCGCGTGCTGGCGGCCGGCGGCGAGCTGCGCCTGGAGCACGACGTGCGGGCCATCGAGCACGACGGCACGCAGGTGAAGGGCGTGCGCGTGCGCGACCGCGCGACCGGCGCCGAGACGCGCCTGATGGCGCCCATAGTGATTAGCAACATCGGGCCACAGGCCACCGCGCGGCTGGCCGGGCTGGCAGATGGCAGTCGCGCGAGCGGAGATCAGACGGTAGAGGAACAGGCGGAGCGCGCGCGCGTGCGGGTGCGCGAGGCGAGCGGCCTCAAGGTCCACTTGCTCAGCGACGTGTCGATCATCCCCCACCGCGGCATTATGTACTGCCTGGATACCGAGCGCATCGCCGGCGTGGTGCAGCCCTCCAACAGCGACCGGCGCCTCGCCCCGCCGGGCAAGCACCTCTTGATCACGCACCAGATTCTGCGCGGCGACGACATCAACGCCGAGCGCGAAGCCGCCAAAGCCGACCTGCGCCGGCTCTTTGGCGACGAGCTAGGCACACGCATGCGCATCCTGACGATGAGCCAGTATCGTGGCGAGTGGCCGGTAAATCGCGCTGTGCAAGGCGAAGACCTCTCAGCCGCGACCTCGCTGGCAGGACTATACCAGGTGGGCGACGCGATGAAGCCCTCCGGCTACCTGATGGTGGAAGGCGTGGCGCAGAGCGTCAACGCGCTGCTCGACCTGCTCGACGGCGGGCGGGCCTCCATCGGAGGGAACCACCGCCCCTTCGAACCCGCCTCGCATGTCCCCCACACGCCGCCCAAGCCCTCAAAACTGCGCGCGGTGCAGTGGCTCGTGCGCCCGCCCGCGCCGCACGCGGGGTCAGCGGACCTACCGCGGATACATGCCGAAACGGACGAGTAGCTCGCGCTCATCCACGCGGTCAGTATCGTTCAACCGCAGGATGCGGACGGTGACACGGCCAGTTGCAGTCAATGGCTCGATGAGAGCGCCGCTGAGTCGAAAGTGCCGCTCCCACCGTTGTGTCCGCGAATTGTAGAGTCGCGCGAGTTTGCCCGTTTGTGGGTCGATTGAGGTAAGGTCAGTGCCCTTGAGATAGTTACAGACAGCACACGACCATGCCAGGTTACTCTCGGCCGCCAAACCGCCATGCTTCTCCGCGATGACATGATCCGCCTGGTACGACTTGATGCTGTACCGCTCATGAACGAGACAATATTCGCAGCAGCCACCAGCCCGATCATGGACACGATCACGGAGTCGCCGCGGAATCCTTGCTTTCTCAGCCATCGACTCATGAAGCCTGTTGGGCAAGTCGAGCGTGCGCCTGAATCTTTAGCATGCGCATGAAGTGCTCGAAGTGCAGATAGCGCTCCATCTCGTCCCGGTCGGCGTCGGTCATCGTGCCGGCCCGATCGGCATCAAGCAGCGCGTCGATCCGGTCATTGGCCTCTGGCGAAAGCTGGAAGTCGGCGATTTCGCGGAGCGAAGGGGAGCGCAGGAGAAACGCGATGACCTCCTGCTCAGCGTTTGATACTACCGTGGTCGCCATGTGATACCTCACTTCAATAGAGGTTCGCTCCCAAGTTAGGCCGCCAAGCGCCGGTGCGCTTCCGCCTTGATCATGCGCAGGAGGTGTTCGAGATACTCGTAGCTATCGAGCTCACGCCGCTCGGCGTCGGTGATGTCATTCTGGCGCTCGGCCAAGAGGAGCTGATGGGCACGCTCGACGACCTCAGGCGATGGGTGGAACCGCAGGATCTCCTGCGGCGAGGGCTGGCCGGCAAGGAACTCGGCCACTTCTCGCTCGGCGTCGGTTTGGATCTGTGTTGCCACAGGACCACCTCCGTTCACGGCGCGCTTTCACCGCCCTATCATCAACCCAAGTATCGCACCCTGGCGCGCAAGCGGCAACATCCTCAATCCGGCAGCGTCCGAAGCCACGACAGAATCGCATCTTCCAGAGACCCCAGCGGCACCCCGCTTTCCACATCAAGGCTGAACCAAACCACCGGCGTCGCGCTCGCGGTTGGATCGAGAATCCCCTCGCGATGCAGGCGCTTGTCGGCCAGTACGAGCAGCGGCTTGCCCGCCTGGAACGCCATCGCGGCTTCGAGCTGATTCCAGACTGTGCAGGTCTGGCGCGGCGCAATCTGGGCGGCGTGCGGCGTATTGGGATACTCGATCCCCGCGTCAATCCGCAGCCGGGCGAACGCCACCACCAGCACGCCCGCTGCGTCCATGATCAGCGCGCGAACGGCCGTCAGGGGATCACCGTCTGAGTGCGCGTTGCGACCCAGCGTCAGGCCGGGACGCTGGTGGTCGCGCAGCAGCGCCTCGATCACCGCGACGAGCTGTTCCTGGCTGGCGCTCAGGCCGTTGCCCACGCTGATGAAGACGCCGTTCTTGTGCGGAAGGTTATCGGTCATCGCCGTCTGCCTTCTCCGTGAACCGCTCAGGCGCGCAGGTGCGAGCGGCGCGCGCACCGCCCTGGCGGCTATGCGCCGCAGTTCGCTTACATCCTCATTGCGCGGCTTATCGTATCCTACGTGAAGCGGGGTCATCATCCGAGATGGATGGGTATCTGCACGGCCAGCAACGCCAGCACGAAAAAGCCGGTGCGTATCAGCGCGATGCCCCACAGCGCCACAATCGCCGCCCGCGGCAGAAGACTATAGGTGTCGCTGAAGAATGGGATTCGATCACGATCACGGTCGCGCATCGCCACGTAATCAGCCCCTAGCGGGATAGCGGACACTGCGTTGGCGTCGTGGGCATGATACAGCACTTCCTCCGCAACGAAATAGCTCAACTCCTGAGCAAAGGCATCGCTCTCCCAGCGTTTCAGCGCATAGTAGCGGAAGTTGAGCAGTTCTTTGAAGCTGCGGATGGCTCGCCGCCAAATGAGACAGAGCCAGCCGCCGAATAAGGCGATGACCCAAATGAGCACCATCGAACGGGGATCGCTATCCTTGTTGGACACGAGCAGATAGCCCTGTGCGCCGAGGATCAAGGTGATCACACTCAAGAACATAGTACTCACGCGGTCGCGCTGCTCTCTGAGTGCGCGAGCGTCTTGCGATACAAGCTGATACTGTTTGAAGAAGCCCGGTTCGTCGGTCACAGTCGTGACGGCAGTGGCGGCGGGTGTGGACGGCGTGGCAGATGGATTGCTCACGGTATCCCCCTCAACATGCTAGGAGTTGGCGGCGCCTACGCAGGAGCTGACGTTCAGAACTCGACCTTGGGGGTGGGGATATCGGCATGCGAGGCGCGCCACAGCATGTGCTCGCGCGAGATGGCTTCTTCAGCCTCGTCAACGAAGCGCGCCCAGTCATCTTCCGTCGTCTGATCGGCGATCCGGGCTCTAATCGCGGCCAGCTCGTACGAGGTGATGGAGTACGTCTGCGCCAGCGCCGTATACTGTTTGGCTTGCAGCCACGACGTGCCGGCGGCCGCCACAGTGCCAAACAATCCAAGCAGGTCCAGCGGCAGCACGCCGATGGCTTTGAGGATCGCGGCGACGCCGCCGACAATCTCGATGGCGAGCAGGATGGCATTCCACAGCCGCGCGAGGCGCTTGTTCTCCTTGGCTTTGCGCGCATACCACGCTTGCTGGGCGGCAATCCGTCCCTCCGCGTACGTGGCCTTGCGGTCCTCGAGGGGACGCGCCCGCAGCGCACGCATCGCCGGCGAGATCTGCTCCGCGCCCTCAGAGGCGGGATCGAGCGGCAGGTGGCGAATATCGGTCAGCATCTCGGTGAGGCGCTCGGCCAGCCGCTTATCCGCTTGCGGCGGCGTTAGCGCATTGATGCCGAACGGCTCGCCGCCTACCGCGTAGCGCCAGCCAAGTGTCTTGCCTGATTCGGCAACCGCGCGGCCGTTGTACCAGACCTTGTCAGGCTGGGTGATCAGCCGATACGTGCGGACGATGATCGCCGTGAAGAAAGCTGCCGCGGCGATCACACCCGCCCAATCAATGCTGTGAATCTTGACGGTACCCAGACCGGCGATCGCGGCGACGACTAGGAGGAACAGCCCGATAACCGTAGAGACCTGAAATACGCGCTGCCCTCTGCCAGATTCGTCACTCGCCGCGCGATAGATGGCTGGCAAGTCGGTGCGCTTGAGCTCAAAGACCTCGCCCATGTTCCCTCGCCTCCGCGCGGCTTCCAGCGGCGCACCAAGCGCACTGAGCACGCATGCCGCTACACTGCCAGTCTACTCCATCACGTCAATGTGCAGGCGGACGCGCTGCGCACTCTCCGCCAGGATCGGCGTGGTGCGCGCTCTGGTACAATCATGCGGGTGGCATGTAGCGGCCGAGACGGGCTCGCGACCGCGAGCAGCTATCCCAATCATTGGAGGAGACAACGAAGTGACGACGAGCAGGGGCGTGGCCGGCGAGCCGCGTCAGCACGCGAGCGCTGGGCAGACGGCTCGGCGATCATTCATGGAGCTGTTGCGTGCGCGGTGGGAGGTCGCCGGCACGCTGCTGTGCGTGGGCCTGGACCCGGAGCTGGAGCGACTGCCCGAGACCATACGCACAGGTGGCGACAGCGCGGCATCGCGTGAGGGGAACGATGGCACGCAGGCCGGGGCCAAGCGCATCGAGCAGGCGATTCTCGCCTTCAACACCGCCATCGTGGACGCCACCGCCGATCTGGTCTGCGCCTTCAAGCCCAACTCCGCCTTCTACGAGGCACACGGACCCGCCGGGCTGCGTGCCCTGCTGCGCACCATCGCTTACCTCCACGACCGCTACCCCAACATCCCCGTGATCCTCGACGCCAAGCGCGGCGACATCGGCAGTACCAGCGCCGCGTACGCCCGCGCCGCCTTCGATGTGGCCGGCGCCGATGCCGTGACGCTCCAGCCATATCTCGGCCGCGACGCGCTGGCACCCTTCCTCGACCGTGCCGACCGCGGCTGCCTGATCCTCTGCCGCACCTCCAACCCCAGGGCCGGCGAGCTGCAAGATCTGCTCGTCGCCGCCGGTCCCGATGGCACCCCGCTGCCGTTGTACCAGGTGGTCGCACGGGCCGTCGCCGAGCGGTGGAACACCAACGGCAACTGCGCGCTAGTCGTCGGCGCGACCTATCCTGACGAGCTGCGCACTGTGCGCGGCATCGTGGGCGACATGCCCATGCTGGTGCCGGGGATCGGCGCACAGGGCGGCGATCTGGAGGCAACGCTTGACGCCGGCCTCGATAGCCGCGGACAAGGGTTGATCATCAGCGCCTCACGCAGCGTGCTCTACGCCTCCGCCGGTCCCGACTTTGCCCAGGCCGCCCGCACAGAGACCCTGCGGCTGCACGACGCCATCGACCAACCACGACGGTCGCGGCGCGGTCACTAGCAACGTAGCCATAGGGTGGCAGCGGATGCACCGCGCTGTAGACGTCCCCTCAACCCAACTGGGCCGCCTGGATGACGCCCGCGACGACTTGGCGGATCCGGTCGCCAGCCTGCTCCCGATCCGGCTGGCCGGCATCGAGCCAGGCCGTGATCGCCTCAACGACCAGCATGGGCAATAATTGGGCGGCCCACCGTGCCCACGCTGTAGCGGGGATCATCTCCGAGAGCTGGCGGTACGCGACGGCGGTCATGTTCGCCCGAAACTCATCCATCTGCTGCCTGAACTCCGGTTCCCTGGCCGCATGCTGAAAGAGCAGCCGGAACCCCGCTGGGTCCTCAGCGGCCGCCACGACCAGCGCGTCCACACTCTCCGCTGCGTAGTCCCCAACGCCGACCGCCGCGACCAGCCACGAGCAGGCGCGGTCGAGCACCGCACGGTAGAGGTCAGCCTTGGACGCAAAGTGCCGGTAGAGGATCACACGGCTGACACCGGCCTCAACCGCCACATCATCAAGACTGGTGGCGGCGAACCCACTGCGGGCAAAGGCGCGTGTGGCCGCGGACAGGATCTGCTCGCGGCGTGCTGTCCGGCGCAGCCGCCGTCCAGGTGCGGCTGCCGCGGAGGTGCGAGGCGCTGGCAGTGTGTCAGGGCGATCCGCTCTTGACATTGTTTACTCCAGAGTGTACATGTATTGATGTCTCTCCTAAAGCATACACTATCGGATGACGCTAAGCACCGATCGCCTAAATGGAGGACGACATGACAGACGCAAACCACCTGCCTGCACTCCCGTTCGAGCAACCCGGGCCACTGGCCGTCCCGCCGCTGCTGCGTGCGCTGCAAGCCGAGCGCCCGATCACGCGGGTGCGTACGCCGGCTGGTGACGAAGCTTGGCTCGTGACACGCTACACCGAGGTGAAGCAACTGCTAGGCGACTCCCGGCTAGGACGGTCACATCCCGATCCTGAGCATGCGCCCCGCATCAGCGACTCGATCCTCTTCGGCGGCCCGATGGAGCCTTACGAGACGGAGCAGGCCGACCACGCGCAGATGCGCGCCTTGCTCACCCCTTTCTTCTCGGCAAGACGCATGCAGGCGCTGCGCCCGCGGGTAGAGGCGCAGGTGGAGCAGCTCCTGGACACGCTCGCGACTCAGACGCCGCCGGTGGACCTGCACAAGGCCCTCTCATTCCCGCTGCCAGTGCTGGTGATCTGCGAGCTGTTGGGAGTTCCCTACGAGGACCGCGAGCAGTTCCGTATCTGGTCGAGGGACATGGCTGACCTGCACGACAAAGTACGGGCAGGTGCGGCGCTGCAACGCCTCGTCGCGTACATGGGCGAGCTGGTGGCACGCAAGCGCGCTCGCCCAGAGGACGACGTGATCTCGGGGCTATGCGCGGCCGAGAACGGCCAGCTCCCCGATATGCACGTCGCCTTTCTGGCGGCGATGCTGCTCTTCGCCGGCCACGAGACCACGGTCGTCCGCATTGATGTGGGCACGCTGCTGCTGCTGACCAACCCAGAGCAGCGTCAAATCCTCGTGCGCGACCCAGAGCGGATCTTGAGCGCCATCGAGGAGGTTCTCCGGCAATCGGATAGTGGGGCCGGCGGGCTCCCGCGCTACGCACGCACAGATATAGACATTGGCGGCGTGACGATCCATGCCGGCGAGGCGGTGCTGCTGAGCCTTGGCGCGGCGAACCATGACGAACGGGCCTTCGCCGACCCCAACCGATTCGACATTGACCGCCAGCCCAACCCGCACCTGACGTTTGGCTATGGCCCGCGGTTCTGCATTGGCGCGCCGCTGGCCCGCATGGAGCTGCAAGCGGTCTTCTCCCGCCTCACCCCACGATGTCCGTCGCTGCGCCTGGCGGTGCCGCTCGAGCAGCTACGAGTCCGTGACGTACTGACCGGCGGCCTGGAGGCACTTCCGGTCACCTGGTGACGTGGAATGCGGTCTTCGATGTCCGTAGCGTGTTGTGACACGTTACCGTGTGGAGGAACCTATGATCGGGCAACGACCCTTGCTTTTTGCCGCCTTAGATTATGAGAGACAGAAGGCCCGCAGTCAGCGATCAGCAGGCGACAACGGCGGTGCCAGCACCGCCAATAGCCGACCCCCTGGCCCGCGTCGTGAGATCGGACCCATCGGCACCGTGGTGCGCCTCGTCGCGGGCCTCCTGTTCGTCGGCAACGTGGCCTACGGCCAACTGGTGACGCATCACGTCCGTCCTGCCACATGGGCACTCGGACTCCTGGGATTTCCAGCGCTCATGCTGGCTTGGCACGTCTGGCGGATTCGCCGCGACCCGGCGCGCTTCTACAATGCCAGCCCGCTCAGCTACGCGCTCGGCGCCCTGCTGTTCCTGGTCCTCTACCTCACCTGGTGGTATGCGCCAGCCCTCTCGGTCACCAGCGATGCGGCGCTCATCTACTTCGGCAGCACGATGGTGCTCACCGCACTCCGTGGCTATGCTGGATGCGAGATTCTGACGCCCTCGAACTGGCTCCTGCGCCGCGATGACCAGATCGCCTGCGCGGTGTTTGAGCCTTTCGATGTGCTGGATCGGCGAAGAGCACGCCTCTGACTGGCGCTTCACATGGAGGGGCGAGACAGTCGTGCGTATACTATCGGTGTCAATGCTGATCTGGATTGAATACTGCCATGAGGAGGTCGTGTGGGCCAGCCAGGGGTCTCTGAATTGTCAGTCGCGCAACGCGTATTCGCCGATGCGCTGCTGGCGGTGGGCGCCGTCAAGTTCGGCACGTTTCGCCTGAAGCTGCACGAGACGCAGCCCGATGCGCCGCTCTCGCCGATCTATGTGGACCTGCGCGTGCTCCAGTCGTACCCCGACGCGCTCGACGCCGCCATCGCCGCGCTGCGCGAGCTGATCGCGCGCGACCGGCTCCAGTTTGCGCGCTACGCCGGCATCCCGCTGGCCGCCACGCCGCTCACCGCCGTGCTTTCGCACGCCACGCGCGTGCCGATGATCACGCCGCGCGAGCCGAAGACCCACGGGGCCGGCGGGACGATCAACGGCGCGTACACCCCCGGCGAGACGGTGCTGCCGATTGACGACGTGGTGAGCCACGCCGACAGCAAGCTCGATGCGATCCGCGTGCTGGAGGCCGCGGGGCTGGTCGTGCGCGACGTGGCCGTGCTGGTGGACCGCGAGCAAGGCGGGCCGCAGCAGCTCGCCGCCGAGGGCTATTCGCTCCACGCCGCCGTGCGCCTGAGCCAACTGCTCGATCACTGGCGCTCGACCGGCGGCATAGACGCGGCAACCGTCGAGCGAGTACGCGCGTACCAGGCGGGAGCGTAGGAGCCGCCATGCTCTACCGGCGAGTGCTGCGCCCGGCGCTCTTCCGCGCGTCCAGTGGTGACCCCGAAGCGATCCACGAGCGCGTGCTGGCGCTGCTAGCCCGCGTCTCGCGCTCGCCCGCCGCCACCGCGGCGCTGGCCCGCGCCGCCGCGCTCGCCGTCCCCGGCAGTCAAGCCGCCCCACGCGAGGTTTTTGGCCTGCGCTTCCCCAATCCCGTCGGGTTGGCGGCGGGCTTCGACAAGAACGCCATCGCGGTCCCGGCGCTGGCCGCGCTGGGCTTCGGCTTCGTCGAGATCGGCACCATCACCGCCCAGCCCCAACCGGGCAACCCGCGCCCGCGGCTCTTTCGCCTGGCTGAGGACGCCGCGCTGATCAACCGGATGGGCTTCAACAACGCCGGTGCGGCGGCGGTCGCGGCGCGCCTGGCACAGCTCCCGCGGCTGCCGGTGCCGCTGGGCATCAGCCTGGGCAAATCCAAGGTGACGCCGCTGGACGAGGCGGTAGGCGACTACCTCGACTCGCTCGACCGGCTCTATCTCTACGGCGACTACTTCGCCGTCAACATCAGCTCGCCCAACACGCCGGGACTGCGCGCGCTGCACGAGCGCGACCGGCTCGACGTGCTGCTTGCGGCCCTCACCGCCCGCCTGCGTGAGCGCACCGTGGCCGAGGGCCGCTCGGCGCCTAGGCCGCTACTGGTCAAGGTCGCGCCGGACCTGGACGATGCCGCGCTGGAGGAGGTGGTGGACGTGGCACTGGCGCGCGGTGTGAGTGGGCTGATCGCCGTCAACACAACCGTCGCGCGGGAAGGAATGGGCCTGCGGGCGCCGGAGTATCTGCTCAATGAGACGGGGGGACTTTCGGGGCGCCCGCTGTTCGCGCGCGCGCTGGCGGTCGTCACCCGCCTGCATGCGCTGGCCGGCGGGCGGCTGCCGATCGTCGGCTGCGGCGGCATCTTCACGCCCGACGACGCACGGCGCATGCTCGACGCCGGAGCCTCGCTGGTGCAGCTCTACACGGGCTTCATCTACGAAGGGCCGATGGTTGCGCGGCGCATTGCGCGGGCGCTGGGGTAGGCTGCCGCTTTCATAATGGACCTCGCAGGAATACGTTAACCACGCCATCGTAGTGTAGGGGCGGGACATGTCCCGCCCGGCGCGGCCGCGGTGTAGGTGCCGGGTCTCGCTGCCCGCCCCCGGGGCGGAAGCCCGGCTGGACGCCGCCTAGCGGAGGTCGCCCTTCCCGCCACATTGCTGCCACAGATCGTCGCGTTCGTGCGTCTGAAGGGCATCACGCGCGTGGTGGTTGTCGCCGTGCGGCCATCCTCCGGTGAGGAGGCTGAGCGGCTGGGCATAACGGGCAGAGGAGCGAGGATGGTCAGCGTGGCGGGGCCGGGCGCTTCCGGTGAGCACGAAGCAATAGTGGCGGACCGTCCGCTCGGCGCCGGGCGACCAACTGTTCGGGCCGCGTCGGAGCCGGCGGATGACCTGAGCGCGCTGATCGAGCGCGCCGTGGGCGGCTCGGCTGATGCGTTCGAGGATCTGGTGCGCCGCCTCTCCGGTCCGATCCGCGCCTATCTTGCCCGGCTGATCGAGGACGACGAGCAGGCGCGCGACCTCACGCAGGAGGTCTTCGTGCAGGCGTGGCGCAAGCTGCCCGAGCTGCGCCACCCAGAACACCTGCGCGCCTGGCTCTACCGCGTCGCGACCAATCGCGCGCACTCGTGGCTGCGGCGGCGGCGCATCGTGCGCTGGGTCTCGCTCGACGCGCACCGCGACTCACCCAGCGGCGAGCACCAAGCGGCCCTCCCACGCGGCGGGGGCATGCCGCTGCTGTCGGATGAATCCGGCTTCGAGGAGCGGCTCGCGGAGAGCGAGACGGTGGGCCGCGCGCTGCGTGCCGTGCCGCTGACCTACCGCGAATGTCTGCTGCTGCATCTCGCCCACGGCTTTAGTGTGGCAGAGATTGCCACGCAGCTCAACCTCTCGCCAACCGCCGTGCGTACGCGTCTGAGCCGCGGCATGATGCACCTGCGCGCGGCCTACTCCCGCGAGGCCAGATAATCCCACGTCAATCCAATCCATCCACACGCGCCAACGTGAGCGAGGATAGAGCGATGAATCACAGTGATACACTTGCCTGCGCGCACGACGACGACCTTGTCGAGCGTGCCGCGCTGGGGCTGCTGGCGCCGGAGGAGGAACCGGCGCTGGCGCGGCGGCTGGCCGCATGCCCTGCCTGCCACGCTCGCCTCAACGAGGAACGCGCGCTGGCCGCGGCGGTCGCCACGCTCGACCGCCACCCGGCGCCGATCGCGCTGGACGCCGCCCTGCCCGTACGCCGCACAACCCGCACCCTGCCGGACGTCAATGGAGACGACGATAACAGTTCTACCGCTCCCGCGCGCGTTCCCCGCCGCATCGTGCGACGGCGCTACGAGGGCTGGTATGTCGCGGCGGCGGTGCTGCTGCTGGCGGGGATGGCGGCGTTCACATTCAACGCCTTCGCCGGCTCGCGCCTCGCCAATGGCCCACACCTGACTACAACGACGACGCACACGCCGGTGCTCACACCCACCGCCACGCCGCGACCGCTGGCTCTGCCCGCCGGAACGATGCTCACCGGCCTCTCGATGGTCTCGCCCAATGAGGGCTGGGCGATTGGCCAGATCATGCGGGATGGCAGCTCCGCAAAGGCACCGGTGACAGGCACAGGTTCGCTCCTGCTGCACTACACCGCCGGCCAATGGACGATTGCCGCCCGCTATCCCTCGCTGGCGCTTGCCTCGATCGCGATGGTCTCGACGAGCGAGGGCTGGATCAGCGGGTCCGCGCCTGCACCTAGCGACAGCAGTCAAAGGGTCGCCGTCCTCCTTCACTATCACGCGGGCCAGTGGACGCAGCAGTATCTGCCAGGACTGAGTACACCCCTCGATATGCAGATGGTCTCGGCGAGCGAGGGCTGGGCGCTGGGGGGTACCGCCACGATTGCCTTCACCGGCTGCCCCAACGGCGCCACGACCTGCTCTGGCGGCAGCGACACGGGTGGTGGCGCGACCCCTCCACACAACAGCGGCATCCTGCACTACAGCCACGGCACCTGGTCGGTCGTCACCTTCCCTGAGGGCCTCCCTGACTCGTTCTGGTGGCCCTGGCATCCCACTGATGGCGCCCTCTCCATGGACAGCCCCAACGACGGCTGGGCGATCAGCCAGGATGACCTGATGCAATACCACGATGGACAATGGAGCTACGGCGGCAAGCTAGCTAACATCGGATCGTACAGCAGGATCACGATGCTCTCAGCCAGCGACGGCTGGGCAACCGGGCCAGGCCCAAACAACATGGTGGGTGAATCCGGGAAGGCAACCGTGTACCATTACGAAGGCAAGGCATGGTCGCTCGTGCCAACGCCCACCAGTCTCACCGCTCAGGGTGGGGATCAGCTCCTGCGTGCGTTCCCCGAGTCTGCTGGGTCGGCGTACTTCGTCGCGGGACTTTTCATCGACGGCAAGGTGACGCCGACGGTGGTGATGCGCTACGCCGCGGGCACTTGGCAGCCCGCGGGCTTCCCGGCTAACATCTTCGTCTCAACGATTCAAGGGAGCTGGGCGCTGGGATGGGTCGAAGGCGAGCTGCCCTGGCATAGCGTGATCCTACACCAGCAGGGCGGAGTGTGGGTGACGTGGCCAGAGGCGGCGTGAGGCACCATGGCTATTTGCGGCGCATTAGCAGGAGGATGATGTTGACGACCACCGTCAGGATCACGCTCAGCACGAGGCATGTGACAAGCGGGAAGTAAAATGACGTGTTGCCCCGGCGCACCGCGATATCGCCGGGGAGCCGCCCCAGGTACGGCACGCGCCCCAGCACCAGCAGCAGCGCGCCCAGCACCACGATCACGCCGCCGATCAGCAGCAGCACCTTCTCCAGGTCACTCAGATTCGGCACGACTTCGCCCTCAGACCACACCACATCGGGACATCCTTGTCCTGATGATAGCGACGCCGCGCCAGGAATAGGATGTGCGGCTGGTGGTTAGTAGCCGTAGCCACCGCCGCTGCCGGTGTTGGTGTTCTGTGCCACGTTGGGCGTCGCCGCGTGCCACTTGCCCATGATGCCGTCGCCGTTCGCCTGGCCGGCGGCCGTGTCGCCGGAGTAGGTATAGAGCGGATGGCCATTGTAGGTGACCTGGGTGCCGTTGGAGGAGGAGATCACGCTGAGCGTGCCGGAGAGCGAGCCATCGGCGACGGGCGTGCCGGAGCTGAGCATCGCCGGCCAGGTGCTGGTGCAGCCGCTGCTGCACGCAACCGAGCTGGTGGTATCGGAATCGAAGTAGTAGAGCGTCATGCCCTGGCTGTTCGCCAGCACCGTCACGCTCTTGCCGCCGACGGTGGCACTGTGCGTGCCAACGTGCGCCGCGCTGCCCGACGTACCCCCGGTTGTGCCACCTGATGTGCCGCCCGACGAGCCGTACGGTGAAGCTTGCGCGCCGCAGCCGGCAGCGACGAGCGCCGCCAACGCGATGAGTCCGAAGAGCGTGGCTCGGATGCGAGTCATGATACGCCTCCATGTGCTGCTTATGTGTCTGTCGATTGCGATTCGCGAATCATGACCTAGTACGAGGCGTCGTTACGGAGCGAGCCGGACGGCCCACCCGGTGCGCCCGCTCCTGGCAGTGCCTCGGCATCCTCGGCGGTTGTTCCTTCTCTCTTGCCTTCGCGTCCTTCGCGTTTTCCGTCTCCCTTCTCCGCGTTCTCCGCGTATCCTTCGCGTTCTCGGCGCTTCCCTCGGCCATGCTACACTCCTTTATGGCGGGCCACACCGCCCCGCGCGCCTCCCGGCGTGGAAGTTTGGCGCGTGGTAGTGTAGAGCTGCGGGGCAGAGTAGCGATGGCAGATTCCTTCGGCGACGACCAGGCGCTCGACAGCAGCGCGCCGCGCACATTCGCGCTCGACGACCGTATCGAGACGATCCGCGACGAGGTACCGGCGGTGCGCGACACCGTCTACCTCAACACCGGCACCTGCGGCCCTCTACCGCGGAGGGCGGTGGCGGCGGTCCGCGAAGCGTTCGATACCGAGCTGGCGCACGGCCGCATCGGCCCTACCCACTATCCCGCGATGGCGGAGGCGGTGAGCGGGGTGAAAGCGACCGTTGCCAGCGTCCTCGGCTGCGACGCGGAGGAGCTGGCGCTCACCCGCCACACCACCGACGGCATGAACATCGCGCTGGCCGGCCTCTCGTGGCAGCCGGGCGACGAGATCGTGGTTACCAACATCGAGCATCCCAGCGGCCTGCTGCCGAGCTTTCTGGCGCGGCGCCGCTACCAGGTGGTGACGCGCGTCGCCGATATCGGCCTCGGTGGCGGGCCTGCGGAGGAGATCGTCGCCGCCATCGAGCGCCAGATCACGCCGCGCACGCGGCTGATCGTACTCTCGCACATCCCCTACACGACTGGCGCGGTGCTGCCGCTGGCGGAGATTTCGGCGATGGCGCATGGACATGGCGTGCGGGTGCTGGCCGACGCCGCGCAGTCCTACGGCCAGATCCCGCTCGATCTGCACGCGCTGGGGGTGGACTACTATGCGATGCCGGGCCAGAAGTGGATGTGCGGGCCGGAGGGAACCGGCGTCTTCTACGCGCGCGCCGAGAGCCTGGACGCGCTGGAGCAGACCTTCGCCGGTCCGTTCGGGATGGTCTTTGGCACGCTCGACTACCTCGGCGCGACCTATGAGCTGCGCGCGGGGACGGGGCGCTTCGACGTGGGCAGCATGAGCCTGCCGCTGCTGGCGGGCCAACTCGCCGCGA
This sequence comes from Ktedonobacterales bacterium, assembly GCA_036376595.1. Classification (GTDB taxonomy): domain Bacteria; phylum Chloroflexota; class Ktedonobacteria; order Ktedonobacterales; family JADMIN01; genus SMAG-U1939. The sequence goes on along the minus strand of DASVAA010000088.1, from coordinate 13,631 downwards.
CACGCTGGATCCGCGACGACGTGGGGCTACCCGCGGCAACGCAGCGCATCAGTCAGCTTGGGCGCTACGCCGCCGCCACGCTCGGCGCGCTACCGGGCGTGCGCATCGTCACGCCGCGCGATCGCATGGCTGGCCTGATCGCCTTCGAGGTAGAGGGCTTCGACCCCGAAGACCTCACGAAGCGCCTGCTCGCCGAGCACAACATCACAATCCGCTTCGTGGACACCTACATCAATAATCCGCGCGCGGCGCGCATCTCGACCGGCTTCTACAACACGCGCGAGGATATTGACCGGCTGGCCGAGGCGATCCAGACACTCCGCCGCGCGGGGTAAGCACTCCTACGCGCGGCGCAGCAGGGGACGCGTGAGACACGTTGGCCCGCCCTCAGCGGCGAGCGAGATGTTGTCGCCGCGGTAGGTGCGCACGCGGCAGCCAGCGGCCTCCAGCCGCGCCTGGGTGATGGGATTGCCTTCGAGCATGACGCAGTCGCGCGGGGCGACGGCGAGCACGTTGGGACCCATCGTGGCGAACTCGGCCTCGGGCACCTCGACCAGCGTGAAGCCGCGTTCCATCAGCACCTCCACGAACACCACCGGCAGGAGCGGCAGATAAACCACCGCCAACTGCGCATCCACAATGCTGATCAGCGAGAGCAGATGCAGGCACGCCTCCGGCCCGGTGTAATACGGCAGCGGGATCGGCATGACGAGGATGCCCATCGGCGCGAGCAGCGTGGTGATCTGCTCAACACCTTCGGCGTTGGTGCGAAATCCCATCCCCACGGCCAGGATGTGCTCGTCCACCCACAGCATATCGCCGCCCTCGGCTCGTGCTTCGCCTTCGAGCCGCGCGATCACCGGGACGCCGGCCGCCTCCAGCGCGCGGGCCATCGCGCCCTCTTCGCCGCGCCGCAGCTCCTTGCCCATCGAAAGCAGCACCGCGCCCGCGTCGGTGATCAGCGCTGGGTCGAAGGTGAAGATGGAATCGGCGCGCCCCGGCTGCGGCTCTTCGGCGTAGATCACCTCGGCGCCGCTCGCCCGCAGCAGATCGGCCAATCCGTCGTGCTCGGCCTGCGCGGCGGCGAGGTCGGGCCGGTGCGCGTAGTGCCAGGCGGCGGGGTCTTCGACCGCGAACGCTTCATCCGGCCGGCGCATCAACACCCGCCGCGTCTGGGCGTACATGTTCTGCCCGCCGAACATTGCGCTCGCCATCCCAGCAACCCCGCTTTCTTTCTGCCACCCGGGGCAAACGTCCCGGACGCCAACCAATCCGTACGCACAGCCTATCACGGCGCGGCAAGCGCGGCGCGTGCTACACTCGGCGGGAGACGATCGCGCGATACCGCCCCGCGCGGCACACGACGAGGAGGCGCCGATGCCGGACGATCCCACCCCTACCGGCCGCGAACCGGATGCGCGCGGGCGTCCACCAGAGGCAAGCGGGCGCGCACCGGACTTGGGCAGCGGGCGTCCACCGGACATGGGCAGCGGGCGTCCACCGGACGCACCTACGCTTGAAGAGGCGCAGCGGCAGGTGGACGCGACCATCTCCGCGCTCGGCGGCTACTGGCCGCCGCTCGCCAACCTGGCCCGGCTCTTCGAAGAATGCGGCGAGCTGGCGCGCGCGGTCAATCAGGCATACGGACCCAAGCCGCTCAAATCCGGCGAAGCGCAGGCCGCTCTCGGCGACGAGCTGGGCGACACGCTCTACGTGCTGCTCGTGCTCGCCAACAGCCTCGGCGTAGACGCGGCGGCGGCGCTGGCAGGCGCCGTCGCGAGGGCGGAGGAGCGCGCGAAGAAGCGGCAGGCACTTGTCTCGGCAGATGACTCGACAAGCAGGTGAGGATTTCAGGAGGAGCGCCGCAGATGGCCGAAGAGCAGCCGAACCAGTATGACACCACCAGCACCGACGGCGACGAGGGCGAGCAATCTCAGGGCACGCGCGACAGGCTCAACGATAGCAGCGCCTACCAGCGCTGCTTCGCCTGCGGCATGCGCAACGACGCTGGACTGCACCTGGTCTTTCGCCAGGAGGGCGACGAGGTGGTGACCGAGTTCACCGCCGACGAGCGCTTCCAGGGCTTCCCCGGCGTGGTGCATGGCGGCATCCTGGCAACCCTGCTCGACGAGACGCTCAACCGTGTGGCGATGGCCGAGGGCCGCATGATGATGACCGGCCGGCTCGACATTCGCTATCGCCGCGCCGCGCCGCTGGGCCGTCCGCTGAGCGTCGGTGCGCGGGTGCGCTCGTCGCGGGCACGTATGCTCCAGGCGGTGGGCGAGATTCGCCTCGCGGACGACGATCAGGACGAGAACGGAGCGGTCATTGCGACGGCGGAGGGCATCTTCCTGCCGGTGCCGGGCGACTACCAGCAAGATACGACCAGCCGCGCCCCGGAGCTGACGAGCTTCTTCAACCTCGAATGAGCCGCGCGGCCAACCCGGACCGGCTCTGGAGCGTAGTAGAGTTTGCGCTGCTCGCGGCGCACGGCTCCGCTCAGCCTCTGCGCACCCCGCGCCGGAAAGGACCTCGCTCGCGTGACCCTCGAACAGTTGTCTCTCCTCCCCGTTCGCGATGTCGAGCGGCTCAGCATCGGCCATGATGACGTGCCGGCGCTGCTGGTGCGCCCCGACGCGCCCGGCCCGCATCCCGGCGCCATCCTGCAACACGGCTACGCCTCCGAGAAGTCGGCGCTGCTGCCCTTCGCGCGGCAGCTCGCGGCGCGCGGCTTCGTGGTGCTGTTGGCCGACGCCTGGGGCCACGGCGAGCGCTTCCCGGCCAGCGGTCCCAATTGGATGACCGACATGCATGCCGACTATGCGATGGAGGTGGTGCGCCGCACCGTGGAGGACGTGCATACCGCGCTCGATACGCTCGCCGAGCAGCCTGACGTGCGCCAGGACGCGCTGCTGGCCGGCGGCTTCTCGCTGGGGGCGATCGTCGCTTTGATCGCGGCGACCGAGGACCCGCGTGTGGCGGGCTTGGCCTCGCTGGCCGGCGCCTCGCTGCCCGATCTGCTGGGCATCAAGCACTTCAACCTGCGGCCGCCGTCGGATGAAACGATCGCCTACGGCGAGGCGCACGACGCCGCGGCGCAGATCGCCGCGTTCGCCCCGCGTCCGCTGCTGCTGGCGCACGGCGAGCGTGACGACCTCGTCCCGGTCGGCGGCACGTTGCGGCTCTACGAACAGGCGCGCCCGGCCTACGCCGAGCACCCAGAGCGGCTCGCGCTCAGGCTCTACGACCACCGCCACGACGTGAGCGAGCAGGAGGTGCGCGACGCCGTAGAGTTCATCGCGCGGTTCTTCCTGCCTGGCGCCGACCTCGACCCTACCGCCGAGGCCAGAGGATGATGTGATCGCGACGGGACACAGTCGAAGTGTGTGCCCCTGCCCAATTCTCCTGCGTCCTCTGCGGTTGCTCTGCTCTCCGCGTTCTCCGCGCTGCTCCGCGACCTCCGCGTTCCCCGTATCCCTTGGGCACGGGGGGTGAGGACTCACTACCGTGGCGGCGCGGCGACGAGCTGGCCCTGGTGGATCATCTCGTCGGCCTGCTTATTGTTGACCTTCTCCTGGAAACCGCACTTCATGCAGCGCGCCGTCGTGCTCGTCGAGAATGGGAAGACCGGGATGAAGAACAGCGTGAACCAGTACTTCGAGCGCACCAACCCATGAAAGGTCGGCTGATGGCAGCCGGGGCAAACATACTGCAACTGCCCCAGCACATTGTTGCGCCGCCGCGTGCCCCAAATGATCATCGTGCATCCTCCGTCCAACCGCGGGTGACCGCCACGCCCCCATCCAGCCACGTGCGGGCGACGGCGTTCCGCGCCCTACGCAGTTTGGCGTAGCGCGACGAGTGTAGCCGAGCGCGCAGCGGGCGTCAATATGGTCCCACTTCCGGGTAAAAGCGGCCTACGGTGACAGGTGGCAGTTGGATGGATGGCAGCCGTTCACGGGAAGCCCGGGGACGAAGATCGCCAGCACGAGCGGCAACAGGATCATCCCAATCATGATGGCGATGAACAGCTTGCCCAGGGGATGGCCGATGTTCACCGTCCACCCGAATCCGTAGCGCCGCGGGACAACAGGGTCGGGATCGTCGGGGTTGTAGTAGAAGACGCCGCCATACCAGTACCGATCGTCATCGCGGAACACCGGCTCGGTGAAGGGCTGATCGGTGGGGGAATCAGACCGCGACCGCGAGCGATTGGGCGGCAGAAACAAGATCAGAGCGGCGCCAAGCAGCGCGGCGAAGACCAGCAAGAGAACGAGCGGATATGCGCTCATAGGTATTCGTCTGCCAGGTATGGTTGATGCCGTCGCCGTGATCGCACCACGCGGGATACGATTCCATGCCTGTGCCGCGCCCTAGCGCCGGCGGAACAGGCGATCGTAATGCTCGCCGACGATCTCGGTGGGAAAGAGCCTGAGCAGGTTGAAGGCGGCGACCGTGAATGCCACCCAATCGAAGGTGGCGTCCACCGGCAGGCCGAGCGCGTCAAGCACCGCGCCGACGCCGGGCAGCGCAAAGAATATTCCAGTATCAATGCCCAGCTCCGGCAAGATAATCGCCGCTAGCAGCGCCGAGATACAGGTCAAGAAGACCGTCTTGGGCAGCCAGCTCACGCGGCCATCCTGTAACACAGAGCCGACGAGGGCCGACGTCTTGCCGATATGGAACAGCAGCGCGAAAGGGTTGGGCTTTCCGGTGGTCCCGACGTGAGTGGAATCGGCGAAAGCATTCGACATAGAACGAACCTCCGCTCGCGAGCAGTGGACGTGCGCCATCGCCAGAGGACGTGCGCGCGCCTATTCTAGCAGATGATCGGAAGCAGCAGGACAAAAAGGTCCGGGGTACTCGCCGAGTGCCTGGAGGTCCACTCCGTCTGCTTGCTGTGCGGCCGGTCGCTGGGAACCTCCAGAGCGAATCGCGGCGATGTCACTCGCCGCCCGCCCTCCGTCGTGATGTCGCCTGTAGTACGACTCGGCGCGCGGCGAAGTTGCACGCAAGGACCAGCCGGAGACAGCGCGGCAGCGATCAGCCGCGATGGTGTGAGGCGATTGTGATGCGAACGGGCGGCCGCGGCAGCACATGGGAGTCTCGAAGCCCTGCCGTGCCGTGATATAATCTGAGTTGGCTAGTCGGAATTACGACCCGTGAAGCCGGGCCTCGATGCTGGTGGAGCGGAACTCCATCTATCGGGCAACTCCGAGTTTGGCCTACACTCGTATCAGGTTGTGGGATGCAGAGCTGCCGGCGCGGTCAGCGCCTGGGGCCGGGAGTGCGAAACACATGGCTGTCGAGATCACCGCGGACATGGTCATTCATGAGGTGGTGTCGAAATATCCGCAAACGGTCAAGGTCTTCCAGGGGCATGGGCTGCCCTGCACCGCGTGCCAGGTTGGCGCGCGCGAGACTGTGGCCGCGGGCGCGCGCACGCATCGGCTGGACGCCGGGATGCTGCTCGCCGATCTCAACCGCGTCGCCAACGGTCAGGAGGCCCAGGGCATCAAGCCAGCGGTCAAGGCACCCGTGGGACGTGGCATCCCGCTCAACGTGATGGGCGCACCGGGCGCTCCCGGTGGGCCGAGCACTGGCATCCGCCACGTGATCGCCGTGATGAGCGGCAAGGGCGGCGTCGGCAAGTCGCTGGTGACGGGGCTGCTGGCGGTGGCGCTGCAGCGGCAGGGTCTCAAGATCGGTATCCTCGACGGCGACATCACCGGTCCGACGATCGCCAAGGAGTTCGGCGTGCTGGGCCGGCCCAAGAAGACCGAAGGGGGCATCGAGCCGTTGCGCTCGCAGGGCGGCATCAAGGTCATGTCTATGAACATGTTCCTGCCCGACAGCACCGACCCCGTCGTCTGGCGCGGCCCGATGGTCTCCAGCGCGATCAAGCAGTTCTATAGCGATGCTGATTGGGGCAAGCTCGACTTCCTGCTGGTGGATCTGCCGCCTGGCACCTCCGACGCCCCGATGACTGTGATGCAGTCGCTGCCGCTCGACGGCGTGGTGATCGTCTCGTCGCCGCAGACGGTGGCGACCGACGTGGTCAAGAAGGCCATCAAGATGGTCCAGACGCTCAAGGGGCGCATCCTGGGCGTGGTGGAGAACATGGCCTACATGACGATGCCCGACGGCTCGCGCAAGGAGATCTTCGGCCCCAGCAACGGCCCCGAGCTGGTGGCGCTGACCGGCGCGCCGCTGCTGGCGCAACTGCCGATCGACCCCGACATCTCGCTGCTGTGCGATGGCGGGCGCATCGAGGACTACTACAGCCCGGAGTATGACACGCTGACGGGCAACTTCATGACCGCACTCAAGCTGCCGGCGAACCGCTAAGCGAAGCAGCAAGAGTCTTGCACATGGCGAGCGACTTTGGATCGAGATAGCATCAGTAACGCGATCTGCTGCTTGGTCCAGAGTTTTTCCTGTCTGTGAGTGCATAATGGAGGCACCGCGTCAATTCATCTCATGCACCGGGGAGGTGAGTATGTCGATTGAACCGCGCGGCGACGGCCCAATCGGCGACGGCCCAAACCAGGACCACTTCGCGCCGCTTACACCGTATGTCCGCCAAGTCTTGTTCAGTGCAATGCAGGAGGCAAATGGCCGTGGACAGGAGTTCATCACGCCGGTGCATCTACTGCTGGGCCTGCTCGGGGAGAGAGACAGCACGGCTTGGCAAATTCTGAGCGGTCTAGGGGTTGATGCCATGACCGCGCTGGAAAACATCAGGTACATATTGGATCACCCTAGCACACAGCAAAACTCAGCATATGAACGCTCGGATACGCGGGCGCGCCGTCCTATCCGGCTGGCTCCGAACTCCCAGCAAGCTCTCATGCACGCTGGGGAAGAAGCGCAGCGCACGGGCAGCGCCACTATCGGGACGGCGCATCTGCTGCTTGGCATCTTTCGCGAGGGCAGCGCCGGCAGTACGGTATTGGGACGCTTCTTCGATGGTGTGACGCTCGAAGTGGTACGGGCGCTGGCCGAGCAAGCTCAAGGCAAGGGCCAAGAGCAGCAGCCCTCTTCGCACAACTCTAACGCTCCATCGTCTCCTCCCCCGCGCATCAGAATGGTAGAGGTTCCACTCGATGTTTCGACGCTCAACGTGCTCAATCTCCTAGTCGAAGCTGGCATCAAGCCGACACGTGCCGATGTTCTAAACTGGCTCATCGGCGCTGGCATGAGCGACTGTCACCGGACGATCAGTTATGCTCAAACCATGGCAAATGAGGTGCATACACTGCGTGAGACGTTGCGCCTAACGACACCACAACGACGTTCTCCAGACGAGGAGCCTCTCGGTGCGCCACCTACGCACGATGCGCCACAAGGTCCGAGCGAGCCAGAAACCGGATCAGCAGATCCGGAGGCTCACGAATGAGCGCATTGACTTATCACTCCGTCGAGGGGCGGTGTTTCCACGCTTTAGATCGGGAATACTGCCCGCTCTATGTCCCTCTAGCTCTTCAGTCGATCAAGATCTGCTGGGCGTGAAGTTGTAATCGGTGATATACCACATATCACCCAGATTATCTGTCCATGACATGGTCAGGAGGTTGTTGGGCTGAATCGCGCCCGAAACGCCATAAAAGGCGACATTCCCCAGGAGAGTGGCCCGGGCGGCGCCGAGCCGACGGTCCGTCTCGTCCAAGACTTTTGCGAATCCGCTTAGCTGCCGTACAAGAAGAATCGCCACGTCCACAGCACCAAGAGCGCGACGGTCGAGGCCAGCGTGACGAGCTGCACCGCCAGCGCGAGCCAGCTTGCCTGCCGCGCCGGCCTAGTGCGTCCATCCTGCTCCGCCATCGCCAGCGCCGCCGTCACCTGTTCCACTGCCGGCGCTGCCGCGTCCATCCCCGCGAGGCGCTCGCGGGCGGCATCTTCGAGCGCGGCGAAACGCTCGCCGCCGCGCAGGTCGGCCAGCGTCTCCGGCTGAGTGACGTACCAGTAGACAAACGGCGCGTCGGCGTCGAGGGCCAACGCCAGCAGCTCGCCGGCCTGCCCCGCCGTCTCGGGCTCGGCGCTCAGCTCGTCGGCGGACTCGAGAAAGGTCATGGCGCGCAGCCGGGAGTGCTTGATCGCCGCCCGGCGTAGATCGGAGAGCGCGCGTGCCGCGAGCAGTGTGCGCTTGGGGCCGCCCTTGCCCGTACGACCTTCATCGCGCAGCGCCCGGCTCAGCGCCGCCAGACAGAACGTGTAGTGGTCGGGGCGCACGTAGGGCAGCAGCGCGCGCACGTCTTCTAGTCCGGCTCGCGCCACTGCCTCGGCCTCCGCGGGCTTGCCGCGCGCCAGCATGACGTGCGCCAGCACGGCGTGGCCCACGAGCGAGCGCTCGTTGGTCAGCTCCAGCGCCACCCGCGCCGCCTCGGCTGCCGCGTCGTAGCGGTTGAGCCGCAGCAACGCCAGCGCGCAGTTGCCCACCGTCTCGGGGTCCGCGGCTGCTTCGAGCGCCGCCAGTGCCGCCGTGAGCGCCTCGTCGGCGCGGCCCAGCCCCAGCAGCGCTGTCGTGCGCCGGTTGAGCCATACGAGCCGCCGCGGACCGACCCATGTGCCGCTGTCGTTCACCGCCAGCGCCCGCTCGCAGATGCGCAGGGCATCGGCCGCGCGTCCCCTGGCCAGCAGCGCGTCCGTGCGCGCGGCGGGTGAGATCCAGCGTGCCACGCGCAGCAGGATCAACCAGACGAGCAGACCCACTACCGGCAAGCCGCCGAACGGCCGGCCGACCGCTACCGAGATCAGAATCGGCAACGCTACGAGCGCGAACCAGGCAGCCGTCAGCCCTATCGCGAACTCGCGGCTGCGATCCCGAACCGGCTGCACCACGTCTCGACCTCTCACGTCCGGCGCTATCGGGACGCGCGCCGCGCGGCGCCCCCGGCGATTGATTGTGTGTATCGTGTAGATCAACGTCCGGCAGCCATAGCTGTCACCCAGTTGGACCCTTCCCCCGTATCCGACCACCCGCGCCGTTCAGCCATCCGGCGCCGAGGCGCCGTCTGCCACACCGGCGATGGACTGCTCTGCCAGTGACGAAGGCCATGCTGGGCGTCGTCTGGGGGTCGCAACGGGGCAGCTCTGGGAGTCGCTTGAGGCTGTTGAGGCACCGGGCCGCATGATAACACGGGCCGTGACCCACAGCAACACGCCATTGCGCAGCGCCACCACCGGCAGGAACAGCGGATTATAGGGCACCGTGAGGATCGGGTGGCGCGTCTGATAAATCATGGGGAAGTCGAGCCAGGTCAGCAGGCAGATCGCTACCCACAGCACGTCGAAGCCCTCGACGGCGGCCACCACGGGCAGCACCCAGATCAGATACTGCGGGCTGAAGATCTTGTTAGTGACCAGCACGATGCCCAGGCAGCCCAGGAACGCGCGGCCCACCGAGAGCCGCCCGCGCGCCTGCCGCCAGTAGACGAAGCATACGCCGGCCAGCAGCGCCACCGCCGAGAGCGGCCGCAGCCAGGCGTCGAGTGGACCACTGAGGTTGAGCGAGACGAACGAGTAATCGGGCAGCGCGGGAATCCCGACCAGCGAGCCGAGCCACATCACCGAGGCGGGGGTGGACTCGATCTGAAGCGGCCGCAACCCGGCGTAGCGGAAGGCGGAGAGCGTGCCGGCGGTATTGAGTGCCAGCGCGCCGGCGAATCCAGCGGCGACCAAACCCGCGCAGAACACCACGCCCCCGGCGACGGGCGAAGAAGAGATCAACCGCAGAGGACGCAGAGGACGCAGAGGAGGTCCAGAGGGAGAGAGATTCACCGCAGAGGACGCGGAGGAAGAGTCCTCGCCCCCTGACCCCCTCGCTCCGCGGGGCGAGGGGGAGGCGGAGATGGTAGGGGAGGATGGCATGCGCCCTGGCGCCGCACTCGCCGCGCTAACGCGGTCTCCAGCCTGCGCAGGCAGGCTTTGCGGTGCGCCTATAGGCGCGGATTCATCCTCCGGCCCTCCTGCCCCCACCGCGGTGGGAGTCTGAGAGACCGCCTGCCAGTGGGCGATGGCGACCAGCGGCAGCAGAAAGGCGGGGTAGAGCTTGAGCAGCGTGCCGGCGGCGACCAGCGCGTAGGCGGCGGTGAAGCGGCGGCGCTCGGTGGCCCACAGCGCGGCGAGCGTGACGAGTGCGGGCACGATGTCGAAGCGCGCGAGCAACGTGGCGGCGGCGCCGAGCAACAGATAGAGGATGTAGATCAGCGCGCGGCGCCGGCCCGCAAAACGCACGAAGGCGGCGTAGCCCAGCAGCGTCAGCGCGGCCATCCACAGCGCGAAGACGAGATGGTAGTCCTGTGCGGGGGGCAGCAGCGTCAGCGTGAAGGGCACGATCGCCAACGGCGGGTATTCCGCCGGGAGCGCGTGCAGCAGGGGGTGCTGGGTCCAGAAGGCGAGCGCGTACTGGTGATACTCGTCCACGTCGCCGTTGGGCAGCAGCCAGCGCGCCGAGAGCCACACTGTGGAGAGCAGCAGCGCCGCCAGCGCCGCATACTCCAGCGCCCGCAGCGCCCAGCGCTTGAGGCGTCCACGCGAGGGCGACAAATGCCCATCGGAAGGCGTCACAGTCTGCGCGCGCCGATGGTTATCAGCAGTGCCCGATCGCGCCGCGGAATCGGCGGCCGAGCCGGCACCCAAAGGGCCTGGCGACCGCGAGGTCGGATTGCGCGGACTGGAGCGAGATCGGGCCATCGCATGATCCTGAGCGCGTCTGGCAGGGAGTGTGCGTTACTACGTGTATCCCCGGTATGATAGCACCTTGGGATCGTACCAGCGGGACGTCGCTCAGCAAATGGGGCCGGCGGTTGAAACCGCGCCTGGGGGCCTTGCGGCCGCAAAGTCCGCCTCCGCGGACTGGAACCAGGGCGTGGGCAGTTGCAAGAATGCGTCGCAGAGAAATCAGGTGCTCGCGCTATGTCCACTTCCGCTGACGACCCGCGGCCGGCCTTCGAGGCCATGTTCACCGCCGTTCGCGCCTATCTGCTGGCCGAGGGCGGCGCCATCGAGGCGCGCGCGCCGGTGGCGACCAATCCGAAGGGTGAGGCGACCCGCGGCTTCGACGCCGAGTCCGAGCGCATCGCGCTGGACGTGGCGCGCGAGCGGCTGGGCGCGTACTGCGCCTTCAGCGAGGAAGCCGGCGAGCTGGTCTGCGGCCGCGACGCGCGCTGGACGCTGGTGATCGATCCCTGCGATGGCAGCAACAACTTTCGTCGCGGCATCCGTGCCGTGGGCTTCGCGGTGGCCGCGCTGCCCGCTGGGGCACCACTCGATCCCGAGCTGGTCGAGTACGCGCTCTGCGGCGACATCTTCACCGGCACAGTCTACTCGGCGGCTCGTGGGCAGGGCGCGACGATTGACGGCCTGCCGTGCCACGGCTCGCGGCTGGGCATGTTGCGGCACGCGATGCTGGGCGTGAACCTGGGCCGCGAGCGTAATGGCCGCGCGCTGCCGCAGGAGACGGGTGACGACGATGACGACGAGCCGGTGCATTACACGTCGAGCCAGGTTCACCGGCTGCTCGACCGAGCGGCCACAATCCGCCGCATGGGCGCCACGGTGCTTGACCTGTGCTACGTGGCCCAGGGCGCCTACGATGCCTACGTGGACCTGCGCGACCGCCTGACGCCGGAGAACTTTCTGGCGCCGGCGCTGGTGCTGCGCGAGGCCGGCGCGCTGCTGACCGGTCCCGACGGCGGCTCGCTCGGCCCGGTGGTCTTCACGCAGCCCTACAGCGTCATCGCCAGTGGTACGCAAGCGCTGCTGGGCGAGATACTGGGCGTGCTGCGCGGCGAGTAAGGGCGGCCCTGGCATGGACCTCGACTTCTCCGACGTGCCGCTGGTGGACAACCACTGCCACGGCCTCTACCGCGAGCAGCGCCCCGCGGATGCGCTCGCCTGGCGCCGGCACTTTACCGAATCCGCCGACCTGGACCTGCCCGCGCGACACGCCGCCATGACGCTCTTCTACTCGCGGCTGATCCGCGCGCTGGCCGGCTTCCTGGGCTGCGAGCCAACCGAAGCGGCGGTGCTGGCGGCCCGCGCGGAGCGCGACGAGGACGAGCTGATAGCGGCGTTCCTGCACGACGCCCACATTGACACGCTGCTGGTAGACCAGGGCTTTCCGCCGCCGGAGCGCGTGCGGCCGGATGCCGAGGTCGCCGCACTGGCCGGCCTCCGCGTGCTGCCGATGCTGCGCTTGGAGACGCTGATGCAGGAGCTAATCGCCGCGCACGATACCCTCGACGCCGTGGAGCAGGCGCTGCGCGCCGCGCTCGCCGACATTCGTGCCAGTGGCTACGTGGCGCTCAAGAGCATCGCGGCGTATCGCACGGGACTCGCCATCGCGCGCTGGCCGCGCGACGAGGCGCAAGGCGCCTTCCGCCAGGCGCGCGACGAGGTCGAAGCGAAGGGACATCTGCGGCTCGCACACCAGCCGCTGCTCGATACGCTGCTGCACGTCGCCTTTGCGGCGGCTGCCGAACAGGGCGTGCCGGTGCAATTCCACACCGGCAACGGCGATACCGACGCCGATCTGCGGCTTGCCGATCCGTTGCACCTGCGCGCCGTGCTCGAAGACCCCGCCTACCGCGGTATGCCGGTGGTGCTGCTGCACGAGTGCTACCCCTACACGCGCGAGGGCGGCTACCTGGCGGCGGTCTACGGCAACGTCTACCTCGACCTCTCGTACGGCATTCCCTTCCTGAGCCTGGAGGAGATGGTCGCCTTCACCCGCGCGGCGCTCGGCGTCGCGCCCACCAGCAAGCTGCTATACAGCTCGGATGGCGTGGGCGTGCCGGAGCTGCACTGGATGAGCGCGCACGACGGCCGATGCGTTCTGGGACGCGTGCTGGGCAAGGCTGTCTCCAGTGGCGACCTGAAGCGCGGCGAGGCCGAGGTAGCGGGGCAGGCGATCCTGCGCGAGAACGCGATCCGACTGTATGCTCTGTGACGGCGCAGAGCCTGTCTGGATCGGAGAGCGCAGCATGCGCATTGACTTCGACCGCGCGGTAGCCTATATCCGCGAGCACGGCAATGAGTTCGACAACATCCGACTGGATGAGCTGATTGGAGATGGTGCTTCGACATCACCTGAGCAAGAGCAGAGATTCTTCTCCGGGCAGCGCGCCGATGGCGGGTGGCCGCCCTTCTGGGCGCCGGAGTACAGCTCGCTCGACGCGACGTGCTTTCGGCTGGCCCAGGGCGAGGGATTGTTGGTTAATCTCTTCACGCCCTCACTCGTCAACTACCCACCCGTCCGGGCGATAGCGTTCCTTCGCTCGCGACAGCAGCCCGATGGAAGTTGGGAGGAGGACGAGTCCGTGCGCGATCTGGCCCCACCATGGGCGGTTCCGGGCGAGCTTGCTCCGCGCCTCTACCTCACGGCCAACTGCGGCTGGTGGCTGGCGAACGCAACTTTGACGAGCTTCGTGTCATATGACAAGGCGGCGCAGCGCGCGGGAGCTTACCTGGAGCAGCACCTCGCGCAGGACGGCGCGCTGCCCTCGTTGCTCCACGCGCACTGGCTCGCCGCCGGCCTGTGGATTCGCTTGGGGCACAACGACCTAGCCGATCGCACGCTCGACTACCTCGCGACGCGCATAGATGACAGCGTCCCCGCCGGCGCACTC
>DASVAA010000087.1:0-7035 GCA_036376595.1 Ktedonobacterales bacterium | reverse complement strand
GCGGCGTAACCCCACGAATAGCGCCGCCCCTGCTCGCCGCTGAAGCCCAGCTCGGCCTGGATGCGCGCGTTGGCATAGTCGGCCATCGCCTCAGCCATTTGCACGCTCAGTCCATGCAGGAAGTAGGCGTCGGTGTAGCCTCCCGCCGCCTGCATGGCCGCGACCTCTTCCGAGGCGCGGGCGCCCATCGTCACCACCTGGAAGGCCACTGCCGTGGGCTGGCCGTCGCTGGTGGCGAAGTAATCGGCCAGACAGAGCCGCTCGCCGCCGGATTGGCGCGGGAAGGTGAAACGCTCCAGCACGCGCTTGTGGTCCGCGGGGTCGAGCACCAGCAGATCGTCGCCCTCGGCCCGCGCGGGGAAGTAGCCGTAGACCGCGCGCGGATGCAGCCAGCGCCGCTGCCGCGCCTCGCGCAGCATGCGCTCCAGCCGCGGGGCGAACTGCTCGGCCACCAGCCGGTCGTACTCCGCGCCGTGCGCCACGCCGCCCCAACGGCCGCGATAGAGCGCGTTGAGGTCGAGATACTTCGCCACGTCCTCCACGGCCACGCGGTCGAGCACGCGCGGGCCCCAGAACGGCGGCGTCACCACCGGCGCGGGGGCGACGTTCGAGCGCGCGGGGACCGCGGCTGGCGCGGCGGATTGCGCCTCCGCGCGGCGCGCCTCCTTCTCGCGCGCGTCGGCTGCCTCATGCTTGATGCGCTCCAGTAGCGCCGGGCGCTTCGCGCCGTCCATGAGCTGGTCCATTAGCTCCAGCCCCTCGAAGGCGTCGCGCGCATAGAACACGCCGGGATTGAACGGCTCGGCATGCCCGTTCTCACCGACGTAGAGGATGCGCCGCCCGTAGGCGCGATTGATCGCCGCGCCGCCGACGATCACCGGGATGTCGAGCTGGCGGCGGTGCAGTTCCTGCACGCAGAGCGGCATCTGCTTCGACGTGCTCACCAGCAGTGCCGAGAGGCCGATGGCGTCGGCCTGCACTTCGAGCGCCTTGTCAATGATCGTGTTCAGTGGCACCTGCTTGCCCAGGTCGTAGACCGTGTAGCCGTTGTTGGCGAGGATCGTGTTGACCAGGTTCTTGCCGATGTCGTGCACGTCGCCGAAGACCGTCGCCAGCACCACCTTGCCCTTGGTGTAGCCCTCGGTGCGCTCCAGGTAGCGTTCCAGGTGCGCTACCGACTTTTTCATCACCTCGGCGGATTGCAGCACGAAGGGCAGGATCAGCTCGCCGGCGCCGAAGCGGTCGCCCACGTCCTTCATCGCCGGCAGCAGCACGCCGTTGAGCACGTCCACGGCGCAGCGCGACAGCTCGCCGCTGGTCTTCCAGTCCGTTGCGTCCTCGCCAGGCGCGGGCACGCCCTCGGCGCGCATCCCAGGCTCGGCAGCCTCAGGCGCCAGCCCCGCCACGCGGTAGGCCACCGAGGCGTCGATCAGCGCCTCGATGCCCTCCTTCTTGCGGTGCAGAATCTGGTAGTGGATGCGCTGGTCCACCGACATACCGGCGGTCGGGTCCTCGCGCTCCTCTTTCTTCGCCTGGCCGCCGTGCTGCTCGTAGTACGCGATGAAGCGCGGCAGGGCGTCGGCGTCGCGGTTGAGCAGCAGGTCGTCGCAGAGGCGGCGCTCTTCCTCAGGGACCTCGGCGTAGGGCGTGATGTGCGCGGGATTGACGATTGCGGCGTCCAGCCCCGCTCGCACGGCGTGGTAGAGGAAGACGCTGTTGAGCGCGGCGCGGGCGTGCGGCGCGACGCCGAACGAGACGTTGCTGACGCCCAGCAGCGTGAGCACGCCGGGCAGCTCGGCCTTGATGCGTCGTATGCCCTCCAGCGTCTGCACGGCGCTGTCGCGCAGCTCCTCCTGGCCGGTGGTGACGGGGAAGGTGAGGGCGTCGAAGAGCAGCGCCTCGGGGCGCAGGCCGAACTCGCCGGTGGCGATGTCGTGGATGCGCCTTGCGACGTCGAGCTTCTTGTCGGCGGTCTTGGCCATGCCTTCCTCGTCGATCGTCAGTGCCACGACCGCGCTGCCGTGCTCGCGTGCCAGCGGCAGCACCGCGTCCACGCGCTGGCGGCCGTTCTCCAGGTTCACCGAGTTGACCACCGCGCGGCCGGGGTAGGTCTCCAGCGCCGCCTGAATCACGCCCGCCTCGGTTGAGTCGATCACCAGCGGCGCCTCGATGCCCATCTCCAGCTTCTTGACGGCCCGGCGCATCTGATCGGCCTCGTCGGGACGCTCGGTGAGCGCCGTCTGCACGTCGAGCACGTGCGCGCCGCCGGCCACCTGCTCGCGCGCCACCTCCAGCAGTGTGTCGTAATCGTCGGCCAGCAGCGCGCGCTTGATCTTGCGGCTGCCCTGCGCGTTGACGCGCTCGCCCACCAGCAGCGGCGCGGGGTCCTGCACCAGTCCGCTGGCGCGTACCGCCGAGGCGACGAGCCGATTCGCCCGCTGTTTCGCCTCCACTGGGAAGGTGCTCAGCCGCTGCTGCGGGCGCCGCAGCCGCTCAGGGGGCAGCGCGGCCAGGCGCTCCACCACGCGGCGGATGTGCTCCGGCGTGGTGCCGCAGCAGCCGCCGACCACGTTGACGCCGAACTCACCGACGAAGCTCGCCAGCGCTTCGGCCAGCGGCGCCGGCTCCAGCGGGTAGACCGCCTTGCCGCCGACGTTGAGCGGCAGCCCAGCGTTGGGGATGGTGGAGATCGGCAGCGGGAGGCTCTCGGTGAGGTAGCGCACCGGCTCGCGCATGTGCTCAGGCCCGGTCGAGCAGTTGAGGCCGGCGATATCCACACCCAAGGCGTAGAGGATGGTCGAGGCGGCGGCGATATCGGTGCCCAGCAGCATGCGGCCGGAGGTGTCGAGCGTGACCTGCGCCTGGATCGGCAGCGTGCGGCCCAGCGCGGCGAAAGCCCGGCGGATGCCGGAGATCGCGGCGCGCACTTCGAGGATGTCCTGGCTGGTCTCGATCAGCAGCAGGTCCACGCCGCCCTCGATCAGCGCCGCCGCCTGCTCGCGGTACATCTCGGCGAGCTGCTGGTAGGTGATGTTGGAGAGCGAGGGGTCGTCGGATGAGGGCAGCATGCCGCTGGGACCCATCGAGCCGGCGACGAAGCGCGGGCGCTGCGGCGTGCTGAATTCGTCGGCGGCGGCGCGGGCGAGGCGGGCGGCGGCGCGGTTGATCTCGTGCGTGCGGGGGCCGAGATGGTAGTCGTCCAGCTTGAGGCGCGTGCCGGTGAAGGTATCGGTCTCCAGCACGTCGGCGCCGGCGGCCAGGTACGCACGGTGGATCTCGCGGATCACGTCGGGGCGGCTGACGGCCAGGATTTCGGGGCAGCCGTCGAGCGCGTCGCCGCCGTAGTCGGACGCGGAGAGGCCCAGATTCTGGATCTGGGTGCCCATCGCGCCGTCAAACACCAGCACGCGCTCGCGGAGCGCATCGAGATAGCCGCTCGTCTGTGTCATCGTCGCCTGCCCTCGTCATGTGCCAACGCCGCGATGCCGCAGCCGCCTGAGTATATCACGCTCCCGGACCCCCACCTACCCCAAACGCGGCCTCAGTGGACGCGCCCCAGCTCACCGCTCTGCACACACCGTTTGAGCGCACGGCGGCTGCACGTGTTTCGCGCGATTTGGTCCGCGGCGGAGTGCACCCTACGCCTGGTATGACACGATGAGGCCGCCGATCGGCGAGATCGGCGGCCCAAGTGGTCGCAGGTGTGAAAGTGGCGGCTACTTGAGCACCTGCACCTGGATTGCCCAATCGCTTTCACTGATTACGTCAAGGTAAACGTCGCCGCCCTGATGCTCCTCGGTCCAGTCGCTGCTGTTGCCCGATTTGCACAGTGTATTCACAGTTGCCGGGTCGAGGATCGAACCGTCGCTGTTGTAGACACTGACGATGACATTGTATTGATAGCCATAGTAAGAGCTCGGATCACACGTCCACACGATCCTCCAATCGTCGGGGACGCTGAACGTTCCTGTCTTCTTGTCGCCGCTGCCCTGGAAACTCTGGATCGTTGTCCATTTGGGGGTATGTGTTGGCGTGGCAGTAGGCATAGGCGTCGCAGTCGGAGATGGCGTGGCTGTTGGCCCGGGGGTGTTCGTTGGTCCGAGTGTATTCGTCGCCGTGGCGAGCGTGTTCTGCGAATTTGGATTCGATGGCGCAAGGGCAGCGGCGACGCCGCCAAGCACACAGCACACCACCAGAAACGAGCCAACGCCGATCAGCACCCATTGCCAGGCCTTCAATCCACCGCGACGCGGTGCGGGCGCGGCGGCATATGGTGCTACAGGGTATGTAGGCGGCACTGTTTGGCCCTGCTGGTAGTACATCGGCGTTGAGGGCGCCGCCAGCTGGCCGTACTGCGGCGGCTGGAGCGGCTGGCTTGGCTGCGAATATGGCGCGGGAGTCTGAGACGGATATGTGGGGTACGCCGGCTGCTGCGGGTGCTGCGAAGGAGGTGCCGGATATGGGTATCCTGGCTGGCCGTAAGGATAGTGCAAGGGTTGGCTTGGCGGCGGGGGTGGCGGCGGATAAGTGGGTGGCTGCATGCCGGGAGATTGGCCGGGCGACGGAGGCGGATAGACCGGCTGGCCCTGTTGCGATGGATAGGTTGCATCACCGCTCGATGGGTCTGGCGGAGTCGGAGGGAAAGTGTGCTCGTCCATAATAGCCCTTCTGCCGAGAGGTCGGCGCGCTCGCGATCGCTTTGCTGGCGCCCATGCCGCACAATCGTTCAGCACATTGCGGCGGTGGCTACACAGCCAAGCATACAAAGACGCCCCGCTTGGTGTGGCGACTATAGTGTTAGAAGGTGTGCCTGTCAATACCCGAATCGGCCGCGTGCAATTCTGCGCGCAAGGTGTAAGCGAACAACGAGGATGAGGGATACCGGGATGGCCGCCGGACTGGCCAGGTCAGACGGCCTCGAGACAACCGCGCGAGATGTGCTACTTCAGCACCTGCACCTGCACTGTCCACGAGCCTTCGCTGTCGATATCGAGGTAGACATTGCCACCCTGGTGCTCTTGCGTCGAGTCGCCGGTGTTGCCAGACGAGCACATCGTGTTGACGGCGGCGTAATCGAGCGGCGTTCCGTCGTCGTTGTAGACGCTGACAATCATGTTGAACTGCGAGCCGCCAAATGAATTGGGATCGCAGGTCCAGACGATCTTCCAGCTATCGGGAACCGAGAACGTCGCGGTCTTCTTGGTGCCGTTGCCCTGGAAAGTTTGGACCGTCGTCCACTTGGGTGCATGCGTTGGCGTGGCGGTCGCCTTGGGCGTGTTCGTCGCCTTCGGCGCGTGCGTAGCCTGCGTCGTGGTGCCACCCGTTTGGTTCGCCGCTGAGGCGTTGCCGCCGTGACTGGTGAGGGTGGACATCAGGCCACAGAGCATGCACAGCAGCACCAGGCCGGTGACCGCGACGCCCCATACGGGGATCGCAAGTCGGCGCCGCATTGTCTCGCCGAAGGAGCGACGCGGGCTAGGCGTGCCGGCGGCGAAGCCCGACGGGCCGAAGGCAGGCGGAGGCGGTGGGGGAGTCTGGGACGACTGGGATGGCTGAGACGGCTGCTCATTCTGAGGATCTTGCTGCATGGGAAGGGATGTGACCTCCAATAACGATGCAAAGTGCGCCAGCGCTCGCTTGCGCCAGCATTTCTCTCCATGCGGCATGAGTGCGCGGCAGCGGAATGGCACTTCGCGAGGGATACCACGAACTCTGTCTCGACCATTGTCTCGCTACGTGATAAGATTGGAAAACGCAAAAATACTTAGCTCCTGCTGTTACAATGCGTCCGTTAGGTACAAATGCTGGCTCGCCGATTCCGCTCTCTGGCGAGTCTGTGTGCGAAGGCGCTCGACATGCTGGCAACGCATACAGTAGGTCGAGTCTGTGGTGGGCCGTGGCTTGTCACGATCAGCTGAGATTCGTGCACGTCCGTTATCTAGCCAGCGCCTGCCCGCTACGCCCTCTACGCCCGCTGCGATCCTTCCAGCGGGTAGGCGTGCAGACAAGTGTAGCGTGTTGCTGTGCGAGTGGAGCCGGTGCGCAGGTCACTTTTCATCACGCACAGCTCATGCACCTGCCACGAGCCGTGCTCGGCCGGCGCGGAGCGCAGCAGGTCGGGCAGGGCGCTCGCGGCATCGGGGCGCAGCGGCTCCTTGATGCGCGCGAGTGTCAGATGCGGCGAGAACGGACGGTCTTCGCGCGGGAAGCCGCGCAACTCCAGCTCAGTCGCCAGGCGATCTTGCAGGTTGCCCAGCGCCGCGATGTCGCCCGTCACGCCTGCCCAGATGACCCGTGGCGAGCGCACCGGACCGAAGGTACCCAGATGCGTCAGCGCCAGCGAGAAAGCCGCGCCCTCGCGCGCCGCCACCGCAGTCGCCTCTTCCGCCGCCGCCAGCCGCGCGTCGTCCAGCTCGCCCGGGAAGGCTAGCGTCAGGTGCAGGCTCTCGGGCGCCACCCAGCGCACGGCCGCCGGCAAGTGCGGCTTGAGGGTCTCGATCTGGAGTGTGAGCTGTGCGCGAATCGCGTCGGGTAGCCGCACGGCGATGAAGGTGCGGGTCATCGGTACTGCTCCTCCATACTCCGGCGGCGTTGGCACTCAGCCATCGCCGTACACCCGGGCGCCACGGTGCGTAATACCTCGCGCGCCATGGACGGCGTACAGGCGCTGTTCGATCCGCGCGACGGCCGCGACCATGGCGTCAATATCGAACGGCTTGCGCACGGTGTCAAGCGTTAGGCCCGCATCGAGGCGGCTCATCTCGGCGTGGGTCTGATCGAGGAGCATCTCCGACGCCGCGGTGACGATGATGAAGCCGTGGTGCCGCGCGAGCCGCTGGTCGGTGGCTACGGCGCGCAGCACGCCCCCGCCGTCTGGCTCCGGCATGATCAGGTCTAGAGCCTGTTATGGACTTGAGGTCAAATGAACCAACAGCGTGAATTGGGCTAGCATCAGGCAGGCAAAAGCGACGAAGTGCAAGCCCGCCAGAACGGCGGGCAGACGCTCGTAGTCGCGGGCGAGGCGGCGGAAGCGCG
>DASVAA010000086.1:0-36788 GCA_036376595.1 Ktedonobacterales bacterium | reverse complement strand
TACGAGCTGCCGCTGGTGCTCTCGATCGTCGGCGTAATCATGCTGACCAGCGTGCTGGCGCCCGAATGCACCGGTGCGCATCCCGATCTGGCGACCTGCGGCGTCGGCTCGATCTCGTTCACTCAGATCATCGCGGCACAGATGCGCCCCGAGGCGCCGTGGCTGTGGTTCGTGCTGATCCAGCCGCTGGGGCTTGTGATCTACTACATCTGCGGCCTGGCCGAGACCAACCGCAGCCCGTTCGATCTGCCTGAGGCCGAGTCGGAGCTGGTGGCGGGGTATCTCACCGAGTATAGCGGGTTGCGCTGGGCGATGTTCTTCCTCGGCGAGTACGGCAACATGACGATCGTCTCGGCGGTGGCGACGGCGCTTTTCCTGGGCGGGTGGTCGCTGCCCGGGGCCGCGATCGGCTTCTGGGTTGGCCTGCTCGGCTCGTTCTGGGGCCAGGTGGTCTTCAACATCATCGCCACGGGCGCCTTTATCACCAAGATGTACCTGCTGCTGCTGGTCTTCATCTGGATCCGGACGACGCTGCCGCGGCTGCGCGCCGACCAGCTCATGCGCTACGCCTGGCTGTTCCTGATCCCACTGACGCTCTTCAACATCCTGCTGACGGGCGCCCTGCTGCTGCTGCCGGTGTCGGTCAACCTGCGGCTGTTGATCTCGGCGGTGGCGAACTGGCTGCTGCTGATCCTGGTCCTGACGACCTTCCGCCGGGTGGCGGGCCTGACCTCGAAGGGCAAGATTCCGCGCTGGGCGCGGCGCCGGGCGCGCATCGTCGAGGCTAGCACCACGCCGGTCGAACCGCAGCCGCGCGGCGCGCCGGAGCTTGCCGGCGGCCCCACCCGGCGCTAAGCATCTAGGCAGCGCAACAGCACGAACACGTCAATTCGGCGCGCAGGCGACGTCATCCACGCCAGGGTACTTGCCGCGGAGAGATCGTGCGCTGGTGCCGATGTCGGCCGTTGTCGCGGGCACGACCATGCGGGCTACATGGAGCGCGGGAGGGTGTTCCAGACCGTGACCGGCGAGCCGATCGCGTCGGGTGGGGGCTGCGGCGTGGTGACGCTCGGCGGCGGTAGGTCGAGCCGCGTGCCCATGAGGATGGTCCAGGACTGCGGCGTAGCAAGCCCGGTGAGGCGTAGCTCCATGTGCCCGGTGCCGCCGGGTAGCGTCAGGACCCATGCGGTACCGTCGCCGCTCGTAGGCGACCAGCCGTCGCCAGAGAGCGCCGCGCGCATGTCGGCCAGGATGCTGGCGCGGGTTCCCTGGGTACAGAGCGGCAGCTCGCCATAGGGCGCCTGTCCGCCATCAACTGACTGGAAGCCGATGCGCGCCGTACCTTGCAGCGTGAGCGGTGGCACCGGGACCTGCGTCGTGTCGATCGGCATGAGCGGTGAGACGGCCTGGGGATAACCGTTGCCTGACGCGGGCGAGTAGGAAGTGGCATCGCAGGGGTGCGGCGGGTGCGCTAGGCGCAAGCGGAAGACCATGAGACCCTGACCCTGCGGTACCGGCTGATCGATCATGGCGTAGACCAGCGTTGGCAGCAGCATGCACTGCTGGACGAAGTAACCGCCGGACATCGTCATGTCACATGGCGTCAGGTGCCGGCCATCCGCTGGGAAGTAGCCGCTGTCTTGCCAGTTGGTAGAGAAGATTTGCCCCAACGGATAGCCGCCGGATCCAGCCGCGGGGTTGGTGATCAGCTCGCCGTCAGGAGCACAGACGCGATACTCCGTCACGGTCATGGACGTGGCGCCGCGCGCCACAATTGGGGCAGTGGCGACCGTGCGGAGCGGGAACTGAAAGTCGGCTAGGCTGAGCGGCTGTGCGCCCGCAAAGCCGTACACCTGGTCGCATCGGGTCGCGTCGAGCGGCGTGGTGGGGGTTAGCGGCGTGGTGGGGGTTGGCTCGGGTGTGGTCGGCCTGGTAGCGGCCGGACTGGTCACACCGCAGCCTGCGAGCACCAGTATGCAGAGCGTCCCAAGCAGAGCCGCTACCGCTTGGTGGCACCGCGCGCTGCGCCAAATGCCGAAATACCACGCCATGCGATCCCCCTTTCGCCACTCCGGTCGGCGCCGAGAGGTGATGGGTGTAGTGCATGATCCCTGCTGTTCATACGCAGCTTCCTGCGTTACGCTCACTGGCGTTCCATCCCGTATCGCGAAAGAAGGCATCAGGCGTACATACGGGGAAGGTGTGGGGCCGAGCGCTCCGGCGTAAGTCGGGGTCAGCCGCCCCCGGTCGGCAGGTATACTTGCGGTGGGGGCTGGCGTGAGGGCGGGCAGCCAGAGGAGAGGCGATGGGGCAGGCTCAGCAGCAGCGAGACGCAATGACAGCCTGGCGCCGCGTGTGGTGGCGGAGGGCGCTGCAGCGCGTGCTGACCGCGCTGCACATCGCGCTCTATCGCGCGACGGGCGGCGCCATCGGCCACCGGCTTGGTCCGCTGCCTAACCTGCTGCTGACCACCACCGGCCGCCGCTCAGGCCGGCCACGCACCAGGGCACTCACCTACATCCGCGCCGATGGGTTGCTGGCGCTGATCGCCTCGAACTTCGGCAGCCGTACGGCGCCGCAGTGGTACCGCAACCTCCAGGCGCACCCAGAGGCGACAGTGCAGCTCAAGCGACGCCGCTGGGCTGTCCATGCGCGGCCCGCGACCCCCGACGAGCACGAGCGCATTTGGTCGGCGGCGCTGGCGATCTGGCCGGCGTGGGCGGGTTACGCCGAGCGCGCCCAGCGCGAGATCCCGATCGTCGTGCTGGAGCCAATGGGATTCATCACAGAGGGAACGGAGGGAACGGAGGGAACGGAGGGAACGGAGGGAACGGAGGGAACGGAGGAGGAGAGAGCGGAAAGAGGAGCAGCCGCAGAGGACGCAGAGGACGCAGAGGCAGAGTGAGAGGTGACGCCAAGGATGCGATGGTGTCTGCACCCCCGGCCCCCCTCTCCTCCGCGGGGCGAGGGGGAGCCAAAGTTTGCGCCCAGACCCTTCGCAGAGGTAACTTCAGACAATGAAGTATTGCTGCTTTCCGCGAAGGAGCTGTACGTGATGACGCCTGAAGAGCGCGACGTGCTGCTGGCGAAGCCACTGGATGCGATTCTGGCCGTGCAGCGGCCGTCTGCCCCGCCGCAACTGACGCCGCTGTGGTTCTATTGGGATGGCGAGGCATTCTATCTCTCGACCACGCGCGACCGGGCGAAGTATCCCAACATCAAGCGCAATCCAGCGGTCTCGCTGATCGTGAACGATCAGGCGGCGCACACCTACGTGGCGGCGTATGGGCGGGCAGAGATCATCGAGGAGAACAAGGACGGGATCGTGGCATTGACGCTGCCGATCATCGCCAAATATGCCCCACCGGGGAACGCCGAGCGCATGGCGGCGTCCCTCCTCCAGCAGGATCGCGTAGTTATCGTGCTGCGCCCCAAGCGGATCGTCACGCGCTAGACACCGGAGAGATCAACTCGATGCTTCATTCGTCGGGGTCTGCCTCGAACTGCGGGCAGCCCTGGTGCTCGAAGGTCAGCAGGCCGCAGCGATGGCTCGCCGGATTGTAGCAGACGCCCCAGTCCATGCCCACTTCGCCGGTGAGCTTGGCGTACCAGCGGCAGCCGCAGGAGCAATCGCCATGGTAGCGATCCTGGACGCGCTCGAAGTATGCTTCCACCTCGGCGTCGCTCATCCGCGCCAGGTCCACGTCGGGATCGCCTTCGCGGTCCATATTCTCGCCGTAGGGGTAGTAGTCCTCCGGTAGATAGCGGACGGCGCGCAGCAGCTCCTCGTGTGTGGGGTCCACCGCCTGCCCTCCCTTGGAATCACTGGCGGCCGCCCTCGCCGAAACTCTGGCAGCACGCACGGCGATGCGCGCATTGTACGCGATGGGGCGCGCGGCGAGCAAACGGCAGTGCGCAGGTCAGCGGGCGTGCCGATGGCCTGCGAGCCAATCCCGTGGAGCATGATATACTCACGCTGACGAGCGCAGGGGGTGCGGATGCCGCGCAAGATTCGACAGTTGCGTGCGGAGCTGGCGCAACACGGTTTCGTGCAAGAACGTGGACGCGGCAAGGGTTCGCACACCTACTGGACGCATCCGCTCTTGCCCCATCCAGTCGTTCTGTCAGGGCACGACGGAGATGATGCCGACCACTACCAGGAGCGCGCTGTCCGCAATGCCCTGCACGATCTGCGTGACGCCGAGAAGAGGCAGCAGCCATGAGTGAAGAGACTCCGCACTACTCGATGGTGATCGAGTGGTCCGACGAGGACGGCAAGTACGTTGTCAGCCTCCCAGAGTGGGGCGACTACGCCCACACCCACGGCGCCACCTATGAGGAGGCGGTGCGCAACGGTGAGGAGGTACTTGCCGATCTCGTCGCGCTCTGGCGCCAGCAGGGTCGCCCGCTACCGCGGCCGCGGGTCTTCGCGGCAAGCGTGTAGCATGCCAGCCGCGATGCTATAATGCCAACAGCGCGATTGCTACCCACGGAGGGTCATTCTGGGATGACCAGCGTACACACTCATGCTGTCGTCGGGCCTGACGGCACGCTCGATCTTCACATCGCGAACCTACCGCCCGGACAGCAGGTCTCCATCACCATTGAGGCTCCTGACATGGCGGGCGGTGCATCAAAGGGCGAAGGTGCGTTTCAAACGGCTACGCCTCCCACTGCGCTCGACCTGATGAAGCTGCCACTCGCAGAGCGCCATTATGTGCTGGCGCAGACGGTCGCCGAGGCCGCTGAGGCTTTCCGCACCGATCCCGAGCTGATGGAGTTCTCGGCGCTTGATGGCGAGGATTGGGACGATGCCGGCGAATGATCCGCGACGTGGCGAGGTCTGGCTGGTGCAGCTCGACCCCACGCGCGGCATGGAGATTCGCAAGACGCGCCCTGCTGTGGTTGTGAGCGCCGACGTGTACGCAGCAATACCCCTTCGCATTATCGTGCCCACCACCAGTTGGCAGCCTCGATTCGCATCGTGGCCGTACATGATTCCGATCCCGCAGTCGCCAGCCAACGGCCTAACGCGCGATTCCTGCGCCAACGTGCTGCAAGTGCGCTCGGTAGCACTGGAACGACTGACCAAACGCCTCGGCGTTGTTACCGACGACCAACTGCGCTTGATCGTGGCCGGCGTCGTGCTCTCGATTGACTACCTTCCGCCGCAAGCGCCGTCCGCACCCCAGGCGCCGCCCGACTCTGGAAAGCCAAACGTGCCCTGACCTGCATTTCATCCGGCGCGGCGCGCTGCGAACCAGTGCGACACCTGCGCTTGCAAAGCCTCGCGTCGCTCGGCGTACTCCCGCTTGCGATGGCCGTTGCCGCCTGAGGGATGCGGGAAGCCGACGAGGCTGCGCGAGAGGTCCAGCCGACCATCAGATGCTAGCAGTTGGAGTGCCTCTGAGACGCTCTTGCCGAGCGGGACGACAAGTGCCTCTGGCACTCGGCTAAGCTCGGCGGCCAGCCTCGTCTCCACGTATCTGCGAAGGAGGGCTGATCGCGCGATCGGCGGTTTGCTCCCGCTATAGTTCTCGCCATCGCGGAATACGGGATAGCGGATTGATGATGTTGTGTGGACAAGGTGTCGGTTCTGCGTATCAAATAGCGCCCAGCACGACGAGATGCCAAGGTGTTGAGGTATTCCAAGCCCATCAAGCATGCGTACCAGGTTATCCCGCATTGACCCAGCAAAGGCGGCGTTGCGGCTGGCCTCGCGGAAAATCTCCTCTGGAGACCGTCCTTCGCTCAGGAGCTTTCGGGCCACCTCATAGGCTTTCGCCATCTGGTGGAAGCCCGGGGTTATGCCGACAAGCACGATCTGGGCTGCCTCGTTGACGTAGGTAAGGGGCGCGTAATAGATCTCAAGCTCATCTTCCGAATCCACGCGCAGCGCGGGAATGAGCAGGTCGTGCTTCTCAAGCGCACGGCCAGGGAGCGCACGGATTATGCGCTCATACTTGGAGAATAACGCCCGATCCCTCGACACATCATTGCCTTTCTGCGTGCCACACCGCCTACACACGCCGTTGTCTATCGCCGCCTACTGCCTCTCGCCAGCGCGCTATGGTTCCTCCACCGTGCGCACAAGAATCGGGCAGCGAAACCATCGTACCAAGGATCGCCGCAACAGTCAGCCAGCGTAGGGTTGCCATGGCAACAACTCCCGTGTGGATGCCTCGATGGCTCGCCGTCTCAAGGGCTTTCAATACTCACCGAGAGCTATTGCAGCGGAAACGCTCGGAACTCCCAATGCCTCGCCAGGGTAGAGGTGTGGTATACTGAACGCTGATGCGCGCACGGCGACGTGTCGCGCGGCAGGCAGCGTTCCGGCGTGGCCAAGAGGTAAGGCAGTGGACTTTGGATCCACGATCCCAGGTTCGAATCCTGGCGCCGGAGCCGCGGACGAGGCGAGGCGGGCCTCGTCGCTACACCTTCCAATGGCCCGTAGGTGGACCAGAAGGTGAGATCCAGGCAAGACGGTGAGGAGCGGACAGAGCACTATGGGTCGGGTGGGTACCGTCGTCCTGGCTGCCGGCAAGGGCACGCGCATGAAATCGCGCACGCCCAAGGTGCTGCACCGCGTGGGCGGCCGCGCCATGCTGGAGCACGTCCTGCGCGCCGCCGATGTCGCCGTCGCTGCTGATGCGGCGGAAGGCGAGCCGGGCGCCAGCGCCAGCGCGGAGGACGACAGTAGTAAGCCTCCGCTCGTCGTCGTGGTCGGACACGAGCGCGAGCAGGTGCAGCGCGCCCTCACGTGGACGCCGCAGCACGCCACGCTCAGCTACGTCGAGCAGGAGCCGCAGCTCGGCACCGGCGACGCCGTCCGCACCGCGCGCGCAACCTTTACCGAATCGCCGCAGCCGCCGGAGACGATCCTCGTGCTCTACGGCGATACGCCGCTGGTGCGCGCCGAGACGTTGCGCGGCCTGCTCGCCGAGCACGCGCGCTCCCGCGCGACGCTTACCTTCCTCACCGCCATCGCCGACGACCCCGTCGCCACCGGCTATGGGCGCATCCTGCGCGACGCGGGCGGCCGGGTGCGCGGGATCGTCGAGCAGCGGCATGCCACGGCCGAGGAATTGCGAATCCCTGAGGTGAACACCGGCATCTACTGCTTCGCCGCGGAGTGGCTCTGGGGCCACTTGAACGCCCTAGAGCCGCACCCCAACGGCGAGTATTACCTGACCGACCTGGTGGACGTGGCCGTGCGCGAGGGGCAGTCCGTCGCCACGACGACGGCCCCGCTGGAAGAGACGATGGGCGTGAACGACCGCGTGGCGCTGGCCGAGGCCGAGTGCATCCTGCGCGAGCGCACCAACCGCGAGCTGATGCTGGCCGGCGTAACACTGGACGACCCCGCCACGACCTACATCGAGCCGGGCGTGCGCATCGGCCGCGACACGATCGTGCATCCCGGCACGACGATCCGCGGCGCGACGGTGATCGGCGCGGGCTGCGAGATTGGACCTCAGAGCGTGATCGCCGACTCGCGCATTGGCGACGGCTGCCGCGTGCTGGGTTCTTGGGTTGAGAGCGCGGTGATGGAGTCCGGCTCGCAGGTCGGGCCGATGAGCCACCTGCGCCCCGGCGCGCACCTCAATCCCGGCGCGAACGTCGGTAACTTCGGCGAGGTGAAGAACGCGACGCTCGGCGAAGGGGTACAGATGCACCACTTCAGCTACCTGGGCGACGCCACCGTCGGCGCCGAGACCAATGTCGGCGCCGGCACGATCACCATGAACTACGACGGCCGCGAGAAGCACCACACGGAGATTGGCGAGCGCGTCTTCCTGGGCTGCGATACGCTGCTCAAGGCGCCGGTGACGCTCGGCGATGGCGCGGCCACGGGCGGTGGAGCGGTCGTCACGCGCGACGTGCCGGCGGGCAAGCTGGTGGTTGGCATGCCGGCGCGTGAGATGCGGCGTGTCCGCTCGCAGCCGCCGCGTGAGAATGGACACCAGACGGAGACGACAACGGATAGTGATGATGCGCCGCGAGAGGGTGGCGCGCGAGACGGGGCGGCGCTCGACGCCGCGCCTGATGCCGGGAGCGACCCGGTGCATGATGATTCCTCTCCAGCCGACGGAGCACGCCCGCGCGGGGCGGCCGCTGGAGAGAGGGAGTGACGACTGAATGGACGACGGCTCACGTTGGCCGCACGTGTTTGCAAGTGTGCTGAATGCGCTCGCGGGCGGCTTTTTCCGCTGGCAGAGCAATGACTGGTGGCTGCTGGTCATCCTGATCGCTTCGCTGGCGGTGGCGGGCATGGCCTCGGCGGCTGAGACGGCCCTGACCTCGGTGAACCGCATCAAGCTGCGCAATCTCGAGGACGAGGGTGACGCCAAGGCCAAGCGCATCCTGCGCCTGATCGACCAGCCGCAGATTTTCCTCTCCACGATCCTGGCGGCCAACAACATCGCGGTGATCGTCGCCACCACCGTGGCGACCCTGCTGGCGCTCGACATCTTCGCCAGTGGGGCCGAAGTGATCTCGACGGTCGCGCTCTCGCTAATCGTGCTGATCTTCTGTGAGATCTCGCCCAAGACAGCGGCGGTGCAGGCGCCGGAAAGGTGGGCGCGGGCGCTGGTGCGTCCAGTCGAGGCGCTCAGCTTCGTGCTCAAGCCGCTGATCCTGGCGCTGACATGGCTTACAACCAGACTGCTGCGGCTGGTGGGCATCCAGACGACGCGCCACGGCCCGTACCTCACCGAGGAGGAGCTGCGGCTGCTGGTCGAGCCGGGCGGCGAGGAGGAGGTCACGCTCGAAGAAGAGAAGCGTGACATGATCCACAACGTCTTCGAGCTGGGCGACACCATCGTGCGTGAGGTGATGGTCCCGCGCATAGACATGGTCACCATCGAGGCGGATGCCACCGTCGAGGAGGCCATGCAGCTCATCGTGCAGGGTGGCCAGTCGCGCATCCCGATCTTCGAGGGCACCACCGACAACATCATCGGCCTGCTCTACGCGAAGGACCTGCTGCGTGTGGAGGCGCGCCACGAGCACCCGCAGACCATCCGCGCGCTCGCCCGCCCGGTCATTTTCGTTCCCGAAACCAAACGCCTCGACGACCTGCTGCGCGAGCTGCGCGGCCAGCGCATCCACATGGCGATTGTGGTGGACGAGTACGGCTCGGTGGCGGGCTTGGTCACCATCGAGGACTTGGTCGAGGAGATCGTCGGCGAGATTGTGGACGAGTACGACATCGAGGAAAATCTCTTCCAGCAAATTGGTCCCAACGAGTATCTGGTGGACGCCAAGATCAGCCTCGACGACCTCAATGACCTGCTCGACGCGGAGCTGACCAGCGAGGATTACGACACGCTCGGCGGCTACGTCTATGCCCATCTCGACAAGATCCCGACGCTCGGCGACACGGTGCGGGCGCAGAACTTCACCTTCAACGTCGTCGGCACCAAGGGCCGCCGCGTGACCAAGGTCAAGGTGGTGCGCGGCATGCCCACCCCCGCGGAGGAGCAGGCCGCACTCGCCGCCGAATCCACGATCTCGCATGGTGACACACCAGGGCAAGCGACGGTGACGAGGCCGCAGCCGGCGGAAGGCACGGAGCTGGCGCTCGAACCGGAGTTGGAGGCAGGTCCCGCGCCGGAGCGGGGCCACAACCCCGACGATCCCGATCAGCCGGACGGCGACGCCGATACGCCGCACGAATCCGGCGACAATGTGCCGCCCAATGGCCGCATCCACGCGGAGCCGTCGGTGTCCGAGGCTGGCAATGGCACGAGCGGCACATGGCCGCGCAACGACTCAAACGGCTCCGCGGCGGCTGATCGCCCTGATGCATCAGATGCGCGCTCCAGGCGTCGCCGCGCTCAGGCCCACCGCGCGCATGGCCACGGCACACCACAGCGCCACCGCTAGGCCGCTTCGGTCGCGCGATGCTTGCCGCGCCGCCCGGAATTTGATATACTGTTCGAGATTGTGGCGTGCCGCACGCGCGGCACGCGCCGCCGCGCAGGCTTCGATGGCTGTCTATGCGCTACGGCGAGCGCAGCTTGTTGCCCACATTTGCCCATACACACACGTCCAGCGAGTCCCACGTTGGCCCGCTGAGGAGGAATCGCCCCGAATGCCGAATTTGCCATCGGCCAAGAAGCGCATGCGCCAGGAGGCCAAGCGGCGCGAGTACAACAGGTCCGTCAAGTCGTCCGTGCGCACCGAAGTCACGAAAGCGCGCGCGGCCATTGCCTCCGACGCGCAGGCACCCGAGACTGAGGAGCAGGTGCGTGAGGCGATCGCTTCGCTCGATCGTGGGGTCAGCAAGGGCGTGCTGCATCCCAACAATGCTGCGCGTCGCAAGTCGCGCCTGATGGCCCGTCTGCACCAGGCCGAGGCCCAGACCGGCGCCAAGGCATAGCTGAGGCCACACAGCATCGCGGGGAGTTCGCTTTCGGAGCGGACTCCCCGATTGTTTCTGCCAGGCCGCACGCTGGACCCCCCATTCGCTGCTGTGCGATCCTGCTGCCATGTAACGCGGTGGCCCGCTCGCACGCCTTTATCGGAGGGAGACGTTGAGGTTGGCGGCGTTCGCCTGCGGGCGGTGGGACGGGGCAGCGATGCTGGGCCGGGCGCTTTCGCAGCCGGGCCGTCTGGCATATTTCCTGCGCTCGCTGCTTGGGCGCGGGCAGAGGCGTATGGCGTACGCCCGCGGTGGCTGGCGTATTGCCCACGGCCCGTCGCATACTATGTCGTGACGGCCATCGCTGGCTCACCGGCACGCGGCGCGCCGCCGGCCGCTCCATGGGCTTCGGCGGGCGGCACGGGCGGCGACGCGCGGCGGAAAGGATCGGCAGGCGCATGCAAAATAAGCTGAGACTGGCGGGGATCATCGCGGGGATCGCCGTGGTGATCGCCATCCTGCTCGCCATCTGGTTTACGATTGAGGGCTGGTGGCCGGTGGTGCTCGACATCGTGCTCGTCATCACCGCCCTGGTGAGTCTGGTGCTACTCGCCGGCCTGCTCTACGCCGTCTTCTCACTCACGCGAACGGCTCTTGACATCAGAAACGAGCTGATGCCGGTGCTGCAATCGCTCAAGACCACCTCCAATGCCGTGCGCGAGGGCGCCAAGACGGCCAGCGCCTTTGGTGTGGATCCAGCGGTGCGCACGGCGGCGACGTTGGTGGGTGCCGGCGAGGTGGCGTCGGTGCTGCTGGGCAAGGGCGAGGCCAAGAAGCGCGCCGAGAAGCGCCAGAAGCGCAAGATCGAGATCGAGCGCGAGCTGGCGCGGAAGGGGGAGCTCGATGGTTATCGCTGAGCCAGCCTGGCTACACACCCTGGGCCAGATCTCCGGCGTGCTGCTGCTCCTCGAGCTTGGTCTCGTGCTGCTGATCGTCGCCGCACTGATGGTGGGGCTGGCAATCGGCGCGCACTGGGTGCACGTCCACGTCATGCCGCCACTGAGGGAATACACACCAAGAGCCGAGCAGGCGATGACGGCCGCGCAGCGCGGCACCGACACCGCGGTACGCGGTATTGCCGAGTTCTTCGGCTGGCGCCAACGCATCGAGACCACCGCGCGCGTGCTGCTCTTCGGCCGCGGTGCCGCCCGGCGGGTCTACGAAGAGTCCGCGATCCAGGCGTCCTCCGATTTGCAGCAGATCGACAGCGCCGCCGAGCTGGCACGCCCACCGGATGCCGCCGAGCGCGCGCCTCGTGTGGCGACCCGGCAGGACTTGGCCCGTGCAAACGGTCACAACGGCCACGCCGAACCCGGCGGCCTGAACACACTGGCCGACAATGCTGGCTAGCTGGCTTGGCAGCTATCGAGCGCTCCAGCGCAACGCCCGCCTGTACCTGATCTCGAACGTGCCACAGGCGGCCACGGCTGGGGCGCTCGGCGTACTCTATACCCTCTATCTGAACGCGCTGGGCTACGATACGACGTTCATCGGGCTGGTGGCGGTGGTGGGAACCATCGGCGCGGGGCTGGGCATCGTGCCAGCCAACCCACTGGTCGAGCGGCTCGGCTGGCGCGCGACGCTGATCTGGTCCGACCTGATTGGCGGCGTCGCGGCGGCATTCCAGCTCCTGGTGCCGGTGCCGCCCGTCATTATCATCACCACATTGGGTGTCGGCGCGTCGGTGGCGCTGGTGCTGGTAGTCAATACGCCGCTGCTGGCCGCCTTCAGCACGCCCTCCCAGCGCACGGCGCTCTTCGGCTTGAGCAATGCGCTGGTCTTCTTGGCGACGGTCGTCGGCGCGCTGCTTGGGGGCGTACTGCCAGGCTTCTTCCAGCGCGCGGCGGGGCAATCGTCGGCAGCATACCAGGCGCTCACTCCCTTCCTGGTCCGCGGCTCCGAGGCCCGCGCGTACGAGCTGGCGCTGATCGTGACGGGCGCTATCGCGCTGCCCTCAATCGTGCCGGTGCTGCTGATGCGCGAGGAACGGCAGGGTGCGGAGCACGCGGAGGTCGCGGGGACTCGCGGAGCACGCGGAGGAGGAGAGGCTCGCGGAGCACGCGGAGGAGGAGAGGCATTCACCACAGAGGGAATGGAGGGAACGGATGGTGGAGCAAAGGGAGAGAGAGCAACCGCAGAGGACGCAGAGGACGCAGAGGGGAAGCCGGAGGCACTCCCTACATGGGACCGATCTCCAGCCCGCCCAGGCGGGCTTGGTGGCGGCATGCCCGTAGGCGCGGGTTCACCCGCCGGCCCCGAGGGCGAGGCGAAGCCCATGCCCGCTGCACCTCGCAGCGGCGCGGCCCGTTTGATCTGGCGCACGCGGCTGGCGGAGGTGCGCGTGCTGGCGGTGGGCGTGATCGGGCGCTTCGCCGTGACCCAAGGGCTGGTAGGCTTCGGCGCCGGTATCTTCTTTCCCTACGTCAACCTGTACTTCGTCACGCGGCTGGGGATGAGCACGGCGGCGTACGGCGCGCTGAGTGCGCTGCTTTCGGTCTGCGTGGCGTTGGCCTCGCTGGTGGCGGCGCCGCTCGCCCGCCGGCTGGGCGCCATACGCACCGCCATCGCTGCCCAGGTGGCCTCGCTGCCGTTCCTTGTCGCCATCGGGGCAATCCCGGTGCTGGCTGTCGCCTCCGTCGTCTACCTGGTGCGTGGCAGCCTGATGGCGATCACCAATCCGCCGCTCCAGTCCTATCTGATGGATGCCGTGCCGCGGCGCCAGCGCGTCTACGCCAGCAGCGCCTACAACGTGAGCTTTCAGGTCTGCTGGGCGCTGGGCGCGGGCTTCGGCGGCTGGCTGATCGCGCTCGCCGGCTACCGCGCGCCGTTCCTCATCGCGGCGCCGTTCTACGCCCTGGGCGCCGTCCTGTTGATCGTCTGGTTCGGCCGGCGGCGTGGGGTGGGCGGCGGGCAAGACGAAGGACGCAAAGCGAGCACGAAGATCGCGAAGTAGGGGAGCATCTCTTATCGGACCTCAACGTAGCAAGACGGGCGGCTCTATCGGCTGCCCGCATTGTCGTGGCGACGCGGGCGTCGCCTCTTCAGGCACGTGCGGGACCCACATGCCGTGCCCGCAACGGCCGCTGTGGGCACGCGCAGTGCGGTGCTTGGTGGAGATGCTTCGTGGGCGCCCCGCTCGCGGCCTGCCCGCATCGCCTCACCGGCTGGCCGCGCCTGGGCATCTTTGCGGCATACTCCCTTATGGGGCATGGAGGCGGCACGCGGCGCATGGCCGGCAGTTTAGCAGCAGAGAGAGAGCAGGCAGATAATGACCGATACAACACAGGCCGGCCAGACGGCGGAGCCAGACGCGACGGCAGGGCAGTCAGGAGCGCCGACTCCAGAAGGGCCGGCAGTGCCGCAACAGACTGAACCGGCGGGGCAGGCTCCTGGCGCGGAGCAGGCAATGGAACAACAGGCGGCAGCTCCAGAGCACAAGGCACAAGCGGCAGAGCAAGCCCAGTCATCGCCGCAGGCGCCGGCTCCCGCACAAGCGGCGACGCAGGAGCGGCCGCAAGCACCACAGCAGGCGGCTGAGCCATCCGGGCGCGAGGCCTTCGCGGCGCTTGGTTTGGGCGAGCCGGTGCTGCGGGTGGTGGAAGAGCTAGGCTTCGGTCCGCCGACGCCCATCCAGCGGCAGGCGATTCCTGTGCTGCTCTCCGGCCGCGACGTGTTGGCCCAGGCGCCAACCGGCTCCGGCAAAACCGCCGCCTTCGGCTTGCCGATTGTTGAGCGGCTGGAGGAGGGCGAGCTGGCGCCGCAGGCGCTGATCGTGGCGCCGACGCGCGAGCTGGCGATCCAGGTGGCCGAGGCGCTGCACACCTTTGGCAAATACCGCGAGCTAGTGACGCTGCCCATCTACGGCGGCGCGCCCTACGACCGGCAGCTTCGGGCGCTCAAGCGCGGTGTGCAGGTGGTGGTCGGCACTCCCGGCCGCCTGCTCGATCACCTCAACCGCGGCACGCTCGACCTCTCGCATATCCGCACGGTAGTGCTCGACGAAGCCGACGAGATGCTCAATATGGGCTTCATCGAAGATATCGAGGCGATCCTCGCGGCGCTGCCGGAGCAGCGGCAGACGGCGTTCTTCTCGGCGACCATCCCGACGCGCATCGCCCGGCTGGCCGAACAGTTCTTGCGCGAGCCGGGGCATGTGCGCGTGGCCGAGCGCGAAGCCGTCGCGCCGCAGGTGCGCCAGGTGTACTATGAGGTGCCGGCGTCGGCCAAGCCTGAAGCATTAGCACGTATCCTCGATCTCGAACAGCCCGAATCGGCGATCATCTTCGTGCGCACCCGGCGCGATGCCGACGAGGTCTCCGAGCGTCTCAACGGCATGGGCTACATCGCCCAGGCGATCCATGGCGAGATCAGCCAGGCGCAGCGCGAGCGCACGCTGGAGCGGTTCCGCAAGGGCCACACGCAGCTCCTGGTGGCGACCGATGTCGCGGCGCGTGGGCTGGATATCCACGACGTGAGCCACGTCATCAACTACGACCTGCCGCTGGACGCCGAGTCGTACGTCCACCGCATCGGCCGCACCGGGCATCAGCCGGGCACGACCGGCGAGGCGCTGACTCTCGTGACACCGCGCGAGCGCCGCATGCTGATACAGATCGAACGCGCCATCCGCCGCCGGCTGGAGCGCCTGCGCTTGCCCAGCGCCGCCGACGTGGCGGTGCGACGGCGCACGGCCTTCCGCGATGATGTGTTGACGATTCTCGAATCGGGGCAGCTCGATCCCTTCCTGGGGCTGGTCGAGGAGCTGTCGGGCACGCACGATCCGGCCGAGTTGGCGGCAGCGGCATTCAAGATGGCGGCACAGGAGCGCCAGGCGGCGCGC
Source organism: Ktedonobacterales bacterium (assembly GCA_036376595.1). GTDB lineage: Bacteria > Chloroflexota > Ktedonobacteria > Ktedonobacterales > JADMIN01 > SMAG-U1939. The sequence goes on along the minus strand of DASVAA010000086.1, from coordinate 21,522 downwards.
CCTGGCCGGCCCAGCCCGTGGGCAGTGCCGAGTGAAGAGGTGCCAGAGATCCCCGAGCCTGAGCTGCGGCCGGTCGCTGGGCCACGATCACGCGAACGCGAGCGTACGCCCCGGCGCACCCAGCAACCAGAGGAGACAGTGCGGCTGGTGCTGCGCGTGGGCCGGCGCGAGGGCGTGCGCCCAGCGGACCTGGTCGGCGCGGTGGCGAACGAGGCGGGTCTGCCGGGCGAGGCGGTGGGCGATATTGACATCTACGACACGTTCTCGTTCGTGGAGGTGCCCGCGGACCAGGCCGAGCACATCCGCGCCGCGCTCAACGCCACCACCGTGCGCGGTCGTGCACCACGCGCCGCCCTGGCCGGGCCTGAAGAGGCGCAGCTCGCCATGCGCAGCCGCCGCGAGCGTCCTGGTCCTGCAGGGCGTGGCGGGCGCCCGACGCCATACTGGGTGACCGGCCGCGGGCGAGCCGGAGAGCCGCGAGCGAATCGCGGCGGCTTCGCGCGGCGTGGGCCGGGCCGCCTGACGCGCGGGCGACGGGAGCGCTGAGCCGCGCATCTTTCTGGCACCACAGGTGATGCGTGCCCTGCGCGGCATTGATCCAGCGATAGACAGAAAGGACTGCACCACAGCATGGGATTCGATCAGTACCACGAGCCGGCGGGCGAGCTGTCACAAGAGACGCGCACCTTCGCGCGCATGATTGCCTCGATGATCGAGGAGGCCGACGCGATCAACTGGTATCAGCAGCGCATCTCGATCGAGAAGGACGATTCGGCGCGGGCGATCATGGAGGACGCGCAACAAGAGGAGTTCCTGCACTTCTCGATGGACCTGGAGTGGCTGGCGCGCCAGACACCCAAGTGGAAGGTGGCGCTGCAAAAGGTGCTCTTCAAGCCGGGCAACATCGTCGAGAACAAGGAGCATGGCGAGCCGGCGGTAGACCAGGCGCCGGAGAACACCCAGGCCTGACGGAGCTTATTGAAACCGCAGAGGACGCAGAGGCGTCAAGCAAGGCGCCATCGCCGCGCTTGCGCCGATCTGTCATGCAGTCGGGGGGTCTTGGTAAGCGTTCTCACGCGCGGCGATCAATCGCTCCTATCAGCGGCGCGGGCTGTGGTACAGTACAACGCGGCGCGGCATGCATGCGATACGCCGGCCGCGAGCGGGTGATCGCGGCGAGCCAGCGGACACTGTAGTGGCGTGGCCTGCCTCGCCCTCTGCGCCCAGGGCGAAGGAAGACGACGGGAGTGGGAGCGAGCATGGCGGGCGAGAGCGACGCTAGCGGGACGCCCTGGCACGACGTAGACGGCATCTCGGCCGGCGATCCCAATGCGCTGCGCGGGCGGCGCGTGGTGGTGATGGGCCTGGGTGTGTTGGGCGGCGGTGTCAGCGCGGCGCGCTACGCCGTGGGGCAGGGCGCCGAGGTGACGGTCACCGATCTGCGCCCGGCGGAGCAGCTCACCAGCAGCATCGAGCAGCTCGACGGACTGCCGATCCGTTACGTGCTCGGCCGGCACGATACCAGCGATTTTCTCGCCGCCGACGTGGTGGTGCGCAATCCCAACGTGCGCCGGACCTCGCCCTATCTCGCCGCCGCGCGCGAGGCGGGCAAGCGCGTCGAGATGGAGATCGCGTGGTTCTTCCGTGCCTGCCAGGGGCGCATCGCGGGCGTGACCGGCACGCGCGGCAAGAGCACGACGACCACGCTGCTGCACGCGATGCTCGCCGAGGCTGGGCTATCTCCGCTGCTAGGCGGCAACCTGGGCGGCATCGAGACGCTGGCGCTGCTGCCCGAGATCACGCCCGATCGCTGGGTGGTGCTGGAGCTGGGCAACTGGATGCTCGAAGGGCTGCATACCGTCCGCCGCAGTCCGCATCTGGCGGTTTTCACCAACCTGCTGCCCGACCACCTCAACGCCTACGACTCGATGGACGACTACGGCGCGGCCAAGTCGAGCATCTTCCGCTACCAGGGCACCGGCGACGTCGCGATCTTCAACGCCGACAATGCCTACACCGCGCGCTACGCGAACGAGGCGCCAGCGGGTGAGGTCTGGCTCTACAGCCCGGATCAGTTGCGGTGCTGGCGCCGCGAGACGCCCGACGATGCGCACCCTTTCGACTATGGCGACGCGATTAGGCTGCGGGGCGCGCACAACGTGGGCAACGTGCAGGCGGCGGCGCTGGCTGCCGAGCGCATCGGCATCGCGCCGGAGGTCATCCGGCGGACGATAGCGGACTTCGGTCCCGTGGAGCACCGCCTCGAAGAGGTGCGCGAGCTAGACGGTGTGCTCTACGTCGACGACAGCGCCAGCACGGCGCCGGTGGCGGGGATCGCGGCATTGCGCAGCTTTGATAGGCCGATCGTGCTGATCGCCGGCGGTAACTCGAAGAACCTCGACTTCACAGAGTTCGCCGCGCTGGCCGCCGAGCGCGCCCAGCACGTGATCGTCCTGGCCGGCGACGCCTCCGATGACTTTGCGGCAGCAGTACGCGCAGAGGCTCAGGCGCGCGGGCGCGGCAGCGCGATGGTCAGTGGGCCGACGAGCGACTTCTCCGCCGCTGTGGCCGAGGCACGCGCCTGCGCCATGCCCGGTGACGTGGTGCTGCTCTCGCCGGGCTTCACCAGCTTCGGCATGTTCCGTAACGAGTTCGACCGCGGCAACCAGTTCCGCACGCTCGTCCGCGCCCTGGAGTAAAGACGATGAACGCGGAGGTCGCGGAGGTCGCGGAGGCTCGCGGAGGACGCGGAGAAGAGAAGAGCTTCACCACAGAGGAAACAGAGGGAACGGAGGAGGAGAAGGAGGAGGAGAGCGGGCAGAGAGTAGCAGAGACTAACCGCAGAGGACACGGAGGACGCAGAGGGGGAAGAACGTCGCCAGAAGATGCAGGTATGGGATGGTGTAGGGGCGGGACATGTCCCGCCCGGCGTTGGGGGTGCGATCCTGTTCGCTGACCGGGGGCAGGCAGAAGGAGTCACGAGACGATGGCGGAGCTGAATCTGGCCGAGCTTCTGCGCCGGGTGCAGACGGCGCATCCGGAGGGCGCGGTGCCCTGGGCCGAGCATCGGCAGATGGGAACTTTACCGCCTGAATCGCTGGTCGTGACGGGCATCGCCGAGGACTCGCGGCGGGTCGTGCCGGGCACGCTCTTCGCCGCGCGCGGCGGCCGGGATTCTGACGGCCATCGCTACATCGGGCGCGCGCTGGCTGCCGGCGCTGTCGGCATCGTCGGTGAGCTATCGCCGGACGCGCTGCTGGAGCCGCTGCCGCCAGACGTGCCCTACTGGCAGGTGCGTGACGGCCGCTACGCCTTCGCCCTGCTCTCTGCCGCCTTCCACGACTTCCCCTCGCGCAAGCTGACCGTGCTCGGCGTCACCGGCACCGACGGCAAGACTACCACCTGCACGCTGCTCGAAAGCATCCTCACGGCGACCAGGATTCCCACGGGTCTGATCACCACTATTGCGGCGTACATCGGCGGCGAGGCGCTGGACACCGGCTTCCACGTCACCACGCCCGAAGCCTGGGACTTGCAATCCTACCTGGCACGCATGGTGGAGGCCGGCTGCCGCGCCGCGGTGATCGAGACCACCTCGCACGCGCTCGACCAGCAGCGCGTCGCTTGCGTGGACTACGACGTGGCCGCCGTCACCAACATCACCCACGAGCACCTCGATTGGCACGGCACGTACGAGGCCTATCTGGCGGCCAAGGCGCGGCTCTTCCAGGCGCTCGCCACCGCCGCGCGCAAGCCCGACGTCCCCAAGGCGGCGGTGCTCAACCGCGACGACTCCTCCTACGCGCCGCTGCTGGCCGTGACCACCGCCGACCAGACCATCACCTACTCAGCCTCCGGCGACGCCGAGGCCACTATCACCGCGTCGGGCATCGCGCTGACGCGCGAGGGGACTGCCTTCACGCTGCACACGGCGCGCGGCGAGGCGCCGGTGCGGCTGAAGCTGCTGGGCGCCTACAACGTCGCCAACGCGCTCGCGGCAACCGGCGCGGCGCTGGCGCTCGATATCTCGCTGGCGACCATCGTCGCGGGGTTGGAGGCCGTGGAGCGGGTGCGCGGGCGCATGGAGTGGGTCTATAGCGGCGATTTTGACGTGATCGTGGATTTCGCCCATACGCCGAACGCGCTGGCACGGACGCTGGACCTGGCGCGTGCGCTGGTACGGCCCGGCGGGCGGGTGATCGCGGTCTTCGGCTCGGCGGGGCTGCGCGACCGCGACAAGCGCCGCATGATGGGCGAGGTCGCCGCGGCGGGCTGCGATCTGGCCGTCGTCACCGCAGAGGACCCGCGCACCGAGGACGTGAACGCGATCATCGCGGCAATCGCCGCCGGCCTCGAGAGCCGTGGCGCGCGCGAGGGGATCAATTACCTGCGCATCCCCGACCGGGCGCAGGCCATCGCCACGGCCATCGCGCACGCGCGGGCTGGCGATCTGGTCGTCACCTGTGGCAAGGCCCACGAACAGACGATGTGCTACGGCACCACCGAGACGCCGTGGGACGAGTTCGCCGCGGTGCGCGCGGGGCTGGCCGCCCGCACTTGAGTTGCCTCCGATTTTTGAAGACCTCGGCGGCGCGTACCACTGCGCTACTGACGGTGCCCTGATAGACGACCTGCTGCGGAACGACGTAGTAATCGCTTTCGGGACGATCTCGCGCCCGCCGATACGGCGTCGATCCTGAGCTTCCGCGTGGACCTGGCGTCGTAGCTAGTGCTTGGACCGGAACACAGCCACCAGCTTTGTGTTCCATCCTTGACGTTCATTTGTTCAAGATCACATACTGTCGAGCAGCAAGGGGCATGGGCGAGGTCGGGTTGGCCGATGGGACGCCGCGCCCCTCGTGCGAGTCGGGGTCCGTCCACGGGGCGTCCGCTCATGGAAAGCGTAGTCAGTGAGCTATGAGAGGGCAAAAGAGAGGCACCGAGAATGAGCAACGCATCGGTAGAAGCAGATCGGATTGACACTGCAATCGGCTGGGCAAAGCAGTTTCCCGACAAGGGAGTGCCCGACGACATCGGGCCGGCGGACGCAACGGTGAAGACGCACAGCGTCACGCATCAAGTGATTGAGAGCACGGGACCGTATACGTGGGAAGAGCCGGAGTGGACCGTAGTTATTCGGGGCCAGTGGGCGGTGGATCTGGATTCGCGCGGCGTGCCGAAGGGGCCGCCGTACTACATCTAGTTGCGGATGCGGGTAGACCTCGCCGCGCGAGTACCATCGCAGAGACGCAGCCGCCGATCTATCCCGTGAGGTAGGCCGGCGGCAAGGAGGCCGGATGTACGATCAAGATCGCCTGGACCAGATGATACGCGACGCTAAGATTCGCCAAGAGGACAAACGCAAGGCCGAGCTGAAGGAGTTCCAAGCCGGCGTACAGAAAGTGCTTGGACAGGAACTCTACGACCTGCTGGGCGTGAAGTGCATGCTTGAGAAGGGCGGCGGCACACCCTACGCGGAGTTTCGCATCGGCACAGCACAGTGGAAGGTGTGGCAGAACGCGCAACCTGATGAGGGCCAGGCGGAATGGTCGCTCCAACAGCCTAATGCTAGTAGCGTGCCAGTCGAGTCCGCTGATGATGTGCTGATTAGGATTGATGAGGTGGACCAGCGAGATCGCCAGCGCGCTTAGCGCCAGGCGTAATCAGAGTTTATAGCTTCCGATCTGAATCGAGCCGCTGTGCTGAATCCGGCACAGCGGCTTCCCTCTACCTGCCCAAGCCCACGCCACCGCTGTCGGGTGTGAGATCGAGGTAACGTACTACCTCACGCTCCAGCGCCCGGCGTTCATCCAGCCGTGCAGAAACTGCAACCCGACATTACACAAGGACGGGCGCTCGCCATAGCCCATTGGCATTACTATAAGTAGCAGTAGACGCGACTTGCAGCGCCCGATCGTAGTGTGATAGAATAGATGGAACCTATGGACTGTCGTTCCCGCTGCTCGCGCCCCCGCTGTGGAACTCCTCCCTCTCGCGCGCTCGCGCTATCGGTCCCTCCAGGTGGAATGCCGCTACTCAACGAAGAGCAGCGCCCTGGGCGCCAAGACATCGTGGCAATGTCGCCCCGAACCCCACGACGGTGGCTCCGTGCTGATTCGGAGCTACATGCCAGTGTTGTCGCAGTGTCTGCTTTCCAGGCTCGCGGGTGGCTGCTCCCCTCGCGTACGGAAGCAAAGTTCTCCAGGAGTACGTATGGCGAACAAAGCAAAGGCGGGGGCGGCGGCGGAAGCAAGAGTGCTGTTTCCCTCGGACGATGATGCGGCGGCAGAGCCGCCAGCCAAAGGTATGCGGCGTGGCATCCCGCAGCGCAACTATCCAAACCTCCCACTTGAAAAAGCGCTTGCTGTTGCACGAGCCATCCAGGACGGCGCCTCTGGTGAGGGTGTACGAAGAGCGACGATGGCCGACCTCTTGAACAAGTCGATTGAGTCCAGCGCCTTCAGAGAGCTGTTGCAAGCCTCGCGCGCCTACGGCTTTACAGGCGGGGGAGCCACCGCGCCTCAATTCGAGCTCACCTCGCTTGGCCGCGCGGCTACCAGTCCCGACAAGATCCAGGCTCTTGAGGCGATGCGTCAAGCGGTCCTTAGCGTCGTGCCATATAAGCAGTTCTTGACTACTTTCGATGGCAAGAAGCTGCCTGTTCCGCGCGTGCTAAAGGAGCAACTCAGCAGCAGGTTCGGCGTACCAGCAGACCGCGCCGAGGAATGCATGCAGTTCCTGCTGGCCGACGCGAGATACGTGGGCTTCATCCGCAAGGCCCAGGCGGGTGGTGAAGTTGTTGACATACAAGGAGTTACTCCCGTCATCACAGCGCCGGTCGCGAGTCAGACGGCAGAAGAAGATGATGTCGAGGAAGACGATGGCGGTGTGGCTGTAATCGCACCATCCACACCGGCAGAGCCGCCCCGCCTCTCCGTGGTGCGGCCAGTTGATGAGGAAGCGCCATCTCAACCTTCCCAGCCGAAGAAGGTCTTCATTGCGCATGGCAGAGACCTTGGTACGCTGGAGCAGGTCAAGAGGATTCTCGACGAATACACGGTGAACTATGCCGTTGCCGTTGATGAGCCTCACGAGGGCCGTCCGATCAGTGCCAAGGTAGCGGGCCTGATGCAGGACGAATGCTCCTCGGCGATCTTCATCTTCACCGCCGACGAGCATTTCCAGAAGACCGACGAACACGGCAACGCGATTGATGTGTGGCGCCCAAGCGAGAATGTCGTCTACGAGTTGGGTGCGGCATCCATCTTGTACGACCGCCACATTGTCATCTTGAAGGAGAAGCGCGTAACGCTGCCAAGCGACTTCTCAGACCTGGGCTACATCCCCTTCGACGAGGGTCAGATTGAGATGCAGGCGAGCCGGCTGTTCAAGGAATTGGTCGCGCTGGGCATCTTGGAGGTGCGGGTAAAGGGGTAGCCTCGCAGGGGCGTGCATGGTGCGCGCCCTCATTGTGCTGGGTGTCGAGCAGAGTGCCTTCGGCTCAATCCACCAAGCTCTGCTTGGCACCCGGTCGCCCCAGTCCCAGCCATCACCCTTTTCGCCCCACTCCAATCCGTCAAGTCGTGGAAGGACGCTGCAAGGCGGTGAACTTTGCCGAGTCAGCCCAGCCCGTCGGTCCCACCCGCTGGGTCCGCGGCCAAGACAAGACGTTCCAGGACCTGCGTTACACCACGCACGAGCGGCTGATGGCGGCCAAAACGCTCGATGACATCTTGTGCTGTAGCGCCACATCACCGCCGGTTTCCACCACGCGCCGGAAGGGGTAGGTCGTCGAAGCGAGGTTCCGTCAACGAAAGCGCACAATCAGGGTGCAGAGCGCCGCAAGATCGCCGACGCCCGCCGCCAGCGTCACTGGCTCCTGCCACCGGGACTCATCAGCCCGTACCGGAGCAAGAATGCGCACTTCACTGCGACGCTATAGCACAGCACACGGTCTACCTCCTTCATTCGCCACCTCCCTCTCTCCCACCCGAGTGGACGCAGTGCATGCGGCGCTGGGGCCTCCCGGTTGGAGTAACGCACGCCAGTCGGCCCCGTGGTAGGAGCACGTGCCAGATCGCTCGCCGGAGTGGCTTGTACATCCCGTCCTGGCACTCCCGGACTCTGTGGGAGTGATGAGTGCTGCCAGAACAAGCGCGGTCAGAACCCAAGGCCGCGCTCCTTGAGGCTGACCCACTTGTGCTGGCCGACGATTACATGGTCCAGCAGCTCGATGTCGAGCAGCTCGCCCGCCTGGCGGAGCTGGTCGGTGGTGCGCACGTCCTCGGGCGAGGGGGTCGGGTCGCCGGAGGGATGGTTGTGGACGACGACGATCGCTGGGCAGGTGCGGCTGACCGCCGGCTTGAAGACCTCAGCCACACGCACCACGCTGCTGTTGACCGTGCCCTGATAGACCACCTGCTGTGCGACGACGTAGTAGTTGCTTTCGGGACGTTCCCGCCGCCCCCGGTGACGTCGCCGATCCGGCGGCGATCCTGAGCCTGCGCATCGAGCTAGCGTCCTAAATAAGCGCGACGTGCGCAATACAGGCGCAGGGACGTGCCCCACGCGGCGTGATATAGTTCAGTTGAGAGGGCAGCGCCGCCGGTCACTCAGGCCAAGCGACGGCTGCCCTCAGTATGTTTGGTTCGCTGACCGCGAGAGGGAGATTACGTATGATGACACCGGCTACTGATCTCCTGTCGTTGCCCTGGACAGGCGTGGCTGCGGCTGCTGCCTGAATCGCTCGATGATGGCTGCTTCCGCAGCAGCTTCGCCGCGTCTGTGGTAAATCTTCGCCAACTCCTCGTAATGCCACGGCTGGACCGGCCACCCACAGATGCGTGATGCCGTCTCGATGACGCCAACCAAGGCGAGCAGCAACCGTTCCGCTCTTCAACGAGTATGGTGAGGATGTGGCTTGCCTGAACGAAGGGGGCGACCTGGACGGTGTCGCCCATTCAGGTAGCCGGGATGCGGCTCGCCACCCAGCGCAAGTCCCTTCTCTCTGATGCGCTCCCCAAGAAGGGCGTCCTGGCCCGATACGCGCGCTGCCAGCCCGATGACGAAGTCGGCGGTGGTCTTTGGCGCGTGGGTGACGACGCCTTCTGCCAGCGGATGGTTCTCCAGTGCGAGTACTCCGCTGTGTGTGTTCGCATGGATGTAGGCAATCTCGTCGCGCTCTTCAGGCGTGAAGCTGGTGAGCCACCAATCGGTCAGGTCGTAGTAGGCGATGTAGCCGCCGACGGCGTCTGGTGCGACTTGCTGTTGCTGGGAGCGGTTGAAGAAGATATCCATCGTGGGCCATAAGCCGTCGAGGAAAAATGCGACGAACTCCAGGAAATCGGTCATCACGACGCCTCCACATCAAGAGGAACTGCCTACTGGAGATTTGCGAGTCCAGCCAGGTCGAGGAGCGGTGGGGCAAGGAAAGCGCCAAGCACCATCCCAGCGACTGCCCATACCCAGCCGTCTATCCAAATGACCCAGTGGAATTCCCGCCGGCCCGCGCCTCTCCGTGCGCTCGTCGTCTCCCAGTATACGCGACGGGCGAGCGGTGGGGTGCAAGGACAGGGTGAACCGGATGAGTGGCGGGAGCAGGCGCCGAGCAGCCCACGCGCATCAACTCGACCACGTGGGTCTGCTCGTCGTCTGTGTTTTGGACTCACGCCGGCGACGGCGCGCACATAAGCGCAGTTGGGCGCCTCTTAGAACCCTAGACCTCGCTCCTTGAGGCTGACCCACTTGTGCTGGCCGACGATCACGTGGTCGAGCAGCTCGATGTCGAGCAGCTCACCCGCCTGGCGGAGCTGGTCGGTGGTGCGCACGTCTTCGGGCGAGGGGGTGGGGTCGCCGGAGGGGTGGTTGTGGACGACCACAATCGCCGGGCAGGTGCGGCTGACCGCCGGCTTGAAGACCTCGGCCACGCGCACCACGCTGCTGTTGACCGTGCCCTGATAGACGACCTGCTGCGCGACGACGTAATTCTTGGTATCCAGGCAAAGGACGCGCAATTGCTCCTGCTTGAGGTAGCCCATCTCGAGCATGATCAGGTTCGCCACGTCCTGCGGCTGGGTGATCTTGGGGCGCTCCTCGGGCGCGAGCACGCTGAGGCGCCGGCCAAGCTCCAGCGCCGCCTTGAGCGTCGTCGCCTTGGCCGGCCCGACGCCATGCATGGCGCACAGCTCCTCCAGCTCGATGGTCAGCAGCCCCTTGAGGCCGCCGCACTGCCGCAGCAGCCGCGCCGACAGCTCGATTACGTTCTCGCCGCTCGTCCCCACGCGCAGCAGGATCGCCAGTAGCTCGGCGTTCGAGAGCGCCGGGGCGCCGTAGTTTTCCAGCCGCTCGCGGGGCCGCTCGTCGCTGGGCATCTCGCGCACCGTCGTATGGTACGCCACGCGCGCCGCCGCAACCGCCATCCGCACTCTCTCCCCTCACCGCGCCGGACGTCCGCACCCGCAACGCCGCCGCTATGCTAGCATGAGCGAGCAATCCGCGCAAGGGGAAGATCAGAGCGTACCGGACCGCCTGAACAGGCGCGCGAGCAGCGGCCAGGCGAGGCCGGCGAGCGCGATGACGACGAAGCCGGCGGCCATGACGTGGTAGCTGGTGAGCTGCCCGACCGGCGTCTGCACGCAATTGAAGTAGTTGACGCCTGTGCGTGAAGTCGCGCCGCCCGGCGTGATGCAGCCCCACGGCGCGCTGACTACATCCCAGATCAGGATTGCCGCTGGCACCGCCCCGAAGCCGATCAGCGCTGCCCAGATGCCCTGCCCGCCGAGCCGGATAGCGCCCGCGACGAGCAAGATCGCACCAATCAGCAAGAAGAGGACGCCAATGCTGAGGATCGCGATCAGGCCGAAGCCGAGGCAGGCGCCGGTCACCAGCCAATAGAGGACCCGCCCGATGGACATGGTGCGCTCCCTCCCAGCAGGTAGCGACGTTCACGGTGTTAGTCTTCCGCCGCGGATGGTAGCACCATGTCGGCCGAGGCACATACGGCGATCGCCTGATTATGTCACCGAGCGGCGTGTCGTCGTCTCCCGCGAGCACGCACGCGGGATCATTCGCCGGTAGCGGTGGCTGTACTCGCAGGGCGGCGGGGAGCGTTCCGCCGCGTCTCGCGGGTGCGGAGCTGGCCGCAGGCGGCGGCGATGTCGTCGCCGCGCTCGGCGCGCACGCTATTGCTCACCCCGCCCGCCCGCAGCGTCTCACGGAAGGCGCGGATCGCCTCGCCACTCGGTGGGCGGTAGCCTGCGGCGGTCACGTTTACCGGGATCAGGTTGACGTGGCAGAGCTGCTTGAGCGGCGCGAGCAGCGCAGCCAGCTCGCGTGCGTGCTCGGGCTGGTCGTTCTCGCCGGCCAGCAGCACGTACTCGAAGGTCACCTGGCGATTGGTCTTAGCGGTGTAGGCGTAGCAGGCGTCGAGCACCGCCTCGATGGGGTATTTGCGCGTCACCGGCATCGTGCGCAGGCGCATCGTGTTGTTGGGCGCGTGCAGCGAGATTGCGAGGTTGACCTGCAGCGACTCCTCGGCCAACCGCAGGATGCCCGGCACAATGCCCACCGTCGAGACGGTCATGTGGCGTGCGCCGATGTTGAGGCCCTCAGCCATGTTGAGCACGCGGATCGCATGCAGCGTGTTGTCGTAGTTGTGCATCGGCTCGCCCATGCCCATGAAGACCAGGTTCGTCACGCGGTCGATCACCTGGCCGTCGGGCGCGACCCAGGGATTACGGCGCAGGTCGCGGGCGAAGTGCAGCACCTGGGCGACGATCTCACCCGGCGTGAGATGCCGGTCGAAGCCCATCTGCCCCGTGGCGCAGAAGGTGCAGCCGAAGGCGCAGCCGGCCTGAGTCGAGACGCAGACCGTGGCCCGCGCGCGGCTTTCGGCGGTGGCCGGGTAGAGCATCAGCACCGACTCGATCAGCCGCCCGTCGGCCAGCTCAAGTAGCAGCTTGCGGGTGCGCGCGTCCTTGCCCACCAGCTCGGTGCGCACGGCCGGCCCGGTGATGCTGGCCTCCGCCGCCAGCCGCTCGCGCAACGCGGCGGGCAGCGTGCGCATCGCGGCGAAATCCTCCGCCAACGAGCCGTAGATCCAGCCGGCAAGCTGCCGCGCACGGTAGGCGGGCTGGCTACGCTGCGTCACCCAGGCTTCGAGCTGCGGATAGGTCAGGCCGAGCAGATCGGTGCGATCTACGGATTCGGCGGCATGATCGGCCGGCGTCGGCGCGTCATTGGCGGGAGTGGTAATGGGCATGGTGGGCATTGGCGACTTCGTATCACTCATGGTAGGCTGACATTCGCAACGAATCTATTGGGTAGCTGGCGGAACGTTCCGCCGCATATTGGGGATCGGCCCACGCAGGCGGGCTTTGCGGCCAGCTGCCCGTCGGCGCGGATTCATCCGCCGGCCCTCGTGGTGCCAAGCTGCGCGCCGGCGAGCGTAGGATGACCCCGCAAGACGTCGGCGGCCGGCAGGGCACGGCGGCCCTCTAATTGTATCACGTCGAGCGCCAGCGCCCCCTGTCCGGTCGCCACACAGAGCCGCGCTGCGTCGTTCTCTTCGCACGTGAAGGTATGTCCTGGCTGGGCGTCGCGCTCAGGAACCACCGTTACGGGATGCGCAGCGAGGACCTTGAGCTGCTTGCCCTCCCAAGTGGTGGAGGCGCCGGGCCAGGGCGTCAGCGCGCGTACCTGGCGCGCAAGCTGCTCCGCCGGCTGGGTCCAATCGAGGCGCCCCTGCTCCTTGGTGAGCGGGCGCGTGAGGGTCGCGGCGCGCTCGTCCTGCGCCTGCGGAGTGAGGCCGCCGGCAAGCCACAGCGGCAGCGTATTGACCAACGTCTGCGCGCCCATCTCGGCCAGCCGCTCGAAGAGCTGGCCGGCGTTTTCGTCGGCGGAGATGGGCGTTTCGGCCTGCGCCAGCACCGGCCCGGTATCGAGGCCCTCGTCCATCAGCATGATCGAGATGCCGGTCTGCTCGTCGCCCGCCAGCAGGGCGCCCGCGATCGGCGCCGCACCGCGATGGCGCGGTAGCAGCGAGGCATGCACGTTGAGGCTGCCAAAGCGCGGCATGTTCAGCACCGCCGGCGGGAGGATCTGCCCGTAGGCGGCGACGACGATCACGTCAGGTGCCAGCGCCACGAGCTGCTCCTGTGCCTCCGGCTGGCGCAGCGAGCGCGGCTGCGCGACGGGGATGCCGTGCTCCTCGGCGAACTGCTTGACCGGCGAGGGGACGACCTGGCGCCCGCGGCCGGCGGGCTTGTCGGGCCGCGTGAGTACGCCCACCACGTCGATGCCGGTGTGCCAGGCGTGACCCGGCGCGGCGTTCTGCAGCAGCGCTCGCAGCGAGGGTACGGCGAAGTCCGGTGTGCCCATGAAGACTACGCGCACCGGAGCGCCCAGATTGTGCATCCCGGGACGTTGCATCGGCGCCCGCTCCTTTCGTCGTCCAGCACGCGCACGCCCTGACAGAGTATACTCAATAGCCCAGGGCAGCAGATTGGGACCAGCGAGACGAGGAAGAGGACGTGGATACAGACATGGACCGTGAGACGTTGATCGCGGCGGCGCGCGAGGCAGCGCGGCATGCTTACGCGCCGTACTCGCACTTTCGTGTTGGGGCGGCGGTGGTGGCCGAGACGGCTGATGGGCCGCGGGTGGTGACGGGCGCGAACGTCGAGAACGCTTCCTATAGCCTGACACTATGCGCCGAGCGTGCCGCGCTGGCGGCCACACGCATGCTGGGCGGCCCAGGCGGAGAGACGCAGGTGCCGATCTCCGCCGTGGCGATTGCCTGCATTGACGTGCCGGACGATGCGCCAGCGTGGCAGCGCTCGCCCTGCGGCGCCTGCCGGCAGTGGCTGGCCGAGCTGGCCCCCGACGCCGTGTACTATGTGGACGGCATCCCTGGCGACCTGCGCTTGCCCGATCTGTTGCCTTACGCCTTCCGCATGGATGGCGCGCGCTAGAGCGGCGTGGTCCGCAGGGTCGTGCGCGCCTCGCGGATCGCCTGGGCGTAGTCGCGTGCATAGGCCTGATAGTTGGCGCTGCCGCGCAGGATGCGCTCGCGCTCGGCCGCGGTGATCGGGCGCACGACGCGGCCAGGGAGGCCCATCACCAGTTGGCCGGCGGGGATTGCCTTGCCCTCGGGCAGCACGGTGCCGGCGGCCACGATCGTGTCCTCGCCAAGCGTCGCGCCGGTCAGCACGGTGGCATTCATGCCCACCAGCACGCGGTCGCCCAGCGTCGCACCATGGACGATGGCGCCGTGGCCGAGCGTGCAATCGGCGCCGAGTACGCAGGGCGCGCCCTCGTCGGCGTGCAACACGCAGGTGTCCTGCACGTTGGAGCGTGCGCCAATGCGAATCGGGGCCACGTCGCCGCGGACCACGGCGCCGAACCACACGCTAGCGTTTGGGCCAACTGTCACATCGCCGACGATGGTGGCATCGGGCGCCACGAAGGCGCTGGGGTCAATCGTGGGCCAGACGCCACGATAGGGCAGAATCGGCATGCGATGGCATCCTTTCTCACGTTCCAGGCCCGCATGCGATGCGCGGGGCCACCGTGAACTGTAGCACGCGCGCCCGTGCGTGCCCGCGCGAGCCAGGGAACAGTGCTCAGGATCGCGGGTACCGCGGCTCACGTCTATGCCAAAAGACACATGATGCAACATAGACTGTGCTATGCTGTAGCTGAGATTGGCAGAGTCAGGCGGTCCGGTGGGCGCCGCGCGGGGGCAAAGGCGTACCGGGCGCCGAGCAACCTGCCTGGAGGCGTGTATGGCATCCAGGGTTTCGTCCCAGCCGCGAAGGGCGCCGGTGTGGCTGCTCGCGGTAGCCGTGGTGGCCTTTGTCGCGATGCTTGTGCTGATGGTGCCCAACGTCTTGCCCGCGGTCACGTATCCAATCCAGAGCCTTGGCACGACCGCGATCGCGATCATGGTTTTGCTCTTCATCTGGCTGGCTTGCCTGCTGGTGCTCTTCTTGTCGGCGCTGCGCTCGCAGGAAGGGTAGTCGCCCCCTCACCAGGCGGGCGGCGGCGACTTGACACCCCGGCGGCAAGTATTGTAGAATACGGCTCGCGGGGCGTATCACCTTACGCTCCGCGTCGCGGCGCATTCGTCTAGCGGCCCAGGACGCCGCCCTCTCAAGGCGGAGATCACGGGTTCGAATCCCGTATGCGCTACCCCTACGCGCCTCGATCCATGCGGTCGGGGCGTTTGTTTTGCCCATCACCCTAATAGTTTCAGGTGTTTGAGCATACATCCAGAAATACGTTTCGCAGTGCCTCAGCACTCACTTTAGAGACGTTGACATCAACCCTGACATCAACCCGCGATCTGCGTAATCCGATCGCGTTGTGCTACCTCTTTCGCTGTTGTCGCCTTCCGTGCTCGCCTCGTGTTCTCTCCTCGCTTCTCTCCTTTCTCGGGCCCGCGTGCCCGTAATACTGCCCCGCTCACCCCCTGCCGCCGGATTAATCTCAGCGACATCAGCGACATCGGCACCGCCCAGCAGTCGGTCGAGCGCCTCGGTCGCTCCGCGCTGCATGTCCGGGATGACGTGCGAGTAGATGTCGAGGGTCATGCTGACCGTCGAGTGACCCAGCATCTCCGCCACGATCTTGGGGTGGATCCCCTGGCGCAACATGAGCGTGGCCGCCGTGTGTCGCAGGTCGTGGAAGCGAATGAGCGGGAGCCCTGCCCGCTGAAGCAGCGGGGTGAACTGGCGCTGCAGGACATGGTTGGCCCGCAGTGGCCCACCCAGCGCATTGGTGAAGACCAGGTCCTCCTCCTGCCAAGCAGGACCAACCAGCGCCCGCTCGTCCTGCTGCCGTACTGCCCGCCGGCGCAGCGCGGCAATCGCCGTGGCCGTCACGGAGACCTTCCGACGGCTCTGGGCCGTCTTGGGCGAGCCATACGTGTATGCGCCGCCCTTGAGATGCTGCAGGGTGTAGCGCACCTGAACATAACCGTCTTCGAGGTCTACATCGCTCCAATGCAGGGCCAGTAGCTCGCCGCGGCGCATGCCGGTGGTGAGCGCCAAGACGTAGAGAGCTTCCAGCCGATCATCGGCGGCAACCTCGAGTAACCGGCGCGCTTCCCCCGGCGCCAGCGTGTGCATCTCGTGCCTCGCGGGTCGCGGCGCCTTCACGAACGTCGCCACGTTGCGCTGCACCAATCCCAGCCGCTGTGCCTCTCCCAGCGCACGCCGTAACACGGCGTGCAGGTGTGCGACGGTGCCGGGGGCGAGCCCTTCGCGTAGCTTGGCGGTGTAGAGTGTCTGCACCTGCTGCGCGGAGAGCCGTGCCAGTGCCGTCTTGCCGAGCGCCGGTACGAGGCGCAGCCGGACATCCTCCTCGTAGCGCTGCAGCGAGCGCGGCTTGAGGCCAGGCGCGATGTCTTGGAGCCATTGCATGAGATACTGCGCCACCGTGAGTTTCTCGCCGACGATCGGCAGGCCTTGGTCGCGGTCACGGAGCGCGTTCGTCAGCAGGCGCGCCGCCTCCTGGCGTGTCTTCGCATAGAAGAACTTGCGCTTCCCGCCGTCGAGCGTGATGCAGGCCTGCCAGCGCCCATCTGAGCGTTTGGTCAGGCTCCCTTCGTTGTTGCCGCGCTTGTTTGGCATGCGCGGACCCCCTTTCTCGGTAATCGCTCGCGCCTGCGGAAGCGCAGGCGCGAGCCGTAACATCCATCCGCACCGTGCGGCGGCACCGTGCGGCGGATGTGGCGTCATTCTACGCGCCATGAGCGCGTGGCGCCATCAGATCAGCCTGACGGCGCCGATACACAGACCGACCGGGCGCCACCATGACGGCAGTGAGCGACGAGGTGGAAGCCCGCATCTGTGAACGGTGGCGGCCCAGGGTACGCCACGCCGGAGCGGTGGAATGCGTGGACAAACGACGCAGACACTCAGCGCAGGTAATGCGTCGTCGTGACGTCCATCCGATTGTGGCCAAGCGCCTCCGACACCTGTCGTGCCGCCACCGGGTCTATCGCATCCTTTGCGAGGCGGGCGCTCGTTGACGGCGGGAGTGGCCGGCCATCGCTGAGCTGGCGATATGTGGCCTGGGCGAAGCGGCGCCGGGCGGCGTGGATATCGAGATGCGAGGGGATGCGGCGGAAGAGGCGCTCGTCGGGCGACCTGCCGGCAATGAGCACGCGCACGGCCTCCATAGAGTCTGGGAGCACCGGCACCGCGCGCCATTTGCCGCCCTTGCCCTTCACCGCGACATGCAGGCCGCCCTGCGCATCGTCGTAGAGATCGCGCACATGGAGATGGGCCACCTCCGAGCGGCGCAGTCCAGTGGCGTCGAGGAATGTCAGCAACTCGCGCCAGTGCGTCGCGTCGAACGTGGCATCGCGCGCCGCCGGATGGCGTGAGCGTTTGATGTCGGCCCGTCGCCGGGCCGGGAGCTGGACGCCCGCCGCGAGCTCGCGCTGGCCAAAGAACAAACGAAAGGCGGATCGCTCCGTCTTGAGCGTCCAGGCGCTTTTGCCCGCGTCCAGTCCCTCGGCCAGATAGCGTGACACCACCTCCTCGGCACACGCGTCCACGTCGTTGAGGTCGCGGAAGCGCAGCCCTTGCGTCGTGGCGCACCAGTTGACCAGGCGTAGCACGATCGCCTGATAGCCCTTGCGCGTGCGGAAGGCGTGGAGGCGCCCGTCCGACACGGACCAGGTCCGTTCATTGGCCGCGCGGGCCGCCAGCTTTGCCGCGTGACGGCTCTCGCCCGTTGCCATCAAGCTGTCGAAGCGATCAAGCACCTGACGCACGAGAGATCGGCGCTTGCCCACGTGGATCCGCTCCCTCCCAGGCGGCTTTCCGCCACACCCCCTGTTGCCTTTGCTCCCTGACGACTGCTCCAAGACGACAGACCGCACGTTGAGGTAGATCCGCGAAGCTCGCCGAGGGGCTCCCACGAGAGGATGCGCGCAACAGGGGCCGCGCTGCGGGGCCGCGCTCCGTGGCGGGACAGCCGCTGGTCCTGTTTATTCGTCGCGCAACGCTTCGCGGTGTCGCGGCGCGCGGCGCAGCGAATATTGGGATGCTCAGGCGGCGGAGGACACTCCAGCCGGCTCGCGAGCATCCGGCGCAAAGACCCACTCGACACGATGCGATGAGGGACATCACCCCGGCGGAGTGAGACGCGCACGTCCAGCAGGCGGAGAGCAAAGGTGATGGTGTCACGGCAGGGAGAAGTGACCTGCGCCCATCATCTCCGGCTCGAAATCCGCCGGCGCATCTCAGGTTGCCATCCTGGCCAAGCACTCTACGAGTAGCGGCCACCTCGTCACGTTCGGAGTCGCGGGCGAGAGAGCAAGGCTCAGGCGACACGTGCCCGTAAGAGACGCGGTGCAATTGGGATAGCGCCGCCTCGTGTCGCCGCGTTGATCTCGGCCGGTACAACTCCCAGGCAGACCACGCCTGACCCACTTACAGGCGCGTGGAGAGCATACGCGTAGTTCCGCGCGTCCGTTGGGGAGGGTTGCCCCACGTCCTATCGCCGCTCGTACGCTTGCACGTCGTCGCGAGCGACCAGGGGACGACCCGGGCTAAAAGGAGACACTTCAACTATGCGATCCGGTGGTCACCGCTGCAAGAAGCTGCCGGTGGACGGCATTGGATGCCGGCGCACGTCTGTGCGACCGACGACTCCTGGCGCACCACGACGGATAACGGGTGCCTTTACAATTTCATGCGTATTGGCCACGATGTATTTGTCAGGACTTATGGCTGAAGACGAGCGCTTGAGGGTACGGCATCCCCTCGTCTATTCGGTTGCCTGATCGTCACCGATGTCTCCGGGCACTGCGAACGCTATCACTTACGCTGTTGCTTGCGCCATTCTCGCTGCTGGTGTGCTGCTCGATCCAGTGGTGAAGGTCGCGGGCCGGAATGCGTGTGGCGCGCCCGATATGCACCGCCGACAGCTCGCCGGAGCGCAGCAGCTCGTAGATCGTTGAGCGGCCGAGACCCAGGATCGCCGCGACCTCTTCGGGCCGCAAAAGCAGGCGCTGCGACAGCGGGATGGGGTCATGGTCATGGGCAGTGTCTTGCGAGGTCATACAACGCCTTCCTTCCCCCGTATGTTCACAGATGCTCGGTTCGTCACCACAGTACTCGATGACAACCGCGCCACGTTCACTGCGAGTGAACAGCCCAGGCCAGATGTTCGGGTGCTTCACTCACGTGTGGTCTGGCTCTGTGCAAGCTTTAGCCACTCCGTTGAGAGCCAGGCCTGGGGCGGTGACGTTCACATGGCACGTAGTGCGGCGCACTGTCGTCATCATGTCCAGTGTAGCCGGACTGCAGCACGAAATTGGGGAAATCTGACCCCAATTTTTGGCGAACTTGGTCCCCCCAAACATGGAGAACTCCGCCCCCGATGCTTGTCGAGCCTAGCTCCGCACGTTCGAAAATGACTTGGCAGCACGCCGGTAAAGTGATCGCCGGCGAAGGACATCACCTCTAGTGTAGCCGGAAACGGTGGAGTCGATTGGGAACTCCTTCCACAGTTTTTCGGGAACTTGTACCCGATCGGCCCAGCGTCCGGTTCGCCCCTGAGCAGTGCTCATGATCCTTCCGCCACCAGCGTACATGCTGTAGGCGCGGAAGGGAGTAGGACCGAAGCCCCAATTTTCTGGGATAGTGAGGACGGGGTCCTAAGCGACAGCAACCGAGGGCGCGAATGCTCATGCCGTGCGGGAAACAGGGCATGAAGCTTATCACGGTCTATTTGGGATCAAGTCCAGAATCGCCGGCGAATGGACCTGCTACGTTGGACAGGACGGGAACGCGTGCTGGAAAGTCCAGGCAGAGACGGACGAGATCCGCATGCATGGTAGGCGGCAAGGTCCTCGCCCACCTCCGCCCGGTGCGCAAGGGTTAGAGACACGACAGTAGGCCCAGCGTCCGTCAGTTCACCAGCAACCTCGCTGTCTGCTGTTCCCTTAAGAGCCCTCATGTAAGCGCCGCCTGGTGCGCTACCGCCAATCGGCTTACTGAGCATAGCGGCCGCGTATCCCAAGCCAAAGTCTCATTGTCATGTTATTACTCACTACTGGGGAGTTGTGCTAGATGGACGGAAAGGCGAGCGTCTTGAGGGGCAGCACCTCGGGGACGCCGAGCAAGCGGTTGATCCAGACACAGAACGTGTGCGCGGTGAGCTTGGTGTAGAGGTGCGCCGTCAAGCCCCAGAAGGTGTGGGCATGGTTGGTTTCGACGTGGAACTGGAGCGCCGGTTGGCTATTGACCGTCTCGATGAGCTGCCGCAGGTGGGCATGCAGGTGACGGAAGGCCGCCGAAGGCTGTGGACGTTGGTTGCTACGCGGGAGCGTCACCACCTCGATCTGGGCCTGTTCGCGCAACTCGGTAGCAACGGCGCGGCTGATATAGCCCTTGTCGGCCAACACGCGCAGCCCCCAGTGGCGTTCCAACAGCTCGGTGCCCGCCTCCAAGTCGGTGATGTTGGCGGGTGCCAGCTCAAAGTCGCGGATCACGCCCCTTTGGGTGACGAGCAGATGCAGCTTGTAGCCGAAGATCGCCTGTTTCTTCGAACAGCAATGGCCGCAGGTGGCGCCGGCCGTCTTCCAGTCGGCGTTAGCCTGCGGCACGTTCTAGAACTGCACGACCGGGACGAGCAGACTGTCGATGATGCAGGACGTCTCGTCAGCCAGGTCCAGCACCTGCAGGACCGCCTGGCGCACCAGGTTGATGGCTGGCGCCAAGGCCCGGTGGCGCCGGTTGAAGCGGCTGCGCTCGGGTCGCTGCGGAAACAGGTCGCGGTGCTCAGCCCACTGGCTCAGCAGGACCGTTTCCTGGTCCCAGCCGCAACACTCGCCGACCAGCGCCATGGTGATCACCTCCGCGTCCGTACAGGCTGGAGGCGGACCGGGGCGCGCCACCAGCGGCGCCAGCGGCGCGAACAGATCGCTCACCAGCACGTACATCCAGGTGCACAAGTCGTCAAAATCGCGTATCATCGAAGCTACCTCGGCTGGTCCAAACGGGACGGTACAGATTGGTCCCTTGTAGCCAACTGAGGGCTTCTTGTCAACTCATCGATCTAGCACAACTCCCTACTGAGCATCGACTCGCTACTGAGCGTCGCGCTAGGTAGCTTAGAAACCGTTTTGAAAGGGGGAAGGATGTGCTAGACTGGCGGCATGGACCAGAAACAGACCCTCCCTGCCCGCAAAGCCTACCCGAGCGACCTGCGCGACGGCGAATGGGCGATCCTCGCACCGCTCGTGCCGGTGGTCAAGCCCGGTGGCCGTCCGGCGCGGCACCGCCGGCGCGAGATTGTCAACGCCATCCTGTACGTCGTGCGCGGCGGCAATCAATGGCGCGCGATGCCCCACGACCTGCCGCCGTGGCAGACGGCCTACTACTATTTTCGGATGTGGCGCAACGATGGCACCTGGGAGCGGATCCACACGGCACTACGCGAGCGCACCCGGCGGCACCTCGGGCGGGCGGCGACGCCGAGCGCGGCGATCCTGGACAGCCAGTC